>NZ_JBSFEV010000056.1:0-36254 GCF_053594615.1 Streptomyces sp. NPDC001858
CCCACTCTGCATTCGTCAGATCCCCACGGCCCATACAGCCAGCCTGGCCCCCAACATCCCACTCACGTCAGGAGATCCGAGAAACAGCGCCTAGGGCGTTCGGTGAGGCGGCCGCTTTCGCCGTCGAACCCGGGGCCGATCGGTATTCGGGACGAACGGAGGAGTGATCACGCGGCCTGAACTGCGCTTACCGGCCGCGGAGCTGCGGCGTTCGGGTAGAGGGGCCGCTGGGTGAGTCGGCGGGTCATGAGTGTGATCGCGGCTATGGTGAGCATCGCTTCCGAGTGCGCCGGGAGGGTCTCGTAGTCCCGCGCGTTCCTGCGTGCGTGCATCCACCAGGCCCAGCTGCGTTCCACGATCCATCTGCGTGGCAGGATCACGAAGCCCTGTGAACCTTTGGGCCTGCTCACGGTCTTGATCGTCAGGTCGAGGAAGGACTTCGCCCAGCCGACGATGGTGCCCGCGTAGGCCAGATCGGCCCAGACGATCGCGATTTCGGGGTGTGTCAGGCGAAGCCGGAACAGCAGTTCCCGTCCGGCGACGCTGTCGTGCATGTCGGCCGGGGTGACCATCACGAGCAGGGGCAGCCCTCTCGTGTCCACGACGATGTGTCTCTTCCTGCCCGCTGTTTTCTTGCCGGCGTCGTATCCGGAAGTGGATTTCGGGACGGTGGCGGCGACTTTGACGGACTGCGAGTCGATCAACGCGGCCACGCACTGCGGCGAGGCGCCCGTCGCGATGCGGACCAGGCGCCGCAGCTGGTCGCGGACGAGGTTGAAGACGCCTGCTGCGCTCCACCGGGTGTAGAACCCGAACACGGTCTTGTAGGGCGTTATGTGGAATCTGACTTGTCAAGGTCATTGGCAGTCCCAGCGACTGCCGGCCCGCACTCGGGGGGAAGGTGGGCGACGACCAAGGCGACTGCGTCACGCGGGTTGTCAGCCTCTCCGATGTCTGCCGGTCCTTGAGGCGATCGAGTCTTCCACCAGGTGACGCGGTATCTCCCGTCCCCGGGAGTAACCACTGGAACGTCGTGGGTGTAGGGGAATCCGGTGCAGCGGCTGAAGTTCAGTGACGTGTGGCTGTGGAAAGGGAACAAGGCTCGAAGCTGTGGCTGGGCGTAAGACGCTTCGATGAGGTCGTGGTCGACGTGTGATGCCGCGGTCCGACGGTAGATCGTCCACATGGTCTCGACCGCGGTGCCCCGCTCGTGGGCCTCGGCGAGCGGGCCGTAGCGGACGAACGGGCATGCGGATCGCAGATTTTCCAAGTTGGCGCCGGACTGCCAGACCCCGGTAGCCGTGGCAGCCTCGTTCAAACTAGTTGTCGTGCCCTTGGCCATCGCGACACCGCGTTCCCAGAAGCTCATGACGAAGCAGCGGTCCTGGATGCCCAGGTGAACGCTCGTCGTCCGGCTGTCACTGTCCGCCCGGGCTCCTGATCGCTTCCACCCCGGAGCTCGTTCGGGCAGCACGTCGAACCGATATCCCGCCTGGTCAACGGCTTTCTGTAGGGCGATCTGGAGCGTGCCGTCCTGGCCGAGTTCAGGATAGAGACTGGCCAGGTCCGGGGCAGGTTGAGACGTCACACTTCGCCCTTCAGTTGGTGCCGCCGGTCGTGAACGGCTCTTGGTGGCTCTCCGCCGACTGCTTGCTGTGCCGGACCTCGACGACGGGAAGCAACGTGGCTGTCGCGGGTATTCCGAGCTGGCGAGGTGTCGGCCCAGCCGGGGTAGGGACGTCGGTGAGTCGTGCCAGGAGTTGGTCGAGGGCCGCTTGGCCGTCGTCGACGGCGGCGCGTTCGTCGTCGGTGAGGGGGATGTTGGCCAGCGTCTTCTGCAGATTGTCCTTGGCCTCCAGCAGTTGGCCCCGGCTGGAGTTCTTGGGGGTGTAGAAGTCGCAGCGCGCGCAGGCCATCCGGTGCTGGCACTGTTCGAAGAAGGTGTAGGTGCACCAGCCGTGGCCCAGATCGTAGTATTGCCAGGGCTCGCCTGCGGCGGCGTCGCCTGCGGCGACGGCGTCGCGGTCGAGGAGGACCTCGATGGTGCGGACGTTCCTGGCGAAGTATCCGGCGTCGTTGTAGGCCCTGGCCAAGGTGTTCGGGGTGATCTTCGCGTAATGGGCGGTCGCCTCCGGAGTGCGGTGACCGAGCCATTCCTGCAGTTCGAAGAGCGTCATGGGCTCCCTGGCGTTGTAGAGCTGGCTGGCGATCGTGGATCGGGCCCGGTGGCTGGTGATGTTGCCGCGAGCGTCGGCCGTGGGGACGCCGGCCTTGCGGCAGAGCATCTGGATGATCCCCGTGTTGATGTAGTGCTTGGCGACCCGGCGGGCGCGGTGGGCGAACAGGAAGTCGGCCAACTCGCCGGTCTTGTGGTCGAGCATCTGCGGTTGCGCGGGTCTGACGGCCTGCCATGCCTCGATGGCCTTGCCCAGGAGCGGGTCGACGGGCTTGGTGAACGCGGTGCCGGTCTTGTGGGTGGTGACGTCCGGCAGGCAGACCGCGTCGCGGGCCAGGACCTCGCCCGAGTCACCGGGGATGGGCAGGCCGTAGTGTTGCCAGCGGATGCAGCCCACCCGCAGTCGGGCGATTTCATCACTTCGCTGGCCGGCGAAGAGCCAGGTCAAGGTGATGGCGCGGATCAGCTCGACCGGGTAGGTGCGACTGTCCGAGGTCGGCAGGTCACCTGGTTCGACCTTCAGGCCGGCCCACAGCATCTTCGCCCAGGTGTCGTCGGCGATCACCCGCGGGTCCGGACCCATCAACGCGCGGACGCTTCGCGGTGTCCGCAAGGCGTGGGCAGGGTCGAAGCGCCGCGGCGTCCACTCCCATTCGTGCAGGTCGCGGAAGAACGCGCGGGGCACCTTGAGGTAGCCGGACTTCGACGGCGCGGTGAGCGGTTTGCCGATGCGGCCCTGTGAGCGCATGCCGTGGGTCCATTGGGAGAAGTCGCCGACGGACATCCGGTCCACCGCCGCAACCCAGGACGGGCAGGTCTGGCGGGTCCACTGGCCTGGCTCGGTGATCTCGGGGTGCTCGTCGGCCAGCCACCGGCCGATCTTCGCGAGCACGCTGCGGTAGCTCCTGCGGATCTTCGGCGTCAGCGTCGATGTCCCGTACCACCGCTCGACCCACCCCGCCCATCCGCTCGGCACTCCCTTCATCGCCGCCGGCCCCGCCTCATGGCTCGACCTTGGCGGGTCCGCGTGGCCGAGCACCGCGACCGTCCGGTGGACGCCGTGCAGGTCCTTGCCCCACTGCCCGCCCATCGCCGGGCTCTCGCGCAGTTCGCCCAGGACCTCGGTGGACAGGTCCTCCAACCGCGGGCTGCGGTTCAACAGCAGCACCTGGCAGACCACCGCCTCCAGCTTCTGGGCATCGCGGCGATACCCCCAGTCGGCCAGCACCGTGCAGACCTGCTCGACAGTCGCGTCCACGGGCCCGGCGCCGAACACCCCACAGGCCAGGCTCGGCCGCATGAACCGGCCGAGCCGCTCGAAGGCCGTGAACTCGCCGAGCAGGCAGGCATAGGCAATCAGGAACGGCCGAGCGTTGGGGCCGATCTGCCCGCCCCAGTGGCCCCGAAACTCGGCGCCATCGGCGTGGATCAGGTCGGCCCAGTCCTGCACCGACCAGCCCCAGAAGGCCCGGCGGAGCTCGCCGCTGCGCAGGAGCACGAGTCCTGCCGCATCGCGTGCGTACCGGCGCTGATGGCGGTCGTCCGGTGGCCAGTGCAGGGCGCCAAGGACATCAGCGAGCGGCCGGACCAGCCGGGCGGTCGGTCGCAGAGACAGGAAGTCCGCGGCCAGGTCGTGGCGGCGAATCTCATCGATGCTGCAGTTCCGCAGGGCCTCCGCCTCGGCTTTGGTGAGCAGACCGCGTCGGTCATGGCGGGGGAGGTTGACCGGCCATGCCCAGACGGGTGCGGTCGTCGGGATCGGCTGGGCCGTCACTGGGCGACCGTCCCTGTGCTCTGGGCGGCCCGGGTGAGCATGTCCACGCGCCAGGAGTGGATCTGTTGCATGCCGCGGTTCAGCTTCTCCGCCAGGTCCCGGCCGGACAGGTGGATGTAGGTCAGTGTCGACTCGGTGCTGCGGTGGCCGGCGAACGAGGCGATCGCGTGCAGTTCCCAGCCCCTCCTCGCCAGGTCGGTCAAGCACAGATGCCGCGTGGTGTGCGTCGAGAAGCGCGGCAGGTCAGCAGCGAGGGCGACGCGCCGGACCACCTTGGACCAGGTCCACAGGATCAGCGGCTGGCCGTAATTGTGGCGCGACTCCGACAGGAACACCGGGCCGCGGGCCCGGCCGATCGCGGCCCGGTGCGCGAGGTAGCCGGACAGCAGGACCCCCGTCGCCGCCGAGTACGGAACGACGCGCTCGCGCCGGGTCTTCGTCGTCTCCGCGCGGACCCGCAAGGTCCGGTGAGCAGGGTCGAGGTCGTCGGTCCGCAGGGAGCACAGTTCCTCGCGCCGAAGTGCCGCGTCGTAGGCCAGCGCCAGCATGACGCGGTTGCGCACCGGTTCCTTCCGCACGACGTCCAGCAGGTCCAGCCACTGCTGTTCGCTCGGGATCCACGTCAGCTTCGTCAAGCCCGGCACCAGTCCCGGCTGGTGGCCCCCGAACTGGCGGCCAGGTGTGTAGCGGCCACGGCCCACCGGGTTGGACTCCCGCATGCCCTCCTCAATGAGGTAGTCGTAGAACAACCGCACTGGCACCAGCCGCTGCTGCAGCGGCGCATTCGCCAGGCCGATCCCGGAGTCCAGCGCGACCACGTTGCTCCCCCGACGGCTCGGCCGGGTGGACAGGTCCTTCACGAACGCGGCCACCTGCAGTCGGTTCGCGGCGCCCGGACCGACGCCGTCCCGCTCACAGACGGTCAGGTACTCGGCCAAACCCCCGCGCGTACGCGTCGATCGTGCGCGGGGCCCGCCCCAGATCCGTCCACACTCGCAGCCACTCAGCCGCCCGCTCATGCCGACCCAGGACTCCCGGTACGATCGGGATCTCGAACGTTTCCTCACCGGCCTTCTCGCATCACAACAAGACCCCGAACAGCGCAAAGTCCTGCGCCAGTAAGCGATATGGCACCTGGTTCGTCGACTACGACGACGCAGCAACGGCCGCCCCCTGACCCCGCAGCAGTTCACATCCGCGCGTCAACGCACCCACGCGGCCGTCGCCTTCCTTACCTGGCTCCAGGCCCACGACCTCGCCTTGGCGACGTGCCGACAGGCCAACCTGGACCAGTGGCTCACCGACGACTCCGCGACCTACCGCCACACAGGCGGGCACTTCGTCCGCTGGGCTCGCACCAACAAGCTCACCACCGTCCACGTCCCCGCTGTCCGCTGGCACGGCCCCACCCAACCACTCGATGACGAGCACCGGTGGAACGTCGCACGCCGACTCCTGCACGACGACACCCTCAAACCCGAAGACCGCCTCGCAGGACTGCTTCTCCTCCTCTACGCACAAGGGCCATCGGCGATCCACCGACTGACCGTCGAGGACGTCGAGGTCGGTGCCCAAGAGGTACGTCTCCACCTCGGTAATGCACCCGTTCAGCTGCCCGAGCCCGTCGCCCAGCTGGCCCGCACGGTCGCCGCGAACCGCAAAGGGCACGCGGCCATCGGCGCCGTGGCTCCGTCTCCATGGCTCTTCCCTGGCGGCCAGCCCGGTCGCCCGATCAGCACCACACAGCTGACCCAGTGCCTGAACCAGCTCGGGATCCGGCCCAACCAGGCCCGCAGCACCACCACTCTCTTCCAGCTCGCCACCGAGATCCCCGCCGCGATCCTCGCCCGCACCCCCGGCATTCACACCGATGTCGCCGTCGCCTGGCAACGACTCTCCGCCGGCGACCGGGCAACCTACGCCCCCGAAGTCGCCGGCCGGAAGCGCCCGTAAGTCATGCCTCATGCACTTGACTACCCAAGACCGCCGTTGCTCTGGAGAAGCTGGGCGTTGATCCATCCGCCCTCCGCCGAGCAGAGGAACGTGACCAGATTCGCGCAGTCCTGCGGCACACCGAGGCGCCCCAGAGGCGTGAAGCGGATCATGTCCGCCTTTTGCTCTTCGGTCATCCACCCAGTGTCGGTCGGCCCGGGATTGATCGCGTTGCAGGTCACCCCCAGATGGGCGAGCTCGCGGGCGGCGGCCAGCGTGATCCGGTCCATGGCCCCCTTGCTCGCCCCATAGGGCAGGTTGCCAGCGGTGTGATCACTGGTCAGGCTGACGATCCGCCCGCTTCCGTGCTGCCCGCGGAATCGCAGTCCGTACTCACGGATCAGCAGCCACGTTGCCCGCGCATTCACCGCAAAGTGCAGGTCGAAGCTCTCCACAGTGGTGTCCAACAGGCCGGAGTCGACCGATTCGCAATGGCAGAGCACCAGCGCTGTGACGTTTTTCAGTTCGCGCTCGACGCTGTCGAAGAGCTGAGTCGGCACAGTCAGGTCGCTCAGGTCCGCCTCGACCGCGAGCGTTCTCGCCCCGAGGGACGCCACCTGCTTCTGCAACTCTCGGGGCGCCCCGGGCTCCATGCCCCACTGCATCCGTGCGTCATAAGGGGTCCAGTACGTGAAGGCCACGTCCCAGCCGGCCTGGGCCAGATTCAGGACCACGGACGCTGCGATCCCGGCCGAACGTCCCGCCCCCGTCACCAAAGCAAGCGGGCGTCCCGCCTCTGCCACGTCCTGCTGACTCCCCACGCGCGTCTCGCCACTCATGATCCCCATCCTGGCGGGCCGCCCCTCCCTCAGCACCCGATTTCCTCGGGCATGCTCCACGCTCCCAACCTGGACGCGCACGGGCCGGGTCACCACCACGAGGCACCGAGGGTGCAGATCGGCCAGGTATTCAGACAGTTCCAATACCCGACGTCACCATTAGTCAGCCAGGAACGGCGCCGCGACGCCGTGGACCGGGTGGTTGCCCTGCAGGTCGACCGCAACGGCACCCGCGTGTGGCGCAAGGCCCAGTCGCTGCTGGACTCCGAGCATGTACGGCGGGCGATCGGGGAAGTCAGCGTTCCCCACGGGGTGCCAGGAGCCCTCGAACGTCGCGGCCGGCGGACAGAGCTGCCCTATCCGGTTCCGCTGTGTGGGCTGTGACCACTTCCGCACCGACGTGTCCTACCTGCCCGACCCCCAGGCGTACCTGGCTGACCTGCCGCGCAGCCGGGAGCGGCTGATGTCGGCGTTTTCCGTCGACGACTGGGCGCGCAGCGAGGCGATGCCCTCCCACGAGGAGATCCGCCGGGTGCGCCAGCTGATCGAGCGGGTCAAAGCCGATCTCGGTGACCTCACCGCCGAGGAACAGGCCCAGATCGGCGAGGCCGTCGCCGTCGTATGCCGCAGCCGGAGCGTGATGCTCGGCATGCCCCGCAGCGGCCGGCCCCTGCCCGGCGTCCACACCACGAGGACCGCATGGACACCGCCATGGCCGACGGCCGCCGCGCGGACGGCGAACGCCGTCGCCAGCGCGTGAAGAGCGCCATCCAGCACGCCACCCAGGCCGGCACCGCGATCAGCGTAAGCGGCATCGCCCGGCAGGCCGGCGTCGACCGCACCTTCCTCTACCGCCACCGTGATCTGCTCGCCCTCATCCATGCCGCCGGACTCCAGCCGTCCGCATGGGACCCGGCAGCGGGCCCTCCGGTCAGCCTGGCCTCGCTCCAGGCCGACCTCGCCAACGCGCACGCCCGCAACACCCGGCTCACCGCCCAGACCCGGCGTTTGGAGCGCCGGCTCACCGAGCTCATGGGCCGGCAGGCGTGGCGGGAATCGGGACTCGGTGCCCCCGCCGATCAGGAAGAGCTTCAGCGCCGGGTCTCCCGCCTGGAGCAGGCGAACACCGAGCTGTTGGCGCGCCTGGAGGAAAGGGACGTGGAGTTGGAGGCTGCCCGAGCCGCCAACCGTGAACTGACGCGGGCCCTGAATCAGAAAGGAGTCGCGGACCGATAGGCCAGGCTGCCGGGGCAGCAGTCCAGGGAAGAGCGTGACTGTGACGGCAGCGATTGCCACCTCGCCCTCGACGCTGCGGCGTCCATGGTGCCCGGCCCCCGCACCACGCCCGATACGCAGACTCCCGAGCCCGCACCAGTGGGGGCGGCCAGGCAGGCCTCCTCAAGGCTCGTACCCCGGCGTCGCTGCTGGCGGTCTGATGGTCGACCGGGGGTGCGGCCCCGGGCGGGGAGGGGCTTGCCGGGCACGCCCCGTGTCAGCTCAGTGTCGCCAGCGACTCCACGTCGTACGGGGCGAGCTCGTCGAAGCGGCCGTTGAGGCCCTTCCTGGGCGGACCGTCATCAGCCGCAACCAACTGGGGAATTACGCGGGGGCTGCAGTTGCCTCTGATGGGGAAGTGCTTGAACGTTCGCAGGCGGGTCAGTTGCCGACCGGGAAGAGGTCCTCCAGGTAGAGGCCGACGCGGCCGGTGCGGGTGGCCTGGCCGGTGAGTTCCTTGACGCGGTCGGCGCTGACCACGGCGGACGGTCCGTTGAACATCCACTCGTGCGCCTGCTCCTGGGTCATGCCCGTGGGCGGCTCTCCGACGTAGGGCAGGACGTTGATGGGGGTGCCGGCCTCGTGGCGCCAGCTGTCGGCGAGCGTGCCGACGTCGAGGGCGTCGTAGCCGAGGGTGTCCATGAACCGCACGACCTCGGCCTTGGCCTTGGCGTCGTCGCCGGTGACGGGCAGGGCACTGCGCTCGGGGTGGCCGGAGGGGCGGGCCGAGCTGTACAGGCGGAGGAAGTCCATGTTGCCGAGTGTCTTGACGACGTGTGATCCGGACAGGTGGCGCTGGAGCAGCTCGCTGCTGGTGGTGCGTCGCTCCTCCAGGTCGTCGATCCGGCCGTCGCGTTCGGGGAAGTAGTGCATCGTGTCGATGACGGTCTTGCCGGCGAGGGCATCGGCGGGGAGGTTGTCGTGGGCGTGGAAGGGCAGGGAGACCACGACGAGGTCGGCGGCCTGTGCGGCCTCGGCCGGGGTGGCGGCGCGGGCGGCGTCGCCGAGCTCGGCGACGACGTCGGCCAGGGTTTCGGGTCCGCGCGAGTTGCTCAGGACGACGTCGAGGCCGGCGTCGACGGCGAGGCGGGCGAGGGTGCGGCCGATGTTGCCGCTTCCGATGAAGGCGATGGTCTGGGGCATGGCGAACGTCTCGTTCCTGAGTGCTGAGGGAGTGGTTTCTGCAGAGGGCGGTCTGGCCGCGGTCAGCAGCTGTGGGTTGGGGGGCGGGGTCCGCGCGTGCGGTCCTGGCACACGAGGTCTTGTGGCCGGCCGTGGCCGGTGTTGCGGCTGTGCCGGCGCGGGCCGGGTCATATGTCGCGGTACCGCTTGGCCGCGGCGAGCAGGGGGCGCAGGGTGTCTGCGGTGACGGGCTGTCCCGGGCCGGGGTCGGCGCCCTGCGCGGTGGCGGTCAGGCTGTGGCCGGCGCTGAAGTACGGCTCGCTGTAGGCGGCGGTGTCGCGCTGGAAGCGCCAGCCCTCGGCGAGGGGACCGGCGTCCAGGGCGTCGTAGCCGATCGAGCCGAGGAACGCCTTGACGGTCTTCTTGGCGTCCTGGTCGTCGCCGGCGATGGCCAGGGCCGACCGTTGCGGGTGGCCGGTGGGCCGGGCGAGGTTGCCGAGGTGGATGTAGAAGATGTTGTTCATCGCCTTGACCACGCGCGACTCGGGCAGGTGGGCTTGGAGCAGCTCGCTGGTCGTGGTGGTTTCGTCGTCGAGTTCGGCGATGCGGCCGTCGCGCTGCGGGTAGTAGTTGTCGGTGTCGATGACGACCTTGCCGCGCAGCGGTTCGACGGGGACCGTGCGGTAGACGTGCAGCGGGATGGTCACGACCACGATGTCGCCCGCGGCGGCGGCCTGGGCGGGGGTGGCCGCGCGGGCCTGCGGGCCCAGCTCCGTCACCACAGCGGCCAGGCTCTGGGGTCCCCGCCGGTTGCTCAGGACGACGTCGTGGCCGGCGGCGACGGCCAGGCGTGCGACGGTGCCGCCGATCAGTCCGCTGCCGATCAGTGCGATGGTGCTCATACAGGTGTCCCTTCGAGACGCGGAGACGGGGGAGACAAGGGGATTGGTCTTTGTTGCGGCAGCAACCCGGAGAGCATGAACTCCGAGGCGCTCTGGACGAACGTGGCGGACCCGAGGACATGGATGATCAAAGGCGTGACGGGGGTGCTCCAGAGGACATCGCCAGGCGGGCGGGGTGCCGCGTGGGCAAGACGGCATGGTCGAGCAGGACCGCCGTGATCCAGGTTCACGCCGCCACACAGCGGATGACCCGGCAAACCTGGCCCAGCGGAGCCTGGGTCCAGCTGGGCCACCCTGAGCGGCGCGGTCACCGCGCTCCCGGCGAATACTGGAGAAATGGAGCAGAACGCTGAACTGGCCGACTTCCTCCGCACCCGCCGGGCCCACTTGACCCCGGCCGAGGCGGGACTGCCTGCGGGTATCGGCGTCCGCCGGGTCCCGGGGCTGCGCCGCGAGGAGGTCGCCCAGCTTGCCGGGGTGAGCACGGACTACTACACCCGCCTCGAACAGGGCCGCCACCCCAACGTCTCCGAGGCCGTCCTGGACGCCGTGGCCCGCGCGCTGCGCCTGAACGACGACGAACGAGCCCACCTCTTCGACCTCGCCCGCACCCGTAGCCGCAGCCGCACCGCGCGTCCGCAGCGCGGCCGCCCCCAGCCCGTGCAGCGGGTACGCCCCGAGGTCCACCGGATGCTGGACGTCCTCAACAGCGTCTCCCCGGCCTTCGTCGCCAACCACCGCGGCGACGTGCTCGCCGCCAACCAGCTGGCCAAGGCATTGATCACCGACTGGGAGGCACAGCCCTACCGGGAGCGCAGTTTCGCCCGCTTCGTGCTGTTCGATCCGGCCGCCCGAGAGCTGTACCGGAACTGGGACGAGGTCGCGGCGATCGTCGTGGCCAATCTGCGTCTGGAAGCCGGACGCCACCCCGACGACCCCCTGCTCAACGAGCTGATCGGCGAGGCCGTCGTCAGGGTGCCCGAGTTCAGCACCTGGTGGGACAGCCATCGGGTGGCCCAGTGCGCCCACGGCACGCAGCACTTCCATCACCCCGTGATCGGCGAGCTCACCCTGAACCACGAGACCCTTGCCCTGCCGGCCGACCCGGACCAGACCGTTTGCGTCTACACCGCAGAACCCGGCACCGCCTCGGCGCAGGCCCTCGCCCTCCTGGCCAGCTGGAGCGCCCCCGACGCCGTCCGCAGCGACGGCTCGTCGCAGGCCGGCCGGCCCGGCACCGCGAGACACCCTGAGTGACCGACGCACACCGACCTGCGCACGTGGGCGGGTGGGCTCGCTCGCTGTCGCGTCCTGCCGCCCGGCCCGTGAGGGGAAGCCCATGACCCACGCCACCGCCCCCGTCGGCACGGCCCGCAGCGCGGGCGGCCATCTGCGTCTCGTCTGGCCCCAGTGGCAGGGCGCCGGCGCCGCCGTGGTCAAGCAGCTGGCTCCCGAGTTCCCGCTCGGCATCGCCCGCCGTGGCTACGCGCTCGGCGCCAAGGTGCTCGAAGCGATCCTGCCGCCGCACGAGGGCCCCACCGCGACCGTCCCCGTCACCATGAGCGACGACGGCCTGGAGGAGCGTGACGGCGTCGAGGCCAAGGCGGTGGTGCTGAAACAGCTCGCGAGCGCACTGGACGTGATCCGTGCACACGATCCGGCGCGGATCACCACGCTCGGCGGCGAGTGCGCGGTCAGCGTGGCCCCCTTCGCCGAACTCGCACACCGCTACGGCGACGACCTGGCCGTCATCTGGATCGACTCACACCCCGACGTCGCCACCCCGCAGAGCGCCTACCGCGGCTACCACGCAATGGCCGTCACCGCCCTCACCGGCCACGGCGACGCCGACGTACAGAAACTGCTGCCCGCCGCAGTCTCCCCCGACCGCCTCGCCCTCGTCGGCCTGCACGAGTGGACCGACGACGACTTCCCCAACATCGCCGCCTGGGGCATCCCGTCCTTCAGCCCCGACCAACTGCGGGCCTCCACCGGGCCCCTCCTCGACTGGCTGCGGGCCACCGGCTGCACCCGCGTCGCCGTCCACTTCGACGTCGACACCATCGACAGCAACGAGATCGGCCTCGGACTGGGGTTCGTACCGGGCGGACTCACCAGCAGCGAAGTACGCCGCATCGTCGCCGACGTCGGCGAAGCCGCGGACGTCGTCGGCCTCACGATCGCCGAGTTCATCCCCCGGCAGGTCATGCACCTCCAGCAGATCCTCAACGGCTTCCCCCTGCTTCACAACGGGTGACCTGTCCACTGGCTGCAGTAGTCCCGTTTCTCACGACGAGCGGCGCCCCCGTGTACATGTGGGGCGCCGCTCGTGCGACACGGACAGATGCGCCCCGGCCTCACTGAGCCGACGCGGGGGCGCCATCGCGAGGCCGGGACAGGACGGGACGGGACGGCGGGGCTGTGAGTCAGCTCAGCTGCGTCTTGTAGCCGATCTGCTCGGCGAGGCTCAGCTCCTGGCACATGAACCACAGGTCGGTGATCTTGCCCTCGTCGTCGAAGTGCAGCACGCCGATCTCCTCCCACTCCACGCGCTTGCCCGTGGCCGGGACACCGGCGAACGTGCCGGAGTGCAAGGCAGTCATGCGGTACTGGAGCATGACGGTGTTGCCAGAGGCCACGATGTCGCGGGCCTGCGCGGTCTGGTCCGTCAGCGCCCCGGACAGCACCTTCCAGCCCGCCTCAAGCCATTCCACGAAGTTGCCGCTCTGCGGGATCGCGTCCCCGGTCAGCGCGTACAGGTCCGCGAAGCCGGCCCGGCGGATCGGGGCATCCGCAGTCACCAGCGAGCGGATGAGGTCGAAGTCGCCCTTCGGCATCGCGTCCTGGAGCAGCAGCAGCGTGTTGTCGAGGTTGCGCTGGACAACGGCGTCGGTCATGTCGATTCCTCTCACGGCGGGGTGGAGACGCCGGGGCGACGGTTGCCGCCGAAGACCGGTATCCCCTCTAGGGGCGCGGCTCCCGGGCGGCTCTTCCGGCGACCCGACCGCGCCCCACCAGTCTTTCTCTCCAAACGGCGCACGCGCCTCGGCAAGGTGGCCCAGCCGGACCTAGGCCCAGCTGAGCCAGATCCCCCGCAGCACCGCTCGAAGGTCTGCGTCGTCCCTCGGTGCCCACGGCATGGCCCCGGACCGGCTCGCCCAGGCCCCGGTCTTCGGCCTGCCCCGTCCCACTGACGCCCTTCACAGTCGGATCGCAGTCACGTACACGACGGACTTCGGCTGCGGCGTCTTGGAACGCCGAACGAGTCGTCGGCCCGGTCCGGCAGGAAGACGCGATGGTGTCCGGCGCGGGTGACGCGAACTGTGGTCGGTCAAGCGCGCTGCATACCGCGACCAGGCGCTCGGGCGAGCTTGTGGCGGGACTTCTGCACGGTGAGCTGCCGGTTCATCCGGCGTCGGTAGGCGTCCAGTACGGCGAGCAGGTGTGCTCTCGTCCGGGCGCGTCACCCGAACCAGCGATCGTGCAACGCCTGTTGCGGCTGCTGGCGTCAGAAAACCTTGCGCTGAGCTGCAGCAATCCCACTCGATCTGCCTCGTGCCACAGCATCTGCCCCAGAGAACTTCTGCCCGTCCGGCAGCGTCAGCGCTATTTCGGCCGGCGAGGGCCCGCCCGCCCGCCGGTCACCGTGCGAGCTGGTCACCTACCGGGTCCCTGGTCCCAGCTCTCGCACCGGGTAATGCAGTGCTGCCCGCTGCCCCGTCCGGAGCATGCCAACTCCCAGTGTGGGCACTCCTTTTGAGGGATAGGATGATCGTCGGCATGGAGATCCTCAGATATGTGTTCCTCGTCTTCCACCTCTTCGGGTTCGCCGCGATCATGGGCGGCCTCTTCTATCAGCTGAGGGAGAAGAACCCGGTGGCCGGGAGCTACATGCCGATCAGCGCGGTCATACAGTTGGTCACCGGTGCGGGACTGATATGGACCCGGACGTCCCTCGACCTACCGGTGGACAACGCGAAGATGGGGGTGAAGCTCTCCCTGGACGTTCTGGTGGCGGTGGCAGCTCTGATGGGCATGCGCAACAAGCAGCAGTGGGCCTTCTACGCCGTGGGGACACTCTCGGCGGCCGCGGTCGTCGTGGCCGTTGCGTGGAAGTAGTTCCCTCGGCGTCGGGCGTGACGGACCTTCAACCGCCCGAACCCCAGGGTTCCGGAGATGCGGATCGTCGGTCCGGTGGGGTGGAGTGCCGCGGGGGCGTATGAGGGAGCCGTACAGCAGAACCTCGCCGCTGGCCTGTTGGGCGATCTTCTTGCCGCTCCTGCCTCTCCGCAGCCTCCCGCGATCTCATGGCGTGCCGACCCGCTGACGGATCGTAGGCGGCGGCCGGTCGTGGGCACAGCCGAACCCGGCATCCCGCCGACACCGGACCCGTCCGATGATCTACGCCATGGTCATCCGCCGCCGACCTACGCGAGTACCCGAATCACCCTGCACACCAGACCCGTGACCTGTGACTTTACGATGCACACCGCTCAGTGCCGTCTGCCGGCGAGCGGCTGGGGCCTTCTGAACCTGAAGGGCGGCGTCGTGACTGCCGGTAAGGAGTGGACGGATGACGGTGCTGTACACGAGATTCACTCCCTGAAACGGCGGGCAGCCAAGGCGACGCGCCCGGTGCCGATTCCTCCAGTGCTCGTCCGCATGTTGCGCGAACACATACGAAGCTTCGGCGTTGCACCCGACGGACGCCTGTTCCGCAACGCAGCCGGGAACTACATAGACGCCTCGGCGTACGGCATCACCTGGGGGCGAGCGCGTGAGGCGGTTCTTACGCTTGCCGAGCATGCACTTGAGCTGGCCAAGCGTCCCTATGACCTGCGCCACGCCGGCATCTCGTTTTGGTTGGCCTCCGGGGTCGACCCCGCGGAGTGTGCGCGCAGAGCCGGGCAGGGCATCCAGGTCCTCTTCCGCTACTACGCCAAGTTCCTGGCTGAAGCGCGGAATCATGCCAACACGCTGATCGAAGACTCCATGCGTCGATGGAAGGAGGCGACGGACGATGACGATGCGGAGAGCGTCTTAGCGGGTACCTTGGCCCGGAAATGCCCCGGGACTGCTGGTCAGAGCTGGGATACGGGTGGGAGATATCGGGAGTAAGGGCGTGTTTCGACTCACCGCGTGCTTGTGCGCCGAGAGGGGCGCCTGACGGGCTTCTGCCCTGGTCAGGCGCCCTTTTTTCGGTTTCTAGAAGAAGCCCAGCTTCTTCGGCGAGTACGACACCAGGAGGTTCTTCGTTTGCTGGTGGTACACGAGTCCGACCGCGTCTGAGCTGCAGAGACGCGCGGGATTGCCTGGTGGGAGGTGGAGTTGGCCCGCTTCTGGTCCGGATCTTGGTGGGTGGGGGGATTTCCTTCGCAGGCAGAGGTCTCGGGCTTCAGGGCTTTGGACGTGCCTGGCATCGGGGTAGCCCCTGTGGCGTCGAGAAGCCACGAAGGTTGTCGTGCAAGCTGCGGACGAGCGGCGGGGGAGCAGATCAGAGACTGCGCGCAAACGGAGTCCGAGACGGACCAGCCCCGCGGGCGCGGGGAGTAGCCGCCGGCCGACGCACTCGAAGACGTGGTCCGCTGGACCAACCCCGCTCGAGCGGAGGTGAACCGAGCACCGAGGCCGTGGACGTACGGCTCGGCATGTGCTCTCCGTGCAAGCGGAGTTGAACCGCGGTTGGATGGCGGCTGGATCAGACGGGGCTAAGCGCGTTGCAGAAGGCCGTGAGATTGCAGGTCGGGGCCCGCCTGCGGCTGTGTTGATCACGCGGTCAGGGCGAGGTTGTGCATGTGGGCGACGGCCTGGACTGCGTGGTGGAGGCCGTCGCTGTGCTGCCGGCAGTCACGAAGGATCTTGTACTGCTTCAGACGGCCGATCGCGTGCTCGACCCGCGCGCGGACCCGGCGATGCTCCTTGTTGTCGGCTTCCTCGCCCGCCAGCAGGGACCGGCCGGGTCGTTTGCGGTGTGGGACGACCAGGCCGGTGTTGATGTAGGCGCCGTCGCCGAGGACCGTGACCCCCTGGCACTGCTGTGGCAGGCCGGAGCCGCGCCAGACCTGGGCGTCGGCCTTGTTGCCCGGGGCCGGGCGGGCGGTGGCCACGACCAGGCGGGTGTCGGCGTCGATGATGACGTGCACGTTCGCGGAGAACCGGTAGTTGCGGCTCGAGGCGCCGACCGTGCGGTCGCGGACCGGGACCAGCGTGCCGTCGACGATCCACAACTGGTCCGTGGCATCGACGGGACGCGAGACCGGCGCGATCGCGAGGAGGGGGCTGAGCCGTTGGATGACCCTGCACACCGTCGCCGGGGAGACCCCGAACAGCGGCGCGAGCTGCCGCATGGTGAGGTTCGTGCGGTAGTAGACCGCCACCACCAGCACCCGGTCGGCAAGCGGCAGACACCACGGCCGCCCGATCCGCGGCCCATCGCCACCCCGCTCCCGCACCACCCTCAGCAACCGCTCGAACTGCTTTATCCGCAGCCCGTGAACGTCTCCACCCACAGCGGCTCAACCCTCACCACCCCACGCATACAGGGGAAATGCCCAGATCACGGCCTTCTGCAACGCGCTTTAGGCACGTTCAAGCCGCCGGGCGCGGACAGAACCGAAACGACCGCGTCCCGCCCCGGGCTTTCCAGCGCTCCGGTTGACGTCGGAGTGCTTCATGCGGGCGCTCACACACGGCGAACGGCCTCGATCCGCCAAGTACGGGACTTGGGGCGCCGTCAGCGCTGGGTGAGCCCGGTGCTGATCTGCACGCCCTGGTCCTCCTTGATCACACCTGGCCCGTGCCCCGCTTTGGCCTCCTTGCGCTACGAACGCTCTGGGTGCGGAACTCCTGTCACCTGAAGGGAGTCGATGGTCCGCTGGCTGCGCCAACTGCCGAAGGGAGGCTCGTCGTGGTGAGGAACACTCCCGACGCTGAACTGCTACCGGAAGCATGCCGGTGACACCTTTAACGTCGATTGTTAATGTCCCGCAGTCCCGCATGTGCTGGGATCCGCTCGCCTCTCAGCGACTCAGGTGGCAGTACCTGACGCTGCCTTACCCCTATCGGGCTTCCAGTTGCCAAACCCGACCGACGATGCACAACCGATACTGTGCATGACAAGTGTGGTATCGGTGGTGGATTTTGACGGCTCCTGTGAAATGGTGGTCGAAACTGGGTAAAATGCTGTAGGGGTACCGCATAGAGCTATATTCTTTAACAAGGGTGGACGAGTTTTGATATTCCGGTGAGGTGTCAATCGATGCGCCCACCGGGAGTGCGTCGGGTGTGGATGTTTTCGCGCGAGGTGAAGAGTTGGCGGCGCGGCGGCCCGCTAGTTGTGTATCTTAAGTGGGCCGCCGGCCCCTCAATGGCGACTTGCCGCAGGCTCGGAGGGGTCTACGAATGCAATCCCTCTGGTTTCGGAGTGGGGTGGTGCTGCGGTGTGGGGTTCTCTGGCGCGGACTGCGTCACTGAATCCTTGGCCTCTGCCGCCGTCGATTCTTTCGAAGACGTAGCTGCGAGCAGGAAACAAGGGATGCACGCGAGCACGGTCAAAGCTGTGCCGAGTTTTTGTGATGTCTTCAAGTTGAACTCTTGCCTTTTCGGGTTACGAGCGAAACGATCAAGGATTTTTTACCTGAACTGGTGTCCGTGCGCAAGTGGGTTGATGGCTTCCTTGAATTCTCGTATCGAGGGAGCGTCATTGATGCGCGTAGAGCTCTTCTCGAGGGAGGCTGTACGTCTCAAATTCGAAACAAAGGCTTACGGCCTCTTGCCTGGTTGGCCCTGACATGTCGAGGCGTGCGCGGTTTTTTGGGCCCACGCTCGAACGGTGCCGTAGAGAGTGGCGGGCTGCTGTTGGGAGAGCAGACCGGCGACGGGGTTGGACGGTGTCGCTCGTGGGTTTGCTTCGCCCAGGGCGGCGGTTCAGAGCCTTTCATTTCTCAGGGTGTGAGATATCGTGCTCGCTTGCGCCGAAGTTCGTTCCGCTCCTTGTATCAGGCGGGTGCGGTCGTCTTGAACGTGCGGTGTTCGTGCGTTTCCGCCCTCTCCTGCCGGGTTATTTGGCATTGATTCCAGCCTCAACAGCCAGGTTCCGCACGCCTGCTGACATCCTCGCGTTCCTCGAGAACAGCAGCCTCATCGAGGTCAAACCAGCATGTTGATTTTCTGCGAGCCCTCAGGCTGATGCAGGAGGTGGCCCTGACGGCACCGCAGCTCCGCTGTCACCCAATGTGCGAGTCTCCGCGTACGTTGCCCGGCGGAATGACCGGCGGGTGAGAATCAGCGCCGCTGATTTCGTTGTGCACCGGGCCTGAGCCGGAGGAGGGTTGGGTGATGAGTGCGCCCAAGGTGGTCGCCGCGGAGGGGCTGTCATGAAGGACGCGGCGCAGCCGCGTCCGCCAGACGGCCTCGATGTCAACGACGGCGGCCATGTCCCCGCTGTCTCGCGCCGTGACCACCTCGCGACGCTCTAACTCCAACTCGTTCTCGATGCGGAGCGTATCCTCCTGAGCCCGGTCACCTTGCCGCAGTAGCGCGACGATGCGTGGCCTGACGGCGCTCCACGTATCGGTGGCCATCAAGCCGACTACCGTTGAGGCTCCCGGCGCCACGACCGGCGTCAATTCGTTCTCCATGTCCCCTCCACGAGGGCCACGCCGGGTCTGTCCGGAGACGTAAGTTCCTCTTCTGTACAGAACATCTGGTGCGTCGAGAAGCTGATGGTGGGGGGCGACCGTACTGTGCCTCCGTCGCCTGGCGCTGCTGTCTTCTCCGACTCGTTCACGGAGAAGTTCGCTTTTCGGCCATGTGTCATCGCTTGTAAGGTTTCTCCAAGGCCGGTGCAAGCCTTTCGTTTTGTCCCCCGGGGAGTCTCGCCGCAGGTCGCTTCGCGCGACATCGACGCTTGATCGGTTACGGGGAGAAAGATGACTGGGTCTGGAAGAGACCTTGAGCAGTGGGCGACGCTGCCCGGGTGCAGGAAAGTGCTGGTGATCGTCCACTCCGAGGTCTACGGAAAGCGGTTGGAGGATGTACTCCCGCTGTTGGAGGCCGATCTGCGGTTGCAGGTGGCGTTCACAGTGGCGCCGCATCCGTTCAATGACGGTGCGGAGCGGTTGGTGCGTCGGCTGGGCGGGTCGGTCCTGCCGTGGGCGCAAGCGGTCCGCGAACGGTTCGATCTGGCGCTGGCAGCCGGGTCACGGGGCATCGACCAGGTGCGGGCACCTGTCGTGCTGCTCTCGCACGGGGCGAGGCGCATGAGGCTCGAAAGGGCGGTCGAGGGCGTCCTACCGGCGATGCGCAAGGTCACCGGGCTCAGCCCGCGGTACCTGACGAGGGAGGACGACGTAGTGCCGGTCTCGATCGCCTTGGCTCACGATGAGGAGCGCGACGAACTGGCGCGATCGTGCCCGCAGGCCGTGCCTCGGGCCGAGGTGGTCGGCGACCCCTGTCACGACCGGATCGCCGTCAGCTTGTCGTCCCGGGACCGCTACCGTGCCGCGTTGGGCCTGGAGGAGCGGGAGAAACTGGTCCTGGTGACCTCCGCGTGGGGCAGACACTCCGCGTTCAGCCGACTGGACGGTCTGCTGCCCCGCCTGATGACGGAACTGCCGCGGCCGGAGTATCGGGTGGCCGTGCTTGTCCACCCCAACGTGTGGGCCTGGCACGGGAAGTGGCAGGTGCGGGCTTGGACGGCGGGTTTTGAGCGGTCGGGGATCACGTTGTTGTCGCCCGACCAGGAGTGGCGACCGGCGCTCATTGCGGCGGACTGGATCATCGGCGACTACAGCAGCGTGACGCTCTACGGCACGATGACCGGGGCCCCGGTGCTGTTGTCGCGCTATCCCCAGGAGAACGCCAATCTCGCGTCACCAGGTGCGGCGATGGCACTGACGGTGCCCGCCTTGTCGGCGCACCATCCGCTGACCGAGCAGCTGGCGTACGCGGCCGAGGAGTACAGGGCGGAGGAATACGCGGCGCTCGCGGCACGCATCTGCTCCGGGCCCGGCGAGTTCAACCGCCGCTTCCGGCGGGTGATCTACCGGGTTCTCGGCCTCGGACAGCCTGCGTGCAGGCCGGAGATCCGGCCGCTGCCGCTTCCGCCGTCGTTGTCCGCGCTGGCTGTGGCGGGTTCTGCATGACTGCCGCCGGAGCGATGGCGGTGACCGTGGAATGGCAGCTCGACAGCAGTATTCGCTGCACCACGGCGCAGTGTGGCTGTCGGCCGGCGAGCTTGCACTGTGGACGGTACGAGGTTCTGGTGCACGAGTCGGATGTGCTTCGGCCGGTCCGCTGTCCTCGGTCTTTTCGCCACCTGGACGAGCACGTTCGGCTGTACGTCGGGGCCGGCGCTGACCGGGTATGGCGCACGTGCGCCGACGTGGTGTGCGGCGAGGGCCTGGTGGAGCCCGAGGCGGCAGCCCGATTGGTTCCGCGGCTGGTGCGGGAGACCGGTTGCCTCGTGGCCGGAGTGCGGTTGGCGAGCGGCGGGTGCCTGGTGCTGTCCCGTGACGGGCGGTGTGTGATGGCAGCCGGGGCGGTGCTGACTCCTCGTGAGCATGGCTGGGTGGCTTCTGTGTGGCACGCCTGGGCGGCGGCGGGTGTTCAGACCGGTGCCGGAGGCTCGCGGAGGCTGCTGATCCGGTCGCGCAGCCGACGGGTGTCCCTGGGACTGATGGAGGCGTAGACGGCGAGCGACCGCTCGAACCATGTTCGGGCGGTCGCTTGGTCACCACGGTCCAGCGCCGTCAGCCCGAGCATCTCCATGGCGCGGCCCTGCCAGTGAACGGAGCCGATCGAGCGGAATTCGTCCAGCGCCGCTTCGAGATGTGATGCGGCGGCGGCGAAGTCTCCACGGGTAGCCTGGGCGCGCCCGAGGAAGGCCAGCGCCCGTGCCGCATCGTGCAAGTCCGGTATGGCCGCCAGTTCACGATGAGCCGTAGTCAGCTCGGCGACGGCTTGGTCCGAGGCGCCCTGAGCGATCGCGATCTCGCCCAGGCATATTCGAGTGAGCGCGGCCCCTCGTACGTACCCGATGGTCTCGCGCCGAGCCAGAGCGCGAGTGAAGAACGACGTGGCCTCGGACAGGCGCCCCAGCATGTGGTGGGCCCGGCCGATGCCGTGCAACGACTGTGCCTCGGCCTTGCGGTCCTGATCCGCGCGGGCGTGGTCGAGGGCCTCGGTGTACCACGTCAGTGCTTCTTCGGGTCGGCCGGAGTTGAGCAGTGCGCCGCCGCCGCTCGTCAGCATGCGGCTCAGCGCAGCCGGGCGTCCGTCCCGGCGGGCCGCGGCTAGTCCCTTGTCGTGGGCTTCTAGCCACAGATCGTACGGGCGTAGTCGGTGCCATAGCGGCCACAGGGCGTCCGCCAACTGCCAGACGGTGGCGTGCCAGCCGTTGTCTGCGGCGGTCCTCAGGGCCGTGGCCAGTTGGCTCTGTTCTCTGCTGAGCCAGTCCAGCGCGGCGTTGGGGTCGCCGAAGGAGAGCGGTGGCGGTGTGCCTCGCGGGTATTCGCGGGGGAGGTTGCGGTGGCTGGGGGTGAGCAGGGCTTCCGCGGCCGTGGCGGTGGCCAGATACCAGCCGACGGCGCGTCGAGTGCCGCCCAGTGTCGTGACGGACTGGTCCTGGGAGGCCCGTTGGGCGGCATGCAGGCGGACCAGTTCATGGAACCGGAAGCGGTTCGCTCCCAGGTCTTCCAGGAGGTTGACCTCGATCAGTCCGTCAGCCACAGCCTCGGCCTGTGGGATCGGCAGGTCGCAGGCGGCGGCGACCACCTCGGTTCCGAAGACGGTGAACGGCAGGCTGCCCAGGCAACGGTATCCGTGGGCCATGTCAGGTGGGAGCGAGGTGTACGACTCGTCGAGAGCTGCCTGTACCGCCGAGTGGCCGTCCGCGTGAAGTGCTGCCAGTCGGCCGCCCTCGTGGTTGAGCGCGTTCACCAGAGATGCGACAGTCTGCCGGGGGCGCGCCGCCATCCGGGCTCCCGCCAGACAGAGCGCGAGAGGCAGCCCAGCACACAACTCGGCGACGGTGGCGACGGCGTCACGTTCGTGCTCTGCACGGTGGTCGCCGATTCTGCCGACGAGTAATTCCACGGCAGCTTCCGGTTCCAGAAGACCTAGTTCGTGGAAGGTCCCGCCGTCGGCAAGCAGACCGGTGAGCCTACGGCGGCTCGTGACCACGGACAGACTGCCGGACCCACCAGGCAGCAACGGCCGTACCTGCGCCGCGCTCACCGCGTTGTCCAGCATCACCGCGATCCGCAGGTCGCCCGTGACCGAGCGCCACAGTGCCACCTGCTCGGCCTGGTCGGACGGCAGGTCGATAAAGCCGTAGGCACGCAGGAACTGGCCGAGGGCTTCCTGCGGCGGGACCGGTGTGCCGGTTGCGGCGGGACCTATGTCGGCGTAGAGCTGGCCATTGGGAAATTCATCGCGTATCCGGCGCAGCCAATGCGAGACGAATGTCGTCTTTCCTACCCCGGCCGGCCCACTGACCACCACGAGAGGGGTGCTGGTAAGGGAGTTCAGTATGTTGAGGTCCCTATCGCGGTCGACGAAACGATTCGGCACCGGAGGGAGTTGGCGGGGGACGGGGAGCGGGCGATCCGGTCCGCGAGTGGTGAGGTGGACACCTCCGATGATGGTGTGGGCCTGGATACTCGGTCCGTCGATCCGGGCCGACCCGCTTACCGTGTTGGAATGATCCGCAGTGGCGTCGCTGTGCGCGTGGATGCCGTGCTCGGCGGGACCCGTAGGGTTCACCACCGTGCCCTGAGCCGTTATCCAGCGATGCAGCCGCGCGGTCATCTCCGGCTGTCCGTGTGTCGCATCGAGCAGCGCCTCAGCCAATGCCCCGGCTCGTGCATGATCGGCAGGTACTGCCTCCAGCGCCGCCAGGGCCCGGTCGACAGCGTTGTCGGGCTCGCATCCTGTGCCGAGGGCTGTGACCGCTGTGTGTGGATCGGCGCCGGCGAGTAGCGCCGCGGTCAGCAGCGCGACCGTCACCTCAACCATCGATTGCCCCCGTCAGTCGGTCCCGGCTGGAAGATCCGCGCCCGGATGGCCTGTTGGATACCCGGCACTTGGCTCCTTAAGACCGTTCACGCAGAGAACGAAAGCGTTTTCGGTCATTTAAAGACGCTCCTGTTGACCGAAGTTGACAATATGTCACCCTATTTTGAACGGCGCCTCCGTGCGCTGCCGGCGAGGGGAGAGCGCTGGTGGACTGCAGGATTCTCGGCCCTGTCGAGATCGGCCACGATCGTCATGTTCTGGCACTCGGTTCCACCAAGGAAGCCCTGCTCCTTGCGGCGCTGGCTTACGACGTGGGTCGGCCGGTCGGCCTGGACGCCCTGATCCGCAGAGTGTGGGACGGTGACCCTCCGGGCAACCCGCTGAACAGCCTATACGCCAATGCGACCCGATTGCGTCGGCACATGGAGGAGGTCCTGGCCGGTGACGGAACGGCTCCCGCCATCAAAAGACGGTCGCACACCTACACGCTGGAGGCAGTTCCCGAGGCCGTCGACTGGTACCGCTTCCAACGACTGGTGGGCGAGGCGCGTGCGCTGTCGGAGGACGAAGACGATCCTGACCTCTATCAGTCACTCGACTTGTTCCAGCAGGCGGAAGCACTCTGGCGGGGAGAGGCGCTCGCCGGACTGGGCGGTCTGTGGGCCGAGGGCCTCAGGACCACGTTGCGGGGAAAACGTGTCGAGGCTGCTGTCGCAAGGATCGCCCTCGAACTCAGGCTGGGGCACTTCGCCGACGCCATGGGGGAACTGACGGAACTCGTGGCCCGGCGTCCCACGGACGAGATCCTCGTCGGACAACTCATGATCGCTCGTCACGGACGTGGTCTGCATGCCGATGCGCTGCGGCTCTACGCGGACCTGCGTCGACGTCTGCGCGAGGAGTTCGGCTCCGAGCCCGGACCCGAACTGGCGGGCATCCACGAACTGATCTTGTCGCATGCTCCTATCAGTGCTCTGCTCTCTAGGGGGCGACGTCCGGTCGATCGCATCCCAGCCCCGCAGGTTCTGCCCCAGCATGCCCAACTCGTAGGGCGGGAACACGAGATGCGCACGCTGATGGACCGGATTCAGAGGTCAGCCTCCGGCTCCGCGTCGGCGGTCACCGTCGCAGCCATCTCCGGCATGGCCGGCGTAGGCAAGTCGCTCATGGCCTGGACCGCGGCCGAACGGCTCGCTGGTCGATTCCCCGACGGTCAGATCAGTCTGGATCTGCGTACCCACGGAACGGCACAGGAGCCGCTGACGCCGCAGTCCGCCTTGACACAACTGCTCCGCACCTTGGGCACCTTGCAGAGGCCCCTGCCGGGCAGCCTGGAGGAGCTGACCGCTCTGTGGTATGGAACGTTACGCCAGCGGCGTGTGGTCGTCGTTCTCGACGACGCGTCCGGCCCGGAGCAGATCAGACCGCTCCTGCCGCCGAGCTCGCCTTCGCTGTTTCTGATCACCAGCCGTCGTCGTCTCTCCGGCCTGCCCGGTGCGTTTCCGATCGTTCTCGACGTACTCCCGCAGCACGACGCCGCCGCGCTGTTCCGGCGGATGATCGAGGACGACCGCGCCGACCGCTCCGAAGAAGTCGAGAAGATCGTCTCCTTGTGCGGGCGGCTTCCGCTTGCTGTTGAGATTGCTGCAAGTCGGCTGAACTCACGTCCCAGTTGGAGTCTGCAGTATCTGATCGAGCGCCTGTCACGCGAGCATGCGCGTATCGAGGAACTGCATGACACCGACCGTGAGATAGCGGGGGTCTTCCGTCTTTCCTACGCGGCACTGGGCGTTGAGGAACGCACTGTCTTCCGGATGCTGTGCCTGCATCTCGCGCCGGAGTTCGGTCCGCACAGTGCCGCCGTGCTCAGCGGTCTCCCGTTGTATCGCGTCGAACGGGCCATGGACGTGCTGGTGGATGCCCATCTGCTGCAGGCCCCTGCGGCGGAGCGGTACCGCTACCACGACCTCCTCGGCGATTTCGCGGAGGGCCTCGGATCCGCTGAGGATTCGGCAGCGGACCGGAGTGCCGCGCTGCGCCGCCTCGTCGGCTATTACATCGCGGCCGTCGACGCCGCCGATCGGCTGATCCGTCCTGAACGCTCCCGGCTCGACCTGGTCGACACCGGTGCGGACACGGGCGGCCTCCCTTCGTGGCGGGATGCCGCGGACGCGGAGAACTGGCTAATGACCGAACACCTCGGGCTCATCAACGCCGCCCGATATGCTCGCCACCACGGAATGTTCCGGCAGGCCGCAGTCCTTGGCCACGTCATGGCGGGGTTTCTCGGCGCCGGCGGATTCTGGGCCGATGCCGAGCGGATTCATCGGCACGCCGTCCACTACTGGCACGAGACCGGCGAACAGGCGGCCGAGGTCCGGGCCCGCATCGACCTTGGGACCGTTTACAGCAGCTCGGGCCAATATGAGCGGGCGATGGCCGCGCTCAGCTCCGCGTCCGCTATGGCCGCGGACGCCGGCGACGTTGACGCGGAGCTGGAAGCCCTGCATCAACTGGCCACAGTTCACTGGCACCAGGGCCGACTCGACGCGGCTCGCGCGGTCCAGCGTGACGTCCTCGCGGTGAGAGAGAAACAGGGCGACCGGCGTCAAGTCGCCCGCTGCCTGAACAACCTCGGCATCACCTCCCTCTATCTGGGCCAGTACGGCATGGCACGTATTGCGTTGAGCGAGGCATTGCGAGAATTTCGGGCAATCGGTGATGGAATGGACCAGCGACGTACCTTGAATAATCTCGCCGATCTCTACGTCCGTGTGGGAGAGAAAAAGACTGCGCGTCAGATCCTGACCGAGGCCCGGAATATCAGTCCACTGAATATCAACAAGTCAGATCTTGCTGTCATCGATATTACGCTGGCCAGTGCACTGCCCATCCCGGGACAGCTGGACGAAGCCCTGCGTCTTCTGAGGGATGCGCTCGAATCATTCCGTGAGCTTGGTGATCTGCGGAACCAGGTCATCTGTCTGAACGAGACAGGTAGGGTTCACCGCGAGTCCGGTCACGCGGACGATGCTGTAAGGCTGCACGTCAGCGCACTCGACCTCGCTCGATCCATCGGCGCGACGATGGAGGAGGCACAGTCTCTGCTTCTCCTCGGAACAGCGGAGCGCGTGCTCGGCCAATACGGGTCGGCCATTAGGGATCTGGATTCGGCGCGCGTCCTTGCCCAGCGTATTCACCTTCTTCCCGAAGAGTCGGAGGCGGTAGCGGAACTCGAACGTGCCCGAGTTGGAATGGCGACGGGGCTGGGGGAGATCAGTGATGCCGCTTCTGCAAGGCGGACGCAGCGCTGACGGTGCGTTCAGAGGCTGGCCTGCGTGGTGCGCGGGGGCATGATGATGGGGTGTGCGGGCCGCCGCGGTACTCAGACGATTCGATCCGGAGGAGTATGTCCGAAGGCGTCGATCGTCAGATTCGTGAAGGTGTGGCCTTGGATCACCGGACCGTGCTGTGTGCCGCCGGTGATGCTGTTGTGAACTGTGCCCGGTGATGACGGGACCGTTTGGGCGAACTCGTCGACGAGACGCCGGAGTTCCTCTGCCGCGCCGGGTTCCCTCTCCAGGAGCCGGCGCAGTTGGAGACGTAACGACGCCGTCAGGTCGGCCGCGAAGGTCTCCTCGTCGGTGGTGCCGGCCACCGCGATCAGGGAGGTGCGGCACTCGGTCAGCTCCGCGACCACCGTGTCGGTCTCGCGGCCGCGCGCGAGGAAACGCGTCATGCGCTGCTTCGCACCTTCCCACGCGTCGGTGGCCATGAGGCCGACCATGGTGGTCGCGCCGGTTCCGATCAGTGTCACCAGTTCCGCTTCCACAGGCTCCCTCGCTTCTTCCGGGCTGCGATCTACTGGGCGATGGCTGTCCCCACGGTATGCCGCGATCCGAAGTCGGTGCCAGGACTCATTCCTCGCCCCGGACCGCTGGTTTGCGAGGCAGGATCGGGATCCGTGATCTTCCCCGGAGACGCTTGTAGCGCGGAGACCACATCTGCTCCATCGGCCGGCACGCGGCGGCTTGAGTCGCACCCCTTCAGCAGCTCCTACTAGTCCTGTGCCTGCCGAGAATGCTGGCCGTGCTTCAGGCAGCAGCCGTCGTCAGCAGTGACCACCACGACGTGTCGGCTCCTGCGCCAGAAGTCGTGTTCTGCGAGCCTGCGCCAGAACCTCGAGGCCTGGACTCCGTTCCGTGCCGTGCGCGATGCCCCTGTCCCGCCCGGCATGATGCTCGCCCCTGAGACACGCCACCGCTCCGTCGCTCCGCGTTCCGGATCGAGAAGGATCAGCGCTGCCTTTCCCACGGACTTCGCGATCTTGACCCTGTGTTCGGCGTTCGGCCCGGGCGCTGGGCTGAGGGAACGAGTCCGGGGAACGAAGG
The DNA here is from genome assembly GCF_053594615.1 of Streptomyces sp. NPDC001858. NCBI lineage: Bacteria > Bacillati > Actinomycetota > Actinomycetes > Kitasatosporales > Streptomycetaceae > Streptomyces > Streptomyces sp. NPDC001858. The sequence continues at coordinate 27,429 of NZ_JBSFEV010000056.1, forward strand.
GTGTCGGTCAACCCGCGATACGTGCTTGCGGCTGTCGTCTGAAAATAAACGCTCAACCGTCCGTCGCCGGTGGCGGGAACTGCCCATGCAATGAAGCCAGGCCCGATCCTGGGTGCGTTGTCGCACGAACGCGCACATTTGATGAAAGAAGGACTGCGCCGCAGGAGGTGTCTGGCAATATCTGAGGGACTCGGTGCGTTTTGTGACGTGGGGGCGGGGGAGTGGGGCACGTGGCCGCGTTCGGCGGACGTATGAAGATCGTGGCTTACCTCAACCACGACAAGGCGCTGTTCTACCGCCTGGTCCTGGACGTGCTGTTGGAGGAGGAGGCCCGACTCGGCGTCCATCTCAGTACGGAGCAGATACGGCAGCGGGTACAGGACGAACTCGTCGATGAACCAGAGCTGCTGGATATGCTTCCAGCGGTTGAGGGGTTGCTCGAGAACTTGTATGACTGGCGGAACGTGGACCGGATCCAGAACACCCGGTACACCACCACGCCCGAGGAATACCTTCAGCGGGACTTCCTGTACCAGCTGACCTCGGCCGGCGCCCGGGTCCATCGTGAGATGACTCGGATCGACGAGGACCTGTCCCATGCGGGTTCGCTGCAGGCATCGATGCTTCCGGAGATTCTCGAATCTCTCGCGGCGTTGTTGCGTGTCATCCGTGAGGAGGACAGCGACCTCAGCAGCGCGCTCGGCGCTTTCCGGCGTACGACGGAGGGATTCGCGCAGCTGGCGGAGGACGCCAAGCTCTTCGTCCAGGGACTCAACGGTTCGCTGGCTTCGAAAGAGATCCGAGATCCCGAGGTGTTCATCGCTTACAAGAATGTCGTCGTCGGGTATCTGCAGTCCTTCACGGTCGTCCTCCATGAGAACGCTGCCCCGATCGCGAAGCTGATCATCGGGTTGGAAGAGGCGGGGCTCCTGGCCCGGTTCGCCGAGCTGGCTGCGCTGGAGGCCGCGCCGGTCCTGGGCGTCAGCCATGAAGAGGTCGTCGATCGCGAGGCACAGCGGATGACGGAGATGTGGGAGGGCTTGCGCCGCTGGTTCGTAGCAGCCGAAGACCGTCCGCCGGTCGCCGAGTTGCTGCTCGACCGGGCTTCCGATGCGATCGCCTTCATCGTTATGACCGTCGGACACATCAACGATCAACGATTCCGGCGGGCCAGCCGGACGGCGGACCTGATAGCCCTGGCCGGCTGGTTCGAAGGGTTCGACATGACCGGCGGTGGGCGCGAGACCATCGCCTTGTGGCGTACGGCTTTCGGTGCCTACTCGTCCCGGCATCTCGGCCATCCCGCTGTATACGAGGACGATGATGCCCGACCGGAGATCGGCTGGTGGCAGAGCGAACCGGCTCCGGTGTCGGCGGAACTGCGTGCGCGGGGGGCCCGGGCGCACACGGGATCTCCGCCGCGTATTCGCGACCCGCGTCGGGCCAAGAGTCTGCTGGCAGTCAGGCAGAGGCAGGAACACGCAACGGTGGAAGCCGCTGAGCGATCGTTGGCGGACAGAGGGCCTGTACGGCTGTCCGAGCTCGGCCGACTGGATTCCGCCGAGGCGGAGGTGTTCTTGACCTGCCTCGGACTGGTCCTGTCGGTGCGGGAGCGAAGCGGGGGTGTCCGACGCACCCGTACCCCTGACGGCCGTCTGCTGATCACGCTGCGTCCCGCGGTGGACAGGACATCTGCCGCCACTGTGGAACTGCGGGGCGGTGCGATGAGCACGCAGGACTTCGAGTTGACGCTGTTGGTGGAGGAGCGTGGGCAGCGGTGAAGGGCTGGACCGGGCAGGAGGGCCATGAATGCCGCGAGGTGGTCCGGGCCCTGCTGCGCACTCCCGTGCTACGGCGTGAGGGTCGGCACGGGCGAATGGTGGATCAGGTCCGTCGGAATGAGGAACAGCTGCGGATCTGGTTCGACCGGCAGTTGGGATGGCCACTGGTCGTCGAGCGTGACGTGGTACGGCTGCTCAAGATCCCTGAGAATCCCGGGCGCTTTCCCGATCCGGCCGTTCCCAGCTCACGGCAGTGCGCCCTGTACTGCCTGCTGCTGGCGGTCCTGGTCGACTGCGACCGGCAGACCGTGATCAGTGAACTCGCCGAACGCGTGACCGCCCTCACGACCGCGCACCCTGGTCTGCGCAGGTTCGACGCCACCTCGACCCGGGAGCGCCGTGATCTGGTCGCGGCGCTCCGACTCCTCGCCGCGGGCGGTGTACTGCGGTCTCCTCGGGAGCCGGGCGTCACGGCCGACTCCGAACAGGCCTACATCGCAGGCTTCGGGAACGCCCTCTACGACGTCGACCACCACCTCGCCACCTCCGCCGTCGTCTGTCCGGTCCCGCCCAGCCAGGCGCACGGCCCGGAAGCGCTGCTGCGCGTCGCCGATGGCGAGAGCGGGGGTGGTGGCAGGACTGAAACCGAGCTTCGGCAGGCACTCATGCGCCGTCTGGTCGATGACCCGGTGGTCCACCTGGAAGACCTGCCGCCGGACCAACGGGAGTACCTGTCTGTGCACCGGGACGAACTGACGGCGGAAATCGTCCTCGGACTCGACACCCGGGTCGAGGCAAGGGCCGAGGGCCTCGCGATCGCCGACCCCCGCTTCTCCGACATCGAATTCCCCGCGGCCAGCGCCGTATCGGTGGCGGCGCTCGCACTAGCCGACCTGCTGGCCGGAGAAGCTGACCCAGCCCAGACGGGCAGCCTTGTGGTCCGGCACGACCGACTCCTGGAACTGGCGACTCTGGTGGCACAGCAGATTCGCCGCGTCGTGCCGAACCTCGAACGCAAACCCGTGGACGGCGCTGTCGTGCTGAAGCATTCCGTGCCCGTGCTGACGCAGTTCGGACTCGTCGATCCGCATGAGGACGGCATACTCGTCCGCTCCGTTGTCGCACGCTACCGCGACCCTTCTGGACGCGGGGTTCGTGTCACGGGCGAGGCGTTGCTGCTCTTCGGCCAGGATCTCGATGTGCCGCCCCGGCAGGTCAAGCGCCAGACTCCTTTAACCTCGACCTCGGAAGGCCAGGCTGATGGCATCGCCGACTGACCGAACGCCGACGCCCGCTCTTCAGCGCATCCTCGACGGGGAGCTACCCGTACCGGAACGGGAACGGTTCCAGCAACTCCGCCTCGGCCTCATCGGCATGTGGGAGTACGAAGAACAGGAGTTCGTCTCCTACCGCAACGGGCTGATCCTGCGCGGACGCAACGGCGCCGGCAAGACCAAGGTGATGGAGGTCACCAGCCCGCTGCTGCTGGACGCGCGGCTCAGCGCCCGGCGGCTGGACCCGTTCGGCTCGACCGCACGGCCGATGCGGGACAACTTGCTGCATCGGGGGCGCGGCGACCGTGTCGGATACACATGGTGCGAGTACGGACGCGTGACCGAGGACGGCGGCTACGCATTCATCACAGTCGGCATGGGGATGAGAGGTAGCACGTCCGCGAAGGGAGGTGTTCACAAACCCTGGTTCTTCGTCACGGCCAAGCGGATCGGTGAGGACTTCAGCCTGCTGGATGAACGGAGACAGCCGTATCTGCGCAAGCAGTTGGAGGCGCGGCTCGGTCCAGAGGACGTCTTCGAGGAACGGCGCGCGTACCGGACAGCCGTTGCGGAGCGCCTGTTCGGCTTCGGGATCGGGAAACTGGCGGCTCTGGTGGAACTCCTGCTGGTCCTGCGCAAGCCGAAGCTGAGCGAGAACTTCAACGGCGAACGGCTCAGCCGGATGCTGACCAACGGCCTGCCACCGGTCAGTACCTTGTTGTTGGACGGGTTGGCCGTCCGCTTCGACCAACTGGCCCGTGACCGCGCCGACTTGGCGCAGCAGGAGCGGCACCAACTCGGCATGTCCACCTTCCTGTCGGTGTACTCCCGCTACGCGCGCCGGTGGACTAGGAACATCGCCGAGGGGTTGGCCGAGGCGGATGCTCAGCTCACCGAGGCACAACGCAGTAGTGCGGAGGCTGTTGAGAAGGCCGACAGCGCTGAGAAGAAGCTGGAGCAGGGGAAGGAGGAGCGCAAGCGCTTCCTCGAAGAACGCGAAACGCTTCGGATCTCTGTCGACGAACTTCGCGTCGACCCGCTGATGAAGCAGCACGAAGTTCTCACCAAGCTCCAGGAACAGGCCGAGGAGGCGGAGGAGAAGCTCCCCGGATTCCGAGAGCGTCTGAAGAAGGCGGCAACTGCCTCGGCAGAGGCGGAAGGCGAGGCCACCAAGCAGACCAGGCTTCTCGAACGAGATGCCGCTGTCCTCCTGTCCGCAGAAGAGAAGGCCTTGGCACAGGCGGCCAGGACCCGCATCGGGGACGCTCACACCGAACTCTCCGCTGCCGTCCGGGAGGATCCCGAGGAGACGGAGAAGATGCTACTGGGCCACGTGGAAGCCCGCGCGAACGTCCTCCGGCGTGCGGTCGAGCTGGCCGAGACGACGCGAGACACCAAAGCCCTACGCGATCAGGCAGACGACGCCCTTCAGAAGGCATGGGGTCTCTGCGAGACGGCGAAGCGTGACGTAGACGATCACGGGCAGCAACTCACCGACCGGATGGACGAGTTGCGCATCGCACTCGTCGACTGGAACGAGCGGTGCCAGGAATTGCGACTGAGCGGCGTCGAACTGGAATCACTCCAGTCACTGGTGCCTACCTTCGGCCTCAATGGCGCCACCACCCTCTCCCAGGAGGTGGAGCGCCTCTCTCGCCCCCGAGGGACTCTGCTTGTGCAGCAGACATCCGACTTGGCCGCCGAACTCCGTGGTCTCCAGGAGACAAGAGACAAGACGGCCGCCCTGCGGTCGAGTGTCGCCGAAGAGAAGGACCCCCTGCCCGCGGCCCCGGTACACGAGCGGCGGGATCGGAGCAGCGGCGCCGACGGTGCTCCACTCTGGCGGTTGCTCGACTTCGCGCCGGACGTCGACGACACGACCCGAGCAGGCTTGGAAGCCGCCCTGCTCGGGTCGGGAGTGCTTGACGCATGGGTCACCCCCGAGGGATCTTTACTGGACGGGGACACGCTCGACAGCCTCCTGGTCGCCGACCGGGAACCGGTTCCGGGCCGATCCCTTGCCGACGTTTTGCACGCGGTCGATCACGAGATCGTCCCGTCGCGGGTGACCACGAGCATCCTGGCTGCTGTCGCGCTCGCCCCCGCCGGGACAGAGCACCATCCGGGTGACTGGGTGTCGACCGACGGCTCGTGGCGCATCGGCCCCATCCATGGTCGTACCAAGGTCACACAGGCCGCCTACATCGGTACCGCCGCCCGTCAGGCCGAGCGACGCCGTCGGCTGAAAGCGCTGGACGACCAGCTTGTCGAACTGGACGGCCGGATCGTAGGGCTCAATGAGCTGCAAGAGCGCCTCACCGAGCGGCAGGGCGACCTGCGGGCTGAGTGCGACGAGGCCGCTGCCTTCGACCAGCCAGTGCGTGACTGCCAGTTGAGTCTCGCGAAAGCCAGGAGTCTGTTCCAGACGTACGACCTGGCGGGCCAGGAGGCCAAGGCCACGCTGGACGCGCGAGAGATCACCTGGCAGGAGGCGCGCGCGGAGCTTGAGGGATACGCCAGGCAACGCGCGACCGCCACGGGGCTGAAGGCGCTTGCCGAGGAGCAGCGGGTACTCACGGAATACGCGACGAGTCTCGGAGATCTCTTCCGACGGCTGGGCACCTGGTCGAGCCGGGTGGAGCAACGAAACGGTGCCGAAGCACTGCTGGCCACTTGCCGAGGACATCAGAAACTGGCCGAAACCGATACGGACGACGCCGAGCGCGACGCGAAGAGAAAACGCGAACAACACGATGTGCGCCGTAGCGCCGTCGGAGCCGACGTCGACGACGTACTGAAGAGACTCGGCGTTGCCCAGGCTGGCCTCAAGAAGAACGAGGCCATGGAGGAGAAGAGCCTCGCTGCTCTGGAAGGGCTGATCAAGGAGGAGACTCGCGCCCAATCCGCTTGCACACAGGCCCGTGAACTCGTAGGGCAACGAGAACTCGTACTGGAGGAGCGACGAGGGCACTACAGGGAACTTGACCGGCTCGGATTCCTCGCGCTGGTCTCCACAGACGGTACAGCCACCGACAGTCTCGAGGCAGTCGCCGCCGCGCAGGAATTGATCCGGCAACTCGCTGACGATCCTTCGGATCAACATGCCCTCGACCATGCACGCGACGACGTGGACCGCGAACTGCAGATCCTCGAGGAAGTCCTGGCCGGTCCGGACTGGACGGTGCGGGCCGGAAACGAGAACCGCCTCGTCTCTGTCCGTTTGTTCCACAACGGTCAACACCTCGCTGTCGCGGAAGGACTCGCGATCGTGCAGAGAGAGGTCTACGAACGGAACCGCCTGCTCGACGCGAATGAACACGACTTGTTCACAGAGGTCCTGCTCGGACAAGTGGGGGACCATCTACGCCGGCGCCGTGCCCGGGCGAAGGCGCTCATTGAAGAGATGAACAGACTTCTCGCGCAGCGCCGCACGGCCTCCGGGCACGTCATTCGGCTGGTGTGGGAGGCGGATCCCGAAAAAGGCGAAGAAACGCGGGAAGCCCTGGCGACACTTGACCGGCAGGCCAGCAGGTTCTTGCCCGACGAGGCCCGCGAACACCTGATCACCTTCCTCGGTCGCCAGATCGCCGTGGCCAGGGAGGAAGAGGGGGGACTGGACTGGAAGAGCCACCTGCGTATCGCCCTCGACTACCGCACCTGGAGCCGGATCCGCGTCCAGTACAAGACCGGCCCGCAGCAGCGATGGACCGACATCGACACTGGCATGCACGGCAAGGGGTCGGGCGGGGAGAAGGCCGTCATGCTGCAACTCCCGCTCTTTGCCGCCGCGGCCGCTCACTATGCGGGAGCCGCAAGAACCGCTCCGCGTCCCGTTTACCTGGACGAGGCGTTCGCCGGAATCGACGCCGAGATGCGAGGCGAGTGCATGGGACTGCTCGTCCAACTCGACCTCGACTTCGTGATGGCGAGCCACGACGAATGGGGTTTCTACGAAGAGGTTCCCGGCGTGGCCACTTACCAGCTGTTCCGTGACCCACAGGTGGAGGGTGTACTCACCACCCCCATCGTCTGGGACGGGGCCGAGCGGCATCTCATGGTCGACCCGGCGCTGCTTGGCGGCATCGGCCTCGATTTCGACGCCGATGATCAGCTCGACGACGAACAGGCCGACGACGACATCGACATCGACGAAGAGATGGACGAGGAACTGGACGACGAGCCCGAAGCCGAGGAGGAGTACGAGGCAAGGGATGTGGACGCCCCCGCCCGTGGCCGGGCCGGTGGGCTGCTGGGCGACCTGGACCTCGACTGACATGGGAAATCGTGTCGCCCTGCACCCTGATCTCGCGAAGTGGGCGGTGAGTCCGGGGGGAGTCCTGTTCTGCACCCGAGTGCGTGAGCGCCTCGCCAACGGGGGAAAGCTGAACCGGCCTCTCGCCCTGAGTATGACCGACCGTGAACGCGCCGATCTCATCGACCTGTTCGGTGATGCCGTCAACGCGAAAGGCATCCACCTCGCACGCGCCGATGCCGTGCTGCGCGCCAGTCGGCACACTCTGCCGCTCCGCATGCTGATCATCGGAGCCAGCGGGCCGATTCGCACGAAACGCGGCCAGGCCCGGTACAAGGCCATCGTCAAACGCGACCGTCTGATGCGAGAGCGTACGGAGACTTTGGCCGCCATCGCTGATGTGCCTGAGCTGGCGTTCGAATACGAGCTACTCGTGGCGCTGCCGGACGACAACAGGCGTGTGCCTCCCGACGGTTCACGTGCCGCCACTTCTCACTGGATCACGTACTGTGCCGCGTTGCGGGCGGCGGCCGAGTGGTTTCGCAAGGCGAGCCGCGATTGGAGATGCAGTGAGCGCGAACTGGCAGCGCTGGCACTGGGCGGAACCAAGACGTGGACCGACGCAGCCAAGGCCGCCTTCTCCCAGCTGGTTGGTCTCCCATTCACCGAGGCCGTCCACACCAGTGACACAGGACTGAGGATGACCGGCCCGGCCGAGTGGCACCGGCAAGGTCTCGTGGCGGACCTCGCCCTCGCTGAACCCTTCATCGAACTCCCGGGGTGGACGGTTACGAGAGACGGTCGGTTCGACCTCCAGGCCCGTGGTGTCTTCCTCATCGAGAACCAGGAGACTTTCGAAGCGGTCGCCTCGCGCACCACGGTCCCGAGGACCTGGCTTTGCGTCTGGACCGAAGGATTCGCCTCTGGGGCACTGGTTCACTTCCTGGGCAAGTGCGTGCCCGAGTCCCTGCCGATTGCAGCCTGGGGAGACCTCGACCCGCCCGGAATCGGCATCATCCTCGACCTCGCGGAAAAGAGCGGTCGCAGCATCCAACCCATCGCCATGGACGCGGAGTTGTACCGCCGCGGACGCAAGCTCGTGGAGGAGCCGCCGCAGCTCGAGAAGTGGCTGAACGAGGCGAAACGGCAGGCGAAAACCGTCCCGGATCACTTTCAGGGCCTGGTGGCCGCGATGATCGAGCACGGAGGATTCCGCTGTGAACAAGAGGGCATGCATGAAGACGTCCTCCCGAACCTGCACCTCTGGCTGGCCGAGCTGAAGCCGCTCTGAGCCTGTCTGGGTCCCCGAGGATCACAGGGCTTGAGCCAATCCTGTGATCCTTGTTGGGCTTCGCCAGGCCGACAAACTCACGACTGTGCTCGGCGCCTCCCGTGTCTTCCTTGATGGGGCGCCCGGCGGGCACCTAGGACTTGTCCGGCCGATCATGGCTCTGGATAGTCGGGCATGATGCCCAGGTGAGCATCATCGTGAAGTTCTTCGTGGCGCCGGACGACACGT
>NZ_JBSFEV010000057.1:0-35074 GCF_053594615.1 Streptomyces sp. NPDC001858
AGGAACTGTGAGATCAGGTAGCCGTTCGCGCCGTGCAGTTCGACGCCGTCGAAGCCGGCGTCGACAGCGCGCCGGGCGGCTTCGGCGTACGAGCGGGCCTGCTCGGGCACCTCGCATTCATCCAGCGTCTGTACACGGCCGGACTGTCCAGCCGCACCATCATGGAACTGATGCCGTGTCGCGACGCGCCCAGCGAGGAGAACTCCGACTCCGCGCTGGAACGCATGGCCCAGGAACGCGACCGGCTCTGCGCCCACATCGAGGAGCTCCTGCACACCCGCGACTGCCTCGACGGCCTGATCACCGCGGCCCGGGCCGACCGCGACGGCCGCCGGACCGCCGCATGAAAACCCGGACAGTCCCCCCGGCAGACCCCCGCCGGTGGGATACACGGCAGTGACGCCGACCGCAAGAGCGCTGACGCTGAGCACAGCGGTGCCGTACTGCCCATTGACGCAGAGGGTGTGGAGTTCGCCGCCCGGTGCCCGAGGCCCCGGCCGCCATGGCGGCGAGACGTCCGTCATGTGCGGTGGGCGGCGAGTTTCCGCAGACGTGCTTCACCGATCGTGGACAGCATGTCGGTGTGCTCGGGGCACCAGCCCAGTTCCTGCTCTGCGCGCAGGGCACGCAGCCGGCTGGAGGCCGCCATGACGAGGGCTCCGAACTCGCCCCAGACCAGGGCCGCTTCCTGTGGTGTGACGCTGCGGGTGTCGCAGCCGAGGTCGCTCGCGACTCTTTCCGCGATCCAGCGGTTGGGCACTTCCCCGGCCACGGCGTGGTAGAGCCCTCCCGTGCGCCCCGCTTCCAGGGCGAGGGTGAACAGGCGGGTCACGTCGTCGATGTGGACGTGGCTGTAGGCGTTCAGTCCGGGCCCGACGTAGCAGGCCGCGCCGGTCGCGGCGACCGACTGGTAGGTCATAGGCACGTGGCCGTGGTCGCCAGGGCCCCAGATGAGGCCGGGGCGGACGACCATGGCACGCAGTCCGCCGGAAGCGGCTGCCAGGACGGTGTCCTCGGCGGCCTTGCGGGAGATCGCCAGGGGTTCGATGACGAAGGGGTCGTGCTCGGCGAAACTGTCCTGGCTCCAGGCGCCCGCGGTGCGCTGCAGGAGCACCCCGCTGCCGGAGAGGAAGACCAACGTCTTGCCCGTTCCCGCCATGGCGCGGGTCAGGCTCTCGACGGTTTCCGTCTCGAGTACCGCGTCGGGCTGAGCGGCGTAGATGACGGCATCGGCCCGCAGCGCTGCCTCGACCGTGGCAGAGTGCCTGGAGTCCAGGTCCGCGGCCACGGGGGTGATCCCGTCGGCGGCGAGTGCTTCCGCAGCGGAGTCGGTTCGGGCCAGGCCGGTGACCAGGTGTCCGCGGGCCGTCAGATGGCGGGCGAGAGCGCCGCCGACGAAGCCGGTGGCACCGATGACGAAGACGTTCACAGCGCCATGCCTCAGCTGGGCAGAGCGCTGAGCTCGCCGCCGTCCGCGAACAGGACGGAGCCGTTGACGTAGCTGCTGTTCGGGCCTACCAGGAACGTGACGATGTCAGCGATCTCGCTCGGGTCACCCGCCCGGCCGCGCGCGTTGGTCTTGTCCAGGACCGCGATGTGCTCGCCGAGCATCGCCGAAGTGCCCTCGGTACGCACAGGGCCCGGCGACACCGAGTTGACCCGCACACCGGACGCGCCGAACTCGGTGGCCCAGTAACGGGTGAGGATCTCGACACCGGCCTTGGAGGCGCCGTAGGCCGCTCCGACCGGGGCGGGCATACGCGCCGCACTCGACCCGACCAGCACGATCGCCCCCCGTCCGCGCTTGACCATGCCGGGTGCGAGCGCGCCGACCAGCAGGAACGGGGCCCGCGTGTTGACCGCGATGTGTCGGTCGAAGCTCGCGGCGTCGGTCGCGGAGGTCGGCGCGAAATCGTACAGGCCCGCGTTGTTCACCAGAATGTCCACGTCTCCGGCGCGCGACGCCAAGCGCAGCGTGTCCTCGGCGTCGGTGAGATCGGCGGCCACGAAACGGGCGGTACCACCTTCGTGCGCGATCTCCTTCACCAGGGCCTCGCCACGGGCCTGGTCGCGCCCATGTGCCACGACCTCGGCTCCTTGTCGGGCCAGGCTGTGCGCGACGGCCTTGCCGATACCCGACGTCGCTCCGGTCACCAGTGCGATGCGGCCCTGCAGAGCAGTGCTCGTGATCATTTGCAGTCTCCTCTTGTCATTGTCATGACGCTTCAGCGTGCGGAACGCCCATGGCGCCCTCGCTCCATCAACTATGCACAGCAGATGTTCTGTTCGCAAGAACATCTGTCGAGTAGCCATTAGGTGCTATATTGGGCGGGTGAGCGCACCGACTTCCGAAAACGACAACCGGAGCGGCAAGGCCGAAGGCCTGGCGCTGGAGACCGATCTGGGCTGGGCGATCCGCATGGTGTCCACCGCGTTCAGCCGCGTCGCCACCGAATCCGTCTCCGAACTGCCCGGGGGGCCACGTGGCTACCTCGTACTGGTCGCCCTGGCAGGCGGAGAACCACCCTCGCAACTCGCTCTCGCCAAAGAGGTCAGCCTGGACCGCACGGTGATGACCTACCTGCTCGACGACCTCGAAGCGCAGGGACTCATCACCCGAAGGCCCGACCCTCGCGATCGACGCGCACGCCAGGTCCTCATCACCGACACCGGGCGCGCCCGGCTCGCGCGGGTACGACACGGCCTGTCCATCGCCGAAGCGCGTCTCCTCGCCGATCTGAGCGACCAGGATGCCGAAGAGCTGCGCACGCTCCTCTCCCGTGTCGCGCTGACCGCCCAGCGAGAGTCGATCGCCCCTGAAGCAACGGACTGCTGAGAGAGCAGCGGTCATCGCGGAGTTCGCGTGAGTGGCCCTCGGCCGGTGGGTGGGAAGCCCGTTGGGCAGCGCGGGCCGCTCGGAGAGCGCGCCGGCCGCGTCGCTGGGCGTGGACCGTGAAACGGTCAGAAGTATCTGGCGCCGGCGGAGGCGGCCGGAATCACTCAGGGCGGCCTCCGATGAGCGAGGCCGACTGGGCCGGATGTTCAAGGGCTGGTTGCCGGAACTGGCCAACTCGCGCCTGAGGCAGGGCACTTGGACGGACATCGACCAGCATCGTGAATACCTTGAGAGCCTGCTGGGGACGGTGACGGTCACCATGATCCACCAGTGTCTGCGGGACGAACACAAGCTTCAGGTGTCGATCTCCGCGATTCGCCGCTGGTCCACGCCATGCTGCCCGACGAAGTGACAAGGACGCAGGTCACCGTCCTGCGCGAGGACATCGAGCCGGGCGAGGAGGACCAGATCGGCTCCCCCCTCCTTGGCCAGCGGAACGACCCGCGCACCGGCAAAGGGCGCCGGATCTGGGCCTTCGTAATGGTCCTGCCATGCTCGCGGCACATGTTCGTCCGCCCCGTCCTCAACCTCCACGACGTGCGGCTGGTCTCCAGCGCGGCCACCAACGAGTACGGCCAGCCAGGCACCATCTGGTGCTTGCCCTCGCTCCGGCCGAACGTGTGGCAAAAGGACCGGTCGGCACAGGTGTTGGCGTCCGGCCGCAGCCATGGCGAGACATCCACCGCCCCAGCACGAGCCGCGCCGGCCCTTGCAACGGCCCCCCGAGTAGGGCAAGACGCAGCCGTGCGATATGGATCCGTCCCTGGTTGAGCCCGCCATATAGAGCTCCGTGACCACGACGGTGTTCGGGAGCGAGCGGGACGCCGGCTTCGGCACCCCGGACCGCCTTGCGGGCTTGGGTGGCATTGCTCCGGCGCCCCGCGACTTCGGCAAGATCAGCGGCAACCCGAAGTGTTCCCACCGCTACAACCGCCGTCTTCAGCATGTCTTCTACGCCTCGGCATTGTTCAGCATCTACATACCGCTGAGAGCCATCATCAGGGCACCAACGGACAGCAGTGTGCCGACGACATAGCCTGCGCCACCGGCCATCATCGCCTGCGTACCCGTCAACCGTCGACGCGCCACCAAATAGACCACGAGCCCTGCCGTGAAACCGAGCAACGCGTGGAAGAGCGTCAACAGCCAGCCGGCGCCGACGGCAACGGCAACGCACCCGACCGCCAGCAACGCACCCGCCGGGCTGAGGTCACGCCGAACGAGCGGGTACGTCAGAGCGCCGGCGACTGTTGCTATGACGACGGTAAGAACGGCAAGAATGTAGAAATCACTCACGTCAGACCTCCGACTCAACGCTGACATTTACCTGTCCGGCAACCAACATGACGGCGCGCTTGGCGCTGCTCGTTGCCAGCTGGGTGGGCCCCGAGTCGCCCACAAAGACCGCGCGCGTCAGCACCGCATCTGCAAAGGGGCGTCTCCATGGTGACTGGGTGCTGAGAGGGTCCTCATGCAGAGTCCTGAGGGCGGGTTGTGCGGCCCAGCCGACCGATCACCAGGGCGGGTCCATGTGTGAACTTCCGTGGACTGTCCAATTCGCGGCCAGAGACACGCCGTCGACGGTTCGACCAGATTGATCCCTTCCTTCGCTCACTACTGCCAGTGGTCTCCCTCGGTCAGTTGAACCCACCTGTCCGGCGAGCACACCGCGCCGGCGTCCGTCAGACGCAGGCCCACGTAGGCGCAGGCGTAGGCGATCGCGTCGCCGGGGTAGAGGTAGGCGAGCAGGACTTCCCGCGAGGTGGCTTCCGGGCCGGCCTCCTGGCCGGGGCGCAGGTCCCAGCCCTCCGAGACCATGTTGCGGGTGATGCTGCCCTGGTCGCCGGCCCCGGGGTTGGCATAGAGGCCGTAGCAGACGGTGCCGGCCGACAGGCGGGTCACCGCTTCGGGCACGGACGGGGTGAAGCCCCAGGGCTGGGCGACGACGCAGCCGCCCGGGACGTTTGTGACGCCGATGAGGTGGTGGACCTTGTCGTAGTCGTCGTCGATGTTCCCCAGGAGGTCGTCGAAGTCGCAGAAGGTGTCGAAGTCGTCGACGCCCTCGTAGTCCTCGGCCCGCGCCGGTGCCGCCTCCAGGCGGCGTGTCGCCTCGTCGGCGTCCAGGCCGGCCACGAAGGCCAGGCCCGTGCCTTCGTAGGTGAACTTTCCGAGTGCCGCGCGGAGTCGGACGGCTTCTTCGACCTCCGCCTGCTCCCGGGGTGTCAGGCCGGGCTGTCCCTTGGGCAGGGTGAACATGTCGGGGGTCGGACCCGCCAGGCTCAGGCGGCCCGGGGACCAGTCGGCGATCTGCGGGCGCCACGCGTCGGCTCCCGCAGCGACGAGGGCACGGGCGTTGTCCGGGCGATGGTTCAGGACCGCTGCCCACAGGGCGTTCGTGCCGTGGTCGAGGGCGTCCACGTCCGAGACGCGGCGGGCGAGTTCCGCGACGACCTCCGGTGAGCCGGAGCGCGCAGCCACGTACAGGGGGCTGCCTCCGAACTCGCTCCATGACTCCGGATCGGCGCCCTCGTCGAGGCGCCGGCGGATGGCGGCGTAGTCCTGCAATTCCGCCAAGCTCACCCCCGACCATGCCTCCTTTCCGTCCCGTCCGGCCGTTCCGTCCGTCGCACGACTGATACGTGTCACGGTGTCCCCTCCATCGATGTATGGGGCGGTCCTCGCCGCCCCCGCCCAGTGCGCACACCATCGCAGACAGCACTGGCAGTGAGGACCGAGCTCGGCATTTGTCCCCTGAGGTTTCTGAGTTGATTGTGCTCGGTGGCGCTCACGGGGCGCATGGTTGTACTGCCCACACCGTAGTGGGGCGCAGGCCGTAGGCGCTTCGAGCCAATTGGGTCTCCTGGGGCGGCTGTTGAGGGTTCTGGTGGACGGGCGGGGGCAGTGCGGAGGCTGTCGCACAGCTCCTGCCCGGCGAAGGTCAAGAGCGATTCGTCGTTCGGTTCCGAGGAGCGCTCGCCGGCCAGGGTGAGGTGGCGTCACGTCCGATTCGGCGGGCGGCCGCGCGGCCTGGTCTGGGTGCCGTGGCCGAGTATTTGCTGCTGAACGGCCTGGATCTGAAGTGGTGCGTCCAGTTCGAGGAGTTAGTCGATGCTCGCTGTGTCGAGATGGACAGACGATCTGCCGACGCCGGCATGGCCACGTTGACGCTGTTGTCGCGGGCGACCCCCTTCCTCCAGCTGATCGACCGCGAAGCACGTGGATCCGCGGAGGGCAGGGTGATGGTGGTCCTGACCGAAGTGGACAGCTCGTTGTGGGACATCAGGGCTGTCGACGCGCGTGCCCTCAGCAAACTTCGTCGCCACTGTCCAGGGGCAACGGACCTCTGAGTGGAGCGTTTCACCCCGAGCGGAGCCATAGGCGAACCGCGGCCACGGTGACCGTCCCATGGAAGAGGCACGCCCTCTCGTCACCCGCCCTCCCCGACAAGGCGGATCTTGCAGGTGGGTCCGCCTCGCGAGCGTCCCAGGGCCTCATCGGACCGGTGACGAGCCGGTCTCCTTCGCTGGCCCGGAATCTTCGAGGCACGAGTGGAGGCACCAGCCGCATGCTGAGGAGCGCGGCACGTAGTGGAACCGACGCTGGCCAATGCTCCAGTCGAGCCGGCCTTCGGGATCGGCGTCGGCCTGGACGGCCCGCAGGATGCTCTCCCGGTGCCGTCCGCCGACCACCTGCGACGACGGTCGTGAACCCTTGATCACACGACGGTGGCATGGCCGGCGTCCCCCGGCCGCGCTTCGCCGGCAAGTGCGGCTCCAGCCGAGCCAAGGGATCCCCGCCCCATGTCGCACGGAACGAGGTCCCAGCCGGAGCGTCACACGGCCCATCGGACACGGCCTAGCGGGGTGTGTGCGTAAGGCGAAGCTTGGACTGGCCGTGCGGGAGTTCCTCCCAGTCGTCCATGAAGCGGGCCGTGAGGCCGTGTTTCCCGGCCAGCGCGACGAGCGTTTCGGTGCGGTAGTAGAAGTCTTCGCTCAGGACGTGGTGTTCCTCGCCCTCGGTGCGGTCGAAAGTGAAGTCGAACCAGCCGCCCGGGGCGAGTATCCGGCCGACGTTGGCCAGGCACTCCTCGATGACCGGAAGCGGTGAGTGCGAGAAGACGCTGTGCGCGTGGACGACGTCGAAGCGGGCGTCGGGCAGGAAGGCCAGCGTCAGGTCGCGCACCGGGGTCAGCGTGGGGAGCTGCTTCTGCAGGCCCATCTCCACGATCGTATCCTGGGCGGCGGCGAGGATGTCGGGAGAGATGTCGATGCCGTAGTAGTGCCCGCGCTCCAGGTGGCGGATGAACCGCCAGCCTCCCCGTAGATTGCCGCAGCCGATCTCCAGCATGCGGTGCTCGGGGAGCAGACCGTGGCCGAGCAGATAGTCGAACTGCATCGCCCCCAGCGCGAGCCATCGCTCTCGGCTGTGGCTACCGACCGCCGCGTCCGGGTCGGCGCGGGTGTCGGATCGCATCACCGCGCGGTAGTAATCGATGTGGTCCGGGTGACGGTGGCGCAGCCACATGTCCCGGGCGGCGCGCGTCAGATGGCGCGGCACCCGGCCGGGGTGGCGCAGGGCATAGCCGATGCGGTGGCCGAGCGCGGATCGGTTCACGGCGAGGTTCTTCGCGGGCATGAGGTCTGTGCCTTCCCCTGTGGTGTTTCCCGGGCTGTGCGGGTTCTGATGACAGCCTTGCGGCGTCGACGGTGCTCTCGGCTCGGTCAACAGGTTTTGCTCCGGGCGCGGTTCGGGCGATCCTCATGTCAGCCGATCGGTTGATGCGGTGGGGTGTCCGGCACGCTAGACACAGGAGGATGAAACACACCGACCCGGACGAGCGCTGGCTGGTCACGATCGTGCACGCCGCCTTCTTTGTGCTGCTCGGCTCGTCGTTCGCCCGTTTCCTGACCCGTGACCACGACGGAACGCACACGGCGTGGGTGGTGGCGCTGTTCTCGGCCTTCTGTCTGCTCTACGTCCTCGGCCGGTTCCTGGCCCCGGCGCCCCCTCCCGGTTCGCCGCCCGCCAGGCGCCATCTGATCTGGCTGGGTTCCGTGTCGGCCGTGTGGATCGTGCTGCTGGCCCTCGCGCCGAGTGCCACATGGTGCGCCATGCCGCTGCTCTTCGCCGGTCTGCACACGCTGCCCCCGCGGATCGCCGTCCCGTTGGTGGCGGTGCTCACTGCACTGGTCGTCGTCTCCGAAGTGCGTGTGGC
The DNA here is from genome assembly GCF_053594615.1 of Streptomyces sp. NPDC001858. Classification (NCBI taxonomy): domain Bacteria; kingdom Bacillati; phylum Actinomycetota; class Actinomycetes; order Kitasatosporales; family Streptomycetaceae; genus Streptomyces; species Streptomyces sp. NPDC001858. The sequence goes on from NZ_JBSFEV010000057.1 coordinate 8,112, forward strand.
CCAAGGCACGTTGAACCCCAACATGATCGTGGCTCCGCCGGCCGTCGCCGCGGTCGCCACCGCCGTACTGGTCCATCTGCAGCGCCAGGCGGCCCGGCAGCGCGTCCTGATCGACGATCTGGTCCGCGCCCGCCGCGACCTCGCGGCCACCGAGCGGCGGGCCGGTGTCCTGGCCGAAAGGCAGCGACTGGCCACCGAGATCCACGACACCCTCGCCCAAGGGCTGTCCAGCCAGCAGATGCTGTTGCAGGCCGCCGGGCGGGTCTGGCGTACAGACCCGGACGCGGCCCGCGGGCACGTCGGCAAGGCTGCCGAGATCACCACCCGCAGCCTCGCCGAGGCACGCCGGTTCGTCCACGACCTGGCGCCGGCCGACCTGGCCGAGCACTCCCTCCCCGGAGCGCTCGGCGCGCTGGCCGAGCGGGAGAGCGGACCGGGCCTGAGGGTGGAGTTCCGGCTCGACGGCGCCCCTGGCCCGCTGCCGGAGCGGGTCGAGGCGGCCCTCCTTCGTATCGCGCAGGGCGCGCTGGCCAATGTGCGCGAGCACTCCGCGGCGACGCGCGCCGCACTGACCCTCACCTGCCTGGACGACCAGATCTCGCTGGACATCGCCGACAACGGCCGCGGGTTCGACGTGGACGGCCCGCCGTCGCCCGGTGCGGACCAGGCGCGCGGTCATGGACTGTCGGCCATGCGCATCCGGACCCGCCAGTCGGGCGGCACGCTCACTGTGGAGTCCACACCGGGCGAGGGCACAGTCGTGTCGGTGGCCGTCCCCCTCACCCCCGACACCCTCGACACCCCCAAGGAGCTCGTCCTGTGAGTACCTCCGCACCGCCGTCACAGGTCCGTCTGCTGCTGTGCGACGACCACGCAGTCGTACGCGCCGGTCTGCGTGCCCTGCTCTCCAGCGCCGACGGCGTGGAGGTGGTCGGGGAGGCGGGCAGCGGCGAGGAGGCCCTCGCCGTGGCCGCCCGTGTGCACCCCGACGTGGTGCTGATGGATCTCCAGCTCGGCGGTGGCATGGACGGCGTGACGGCCACCCGGCACCTGACCTCCGAGGGGAAGGAGGGGCCCCGGGTGCTGGTGCTCACGATGTTCGACACCGATGCCGACATCTCCCGCGCCATCGAGGCGGGGGCCATCGGCTACCTGCTGAAGGCGGAACCGCCGGACGAGCTGTTCGCGGCCATCCGCAACGCAGCGGCCGGTCGCACCGCGCTGTCGGCCCCGGTGGCCGACCGGCTGCTGGCCCAGATGCGCAGCCCACGCCCCGCCCTCTCCGACCGTGAGCACGAGATCCTGGCTCAGCTGGCCCGCGGCCTGGGCAACCGGGAGATTGCCCGGGCGCTCTTCATCAGCGAGGCGACCGTCAAGACCCACCTCGGACGGATATACGGCAAGCTCGAGGTGGAGACGCGGGCGGGCGCGGTCGCCGTCGCCAAGGAGCGACGGCTCCTGCTGTGACGAACCTCCACGTGAGCGCATCCAAAGGGTGTTGGATTGTTCCGGACGGGCTGTGGGAGATCGCGGAGCCGCTGGTCCCACCGTCGAGGGTGCGGCCCCAGGGCGGCGGAACCCAAGACACGCATGATGAGCCGCTGTTCGCGGCGATCATTCATGTCCTGGTCAGCGGCTGCGCTTTGCGGGCCATGCCGCCCTGCTTCGGCGTATCGAAGTAGACGGCTCACCGAAGGTTCCAAGGGCTGAAGGGGGTGGACACACAGGTCCAGGCGCCGTGGACCGGGGTCGGGTTCCAAGAAGCACATCCTGGCGGACACGAACGGCCAGCCCCGGCAGGCCGCAGACTGTCATCGGCGGGCTCCACGACGGGTGCCCGGCGCCCGTCGCTCAACCCTGGTGCGTGACGCTCACCTTCACGGTCATCGCGCCCCTGTTGTCCTCGGAGCAGGACCCGGCGGTGTCGTTCATGCCCAGATGCAGGGTGCCGTTCCCGGTAGCCCGGAAGGTCAGCTTCTTTCCGACGGTGCGGACAGGGGAGTCCTTGTCACCCGCGAGGACCGCCAGCAGACTGCCGAACGGTGCCGCGGGCTTGACCTTGCAGTCCGCCGCGAAGTCCAGCCAGGCGCCGGTTTCCGCGTCGTAGCCGGCCGGCCCGGTCATAGGCATGTTCTGGTGGTCGGCTGTCCACTCTCCCGAGACGAACGACACGGTGACCTGGTCTCCCTGCCGGACAACCGCTTCCGCCACCGGCTGCCAGCCGGTCGCCGACTGGACGACCTGACGGACGGTCGTCGTCTTCGGGTCCTCCTTCAGCGGCAGCACCCCGGTGAAGAACAGACCGCCTCCGACACTGCCCGCCAGCACCGCCGTACCGGCCAACGCCCACCACACCCGCCTCGGGGTCGCCGAGCGGGACGACTGATGAGGTGAGGGTGCGGGCGACGTCGTGTGCCGCGCCGTCGGCACGGCCTGCCAGGCCGGGGCGATCGGCTGCTGACCGCTGGTGACGGTGTTCGCGTCGGCCCGCGCGGACGAAGGCCGGAGATCGCGCACGGTCGCCGACGGCAGCGGCCAGGCGCCCACCTCTCCCGCCGCTACGTGCCGCAGCGCGGAACGCGCACTGGCTGCCGACGGGCGCTCGTCCGGGGACTTGCGCAGCAGCGCCTCGACGACCGGCCGCAGCGGGCCGAGCCGCTGCGACAGGACGGGTTCCTCGTACGCCACTGCATACAGCGTCGCGGGCCCTCCCGGTCTGCGGAAGGGGGACTGACCGCCGCAGACCGTGGCGAGGGTCGCGCCCAGGGACCACAGGTCGGAGGCAGGGCCGGTCGCCGATCCTGTCACCCGCTCGGGCGCCATGAATTCGAGGGAGCCGACCAGTTCGCCGGTGGTGGTCAGGAACTCGCCGTCGTCCAGGGCCGCGATGCCGAAGTCGGTGAGGACGGCGTTGCCGTTGGGGCGTAGCAGGACGTTGGCGGGTTTGACGTCGCGGTGCAGGGTACCGACCGCGTGCACGGCCTCCAGCGCGTCGAGCATCTGCAGACCGAGTGCCGCCGTGTGCTGCGGGGTGAGCGGCCCGGTCTCGGCGATGCGGTGGGCAAGCGAGGGCCCCTCGACGAGTTCCATGACGATCCACAGCCGGTCCTCGGACTCGACCAGGTCGTGGACGCCGACCACGTGCGGATGCGGCACCCGGGCGACCGCCCGCGCCTCACGGACAGCGCGACGCATCCGTGTGCGGTGCTCGTCGTCGCCATGCGTGAGGATGTGCAGTTCCTTGGCGGCGACCGGGCGGTCCAGCAGCTGGTCGCTGGCGCGCCAGACCGTTCCCATGCCGCCCCTGCCGAGAACGTCGTGGAGCAGATACCGACCCGCGATCAGCCGCTCCGGGCGTCTTTCGGAACGGGTTGCCGCATGGTCGTCGCCCTCTTCGGATATCACGTGCTCTCTCCGTTTCCTTCCCAGAGGACTGGGCCCGCTCGCCCGCCGGTCGTCGTTCGTGAGGTCGCCGTTCGTTCGAACCGGGGCCGAGCATAGCCGAGTCGATCGAGATGACATGGCTTCAACTACGGTGCGGCAAAGGGGGTTTGGTCGATGCGGCGGAGGACGGGGAAGGAACGGGACGGCTACGAGTCGAAGGAGGAGGACGGCCGTACTCGAGCCGTGTTTCGTGGCTTGACCTGGGGGCCGTCGATATCCAGGCGGGTCCGGCGGGAGGACTCGACCGAGCGCTGATCCAGGTAGTTTTCGGGCCACGCTGATCCGCCGGATTCGCGGCATAATCGTCCGCATGACGGCAGACAACGACCTCGGCGTCGTTCTCCGGCGATGACGCGAGCGGGCGACGCCGCCGCGTTGTGGGGCTGTCCGCCTCGGCCAGGAAACTGATCGGGTCGGTCGTCTCCGACACGGCCCGCGACATTCTCCTGGCCGACCCGGACGCGGGCGTCTGCGCCTCCGCCGGACCCCGGGATGGGGCCCGACCTGTCGGGGTATCCGCCCCGCACCCCCTAGGGCACTTGCCCGGCCAGCGAACACAGGTACTCGTACTCCGGTCGGGACAACCGCAGGGCGCAGAACGGGTTCGACTCTTCCACCCGCCGACGTACACCTGGGGGACTTGTCGGTCGAACGTACGTGGAGGGCGGCGGGCCCGGCCGGGACGAGCAGCCACACTCTCGTGGCCGAGGACGTCTTCGTACCGGACAGCCTCGTCACGTTCCCGGACGATTCCGGCCCGCTGGCCCCGCCGTCGGAGGCGTCGTTCATGGCCGGCCTGGCGGCGCTCGCGCCGATGATCGGGGCGACATGCGGAGCGCAGGATGTCGTCGCGGCGGCGATCACCGGCGAACGGGCACCGTACGCGACCACGTACGCCCGGGTCGCGGACTCCCCGTTGGGCCGCTACTGGTTCACCGAGGCGCTACAGCGCGCCGAATTGGCCACGCAGCGGACCTTGCAGGTGGCAGACGTCCTCGATGCGCTCCGTCCAGGTGCGGCGATACTGGTGACACAGCGGATCAGGCTGAGAACGGCCCTGTCGACAGCCGCCCGTGAGTGCCGCGAGGCGATGGAACTGCTACTCGATCGGCACGGCGCGAGCGGATTCGCGGACGACAACCCGCTGCAGCGCTTCTGGCGCGACGTTGCCGTCGGCACCCGGCACCCGTACTTCACGCCGTACATCCTCGCCGAGGACCACGGCCGGGTCACCTTCGACATGATGCCCACTGTCTCGCTGACCCTGTGATCCGGCGTTGACCCCGGAATTGTTCAGGCACATCATGCGTCACCAGGCCGCCACGGTCGCCCTCGTCACCACGGACAGGGACGGCCGGGCCGGCATGACGGTGACGTCGTTCACCTCGGTGCCGGCGAATCCACCGCTCGTGCTCTTCTGCGTGGCCCGGACGGCGCCCGCGTGGACGGCTCTCTCCGTGACGGACCGGATAGGGCTCCATCTGATCGGCGAGGACGGCCAGGAACTGGCCCACAGATTCTCCATCGCGGGGATCGATCGTTTCGATCACCCGGCGATCGGCTACGACGACGGCCGTACGTCGGTCGCTGGTGCCGTCGCCTGACTCGAATGCCGGACGGTCGACCGGATCCGGGCGGGCCGTCAAGCAGGTCGGGTGGCCCCTTGTGGACGTGTCGTCGTCTCGACCTTCATCGTCAGCATGCTTACCTCGAACTCGTTTGTTCCGTGCCGCGACAAGCAGAGCCTGCGGGGGCTGGGAGGCTGGGGCGGGTTGTGGCGGGCAGGTCCGGGGAGCTCCATAGCCTGCGGGGCGCGGGATCACCTTGAGCGGCGCGAACGATCGACTGAAGCCCTGCGTCGAGCTGCAGATCGTGATCTTCATGCCTGCTTGTCGTCGGCGTAGAGCAAGTCGCTTCAGACGGCGGGACGTAGACGCTGTCAGGTGTTGGCGCTGAAGTAGGCAGCGGCAGCGTCGATGAAACGGTCGTTTGCGGCCCGGGCGGTGTCCTGTGCCGCGGTCAGCTCCTCAGCGCTCGTGGCGGCATCCACCATGTCGTAGGTGGCGACGGCCATCGCCTGCGCGGTGTCGTGGACGGCCCGATCGGGCACGAGGAGCCGCAGCGCGACCAGGGGGCGGGTGATGGCGGAGCGGGTGATATGAGATCTGGCACGCAGTTCTTCCAGTTCAACGTCGCTGGCACCGCGCAGCCGAGCCTCCCCACGCATCCACAAGGCCCGACGGTGGTCGGAGCCAGCGGAGGCGAGTGTGGTCACTGCATCGAGCCGGTCGCGGCGCAACTGCTCAGCGGCAGCCGCGCGTTCGGCGCGGCCGGCCGCCAGGTGTTGGAACGTGCCGGTGACAATCGATCCGAGGAGCGTCCCGATGACGGCAAGGACAGTAGCGATCATGATCTGCTTTCCTGGTCGGTCGACTGGTCCCGGACCGGTGCGGAGACGGGTGTGGCCACCGTTGATCATCGTGAGTTGTGTGGGCTGCCGATGAGACGCAGACCACAGCATAGATCCCGGCCGTTGGCGGGAGGCGTTCGAGGTAGCCATGGGCCGCATCGGGGTCGGTTCGCCCGGGTCGAACTCCGGTTGCGGGCAAGACGGTTGGTGATGGGTCTGCTGTCGGACCTGCCTCGCAAGAACTACTGGACGATCGCGGAGTGGGCAGGCGAGAGGACCCCGCATGGCATGCGGCATTTGCTGTGTCGGGCATCCTGGGACGCGGATGCCGTGCGTGACGATGTGCGCGAGTACGTCGTGGAACATCTTGGCTTTGTTCACGAGTTGCGGTTCTGGCACGACTTCCGGGCTCTGTCGCTGATTTGGGGGTGCGTGAGGATCAGGAGCAGGTGGGCATCACCTGGGCGTGGGGGATGTGGTTCGCCTCGCCGACCTTCTCCTTACGGGGGTTGGGGCGACGGTAGAAGCAGTGGTTCTTGGGGACACCGAGGTCCGAATTACTGTGCGGTCCACGGTGGGATCGGCCGCCTGCCCGGGATGCGGATGGAGATCCTCGCGTGTGCACTGCTACTACCAGTGGTGTCTGGCGGACCGTCCCGTCGCCGGCCGTCAGGTGCGACTCGATCTGCGGGCACGTCGTCTCGTGTGCGGTAACGGCAACTGCGAGCGCCGGACGTTCGCCGAGCAGATACCGGGCCTGACGCGTCGACATGCCCGCCGCACGAATGCCCTCACCGCTCAGCTCACGGACATCGCCTTGTTTCTGGGCGGACGGGCGGGAGCCGGTCTGTGCAGGCGCCTGGCTGTGACCACCGGCAAAGACACCCTGCTCCGCCTGCTGCGCGCACTGCCCGTCCCGACGCCGGAATCTGTCCCGCATCTGGGCGTCGACGAGTTCGCCGTGCGCCGCGGCCTGACCTACGCGACGATCCCTGTCGACATGAACACCCGGCGCCCCGTCGACGTCCTCGCGGACCGCACCGCGCACACCTTCGCGTCCTGGCTTCGCGAACACCCCGAGGTGAGAGTCGTCTGCCGCGACCGCGCCGGTTCCTTCCGCGACGGCGCCCACGCCGGTGCACCACAGGCGCGGCAAGTGGCCGACGCCTGGCACCTGCTCCACAACCTTGCCGAGGCCGTCGAGCGCGTCGTCGGACGACACCGCGCTGATCTGCGCGAACCCCTCACGGTCCGGCCCGATCAGGACGGTATCCGTCCGCCCGCAGGCGCCCACCCCACCGCGCTGGACGAACTGGACGTGCACGGACGGCCCCGGCCACTGGTCGCCCGCACCCGTGAACGCCACCAGCAGATCCACGAACGCGTCGAACGCGGCGACAGCCTGCGAGCCATCGCCCGCGAACTCCGCCTCAGCCGCGGCACCGTCCTGCGCTTCGCCCGGGCCGCCGACGTCGAGCAGCTTCTCGTGGCGGCGACCCACCGCCCGAGCATGATCGACGACTACCGGCTCTACCTCCATCACCGCTGGATGGAGGGCTGCACCAACGCCGCCGCACTCACCCGGGAGATCCAGCAGCTGGGCTATCGCGGAGACGTCAACACCGTCCGCCGCCACCTGCGGCCGTATCGCACCGGGGCGATCCCGGCGGATGCCCCGCTGCCCCGCCTTACCGTCCGCCGGGTCACCGACTGGATCATGCGCCGACCCGAGCAACTGACCTCCACCGAGCGCAAGTGCCTTGACGAGCTGTGCGAACGCAGCCCTGCGCTGGCCACGACCACCCAGTACGCCCGCCGCCTGGCCGTGATGGTGCGCGAACGCCGAAGCGAGCACCTGGCCCTCGACGTCTGGCTCGCCGATGTCCGCCTCGACGGACAGCGAGAACTCCGCACTCTCGCCGCCGGCATACGGCGCGACCGCGCAGCCGTGCTCGCCGCCCTGACGACCACCTTCACCTCGGGAGCGGTCGAGGGCAACGTCACCAGAATCAAGCTGCTGAAGAGACAGATGTATGGCCGGGCCAACTTCGACCTCCTACGGTGCCGCATCCTCCTGTCACCTTGATCAACCGGCTGACATTCCCAAATCAGCGACAGAGCCCAGAAGTTGAGCCAGAACCAGAAATGGTTCTGGCTCAGCTTCCGTTTGCGCCGTGAGGCGCTGTTGGTTCGAGTGGAGGTGGAAGACTGCACCAACCCGCTGCCGCAGCAGTCGGGTTGAAGCTGAGGGCAGTCCTGGTCGGTCCACGCCTGGGTGCCGGGGTAGAGGTTGCCGAAGAAGTAGACGATCTCGGAGCCGTGGTAGGCGCCCCGGATGTCGTGGTCGGGGCCCGGCGGGCGGTGCGTCCAGAAGTACGTGTACACCGGCCGGTCGGCGCCCCTGGTCCAGTCGGTGCCCCAAAGGTACGTGGAGACACGGGAGTTGTCGCGGATCGCGTCGTTGCTGGCGAGGGCGGCCTCGTCGTCCGTGCCTGCCGGGTAGAGCCGCAGGAACTCGTCGGCCATCGCGTCGAACTGCCGCCGCGCGGCGCTGACGTAGTCGTCCAGGGTGACGTGGACGGGAGGGGCGCCGGGGCGGTCCGGGTAGCCCGTCTCGCGCCAGTGGTCGAAGGCGGTCTCGGGGACGGCCCCGCTCTCGTCGAGGTTGTTGCCGGCCAGGTACCAGACGTCGTTCTGGGCGCGGGCGTCGTAGGTCGCCCGGTACCCGGCCGGCAGTACCCAGCCGTCGACGACAGGCCGGAACAGCGGTGGTTTCGCCACGGACTTGGTGTCGACCGTCTCGTCCTTGAGCGAGGCGCCGTCCGTGAAGTCCTGCCAGGGCAGGGCGCGCAGCTGGGTGAGCGTGGTCGCGCCCTTCGACGCGCCGTAGGCGGGGCCCTGCTCAAGGGCGGTGTTCATCCGGCGTAACGACACGCCCAGGTAGCGCAGTTCGGGATCGCTCGGGCAGCGGACCACAGTTGGACGCCCGGATGCGGGCGTTCCTTGCGCACGATCAGCCGCATCCCCGCCGGCCAGTCCTCGAGGCAGTCGCCGTCGAGTTCGGCCACCCAGGCCCCGTCGCGGATCTCGCCGCCCGGTTCGACGGCGACCGTCCAAGCGGTGGCCGGGATGCGGAGCACCGCGGCGTGGATGGCGTCGGTCATGGTCATGCCGACCGAGTACGACAGCCACCGGCCACGCTTGGCGAGCCAGGCCACGAACTCGTGGGTATCGCCACCGGAGTCGGTTCGGATCAGTGTCTGTCGTCCGCGCCGGTACGCCGTCCAACCGATCGCGCACCCACATCGTGGCCGTGCTCCGCGGATTGCTCGCCCGTGCCATCCGCACCGTCAACGGCGGAATCACCCGCCCCGAAACCGAACCGTTGCCACTACGGTCACCCCTCCGACCGCCGAAACCGCCCCGCTGCCACCAGCGCAGCATCACAAGGACATGAACACAGCCACGATCGGCAGGCTTCACCCCACCGAGTGAAGATCACCAACAGCATCGGTTCCGTGAATCCCCAGTTCAGAGACAGTCGGGCGGTTCACGAGTCAGTTTGGGAGAGGTTGACGAGATCCCGTCAGATCGAGCCGATCGGGCGGGATCCTTCGTTCTCCGTGGCAACTGTCTAGTTCGCGCTGCTGTCGGTGCCGGCGTTGCCGGAGTCACCAGTGTTGGAGGTCGAAGTGCCGGTGCCGCCGGTGGGGAGGCTGACGCAGTTGGGCGCCTTGCCTTTGACCAGCACCATCGAGCCGGTGATCCCGCTGGAGGACTTGCCGAAGGCGACGACCGCGGTGTACCCGGTCGGGACCCCCTTCACATCGACGGTGACCGAGCCGTCGGCACCGGTGGCGGCCGTGACGTTGGTCGCCTGGTGGCCGGCTGCGGCCTTCGCCAGCGCGTCGATGCTCGTGCAGCCCGAGCGCACCGGCACTGCGACCACCGGCAGGCCCAGGGTGTGGAGCTTGGCGTTGGCTCCGGCCGTCCCGGAGGGCCGGGCGACCTGGACGGTCACCGTGCCGTCGGCGTTCTGCGTCACCGCGTAGGCCGGGCTGCTGCCGGTCAGCGTCACCGTCGCGGCGGCCACGCCCGCGGTGGCCAGAGTGCCGGCGGTGAGCCACATCGGGCGGCTTCCCCGGCGCGTCGCGGGCGCGGGCGGCTGCGTGCGCTGGAGCGTCGGCCCGTGCTCCTCCATCAAGTCGGCGAAGAGCTGGTCTGCGAACTTGGTCATCGTCATCACTCCTGGTCCTGTCGGTCGTCTTCCGTCGTCTTCCGCAACCGGCTGCGCGCCCGCATCAGCCGCATCCGCAGCGCCCCCGGCGACATGCCGAGCGCGGCGGCTGCCTCCTTCGGGCGAAGCCCCGCGATGTCCACCAGCTCCACCACCGAACGGTCCAGCGCGGGAAGCGCCGTCAGCTCGGTCACCACCCTCCGTCCGGCGCGCTCCGCGTCGATCCGGTCGAGCAGTTCCTCCACCTGATCGCCGTCCAGTTCCCGGCGTCCGGCCAGGCGCACGGTCTTCTCCCGCTGCTGGCTGTGCGCTTGGCAATGCGCGGCGTAGATCCTCCGCGCGATGCCGAAGACCCAGGACCGCGCGGTGCCCTTGCGTGGGTCGAAGGTGCCGAACGAGGTGATCACCTGGACGAAGGTGTCCGCAGTCAGATCCGCCACGGTGTGCGGATCGGCACTGCGTCGCGCGAAGTACGCGGTTACTGCGTCCACGTGCGACCGGTAGAGCCGTTCGAACTCGGCGGCGGAGTCAGCGGTGCCGTCCTTGGCGCTGTCGGGGGCATTGCCCACGGGGGGCCGTGGTGGATGCCGCGGCTGAATCAGCTTCTGTCGTGGTTGTGTTGTCGACTTACTCACACCCCTAGTTGCCGATCCGCCGCGAAATCGTCACACGCCGGCCGGGACAGCGTCCTTCAAACCTCTTGCCGCAGTCCGGTGAATCCCCAGGTCAGGAACCGGAACGGGGGATCGTTTCGGCAGTGTGTTTCCTGCCGTGGCGAGTAAGACGGTTGAGGATGTGTGCTGTTTCCCGGGACAGATGCGATACCGGGCTCACGAGGCGCAGGGCTTCCCGTCGTGCGGCATCAGCGGCATGAGTCGCTCGTGTCCGGTTCAGAGACCGCGGCTGATCGTGTGCCCGGTCGCCGGCGGGGAGACAGCCGGCGGCGAGGGTCGGAGTCGGACGCTGCGGGGGCGCCTTGCGGTATTGGTGCGTCGGGTGCCGGTTGTGTGGGCGAGGGTCTCGGAGAGGTGGGCCAGCAGCGAACGCGGGGTGTGCGGGGACGCGGTAAGGGCCCAGGTGGGTCGGTCGGGACCTCGACCGGCCCAGATGGTCCAGGTGGCGAGGTTCTGGGTCGGATGCTGGGCGGCGAAAGCGTCGAACTGGACGCCGGTGTCACCGGTGGGGGACGTCCACCGGATCCATCGCCCGTCCACAGTGTGCTTCCACCCGGCGTCGGAGAGGGGCTGCACAGCGGCGGCGACGGCCTTCTCGTCGACCGGTGCGCCGACGGCCGTATCCCAACCGTCGCCATCGGCGAGGTGGTCCAGCAGCCCTTGGAGCACCGGGGCGGGGGTAGCGCCGGTTGTGGTGAGGACCCAGGTGCGATCAGAGACGGGTGTCTCGTAGGCGGCCACGGTCCAGGCGGTCTCGCGAGGGTGGCTCTCGTGGACCCGTTCGATACGCAGGGTTTGGGATTCGTGGATCGCGTGGGTGGTGTCGTCGGACCAGGTGCGCCACTTCGCCCACTCGCTGTGCGTGTCGAGGAATGCGTCGAGGAGGGCGTCGTGGTCGCCGGCATCGGCCGCGTAGAGCGCGACGGTTTCCGCCTCCGGGAGGGGCGGAGCGGGCTGGGCTGCGGTGAGGGCGGGCGGGGTGCGGGCCTGGGCGGCGGCGCGTTCGGTGTCGGTCAGGGGCGCTGGGCCGGGGCGCATCTCGGCGCCGTGGACCTTCTCGAAGGCGAGCAGGGCCTGAGCGGGTGAGTCGAAGGTGTCGACGATCTGGCGCAGGTGGTCTTCGCCGTGGAGGTAGACGGACTTGCCGTTGCGGCCGAGGTAGCTGCCGACCGCGACGGTGGTGTAGCCGTCGTGGGTGTGGATGAGGAGCCGGCCGTGGCGGATGTCGTCGTGGATCTTCTGCGCTTCGTTGGAGACCTCGCGGATCTCGCTGCGGGTGCACCACGGCACCGGATAGTTCGCCCAGGTCCATTCCTCGTCCATGGCCTCCCGGAGCCGAGGGGTGATCTCGACGGCGATTCCGCCGGCGGACAGGTGCCCGGCTGTCTTCTCGGCCCAGTGGGGCTCCTCGTTGTCGATGCGGACCAGGACCAGGACGTTGTCGGCGACGACGGCCCAGTCGGCTGCCTCCAGACCCAGATGGGCGACGTGAGCCTGGGCGCCGGTCAGGGAGGCGGTGACGGCGCTGGGATGGGTGGGGTGGGTGTCGAGGCGGACGTGGGCGTCGATGGGGGAAGTCATGTGGCGTGTCGTCTCTTCTGCCGGTGGCCGGGCCTTTCGGGTCCGGCCACCGGCGTGTGCGGGGTGTTAGCGGGTTGCTCGCGCGGCGCGGGCCGCGTGTGGGGACGTCGTGGGCGGCGGGCCGGCACGGGTGGGTGGCGCGGGTCGCGGTCGTGGCGGCGGGACCGTTGAGGTGGCGTGCTGCCAGCGGGCGCGGACGGCGCCGATGTCGGCGAGCAAGCGGCGGGCACCGACGACGAGCTGGAAAGGGGTGTTCGCCGGATCGCCGACGTACGCCTCGATGCGCCGGCCGGTGTGATCGGCGGTGGCCAGGAGGGAACGCTGCAGGGCGCGCTCGCCCCAGTGCTCCGTGGAACCGGCCGGTTCGGCCAGCATGCGGAGCACCTCGCCTGGTTCGCTGCCGTCGTCCAGCAGGCCGCGCTGTCGGGCCTCCCACAGGACCGTGACGGGGTCGATGGGCTCGCCGCGGCGGGCCAGGGCGGTCAGGCACTGCCACAGGCCGGCGTGCAGGGGCCGGGTGAAGTCGCCGGGGAGCAGCCACCGGACCGACTCGATGCCGCCGGGGTGGGCGGTGGCGGTCGCGAGCAGCAGCCGCTCCTCCTCGACCGCCGTCGTGTGGTCGGGCTCCACGGGTGGTGGAGGTGCCGCAGTGCGGGGCAGGACGCCTGCGCGGGGCGGGAATCGGGCTGCGATGTCGTCCACGACCGCGGCGAGCGCGTCGGCCTCGGCGAGGACCGTCTGGGCGGGATGGGGGAGGGAGGCGTCGTGGACGGTCCGGACGAGGCGTTCGGCGGCCGTCTGCAGACGGCGGCGGGCATGTTCGGCCTCGATCATCCGCGCGTAGGCCGGGGCGTGTTTGGGCCAGGGGCAGGCCTGGATCAGGGTGTGCAGGTAGGCGGCGGTCAGCCCTGGGGCCTGTTCGCGTGCGGCGGCGAGCACCGCGTTGAGCCAGCCGACGTACGGGGCGTGCGGGAGGGGATCGGGGGCGGGCAGAGCGCGGATCGCGGCAAACAGCGCGCCGTGCGCGGCGTCGGAGAACGAGTCGGGCCCGACCCCGGCTGTGTCGGTCAGGCGGTGGGGTTCGAGGAGGAGGGCGCCGAGGAGGGCCTGCTCGGCGTAGTGCAGGGGCGGGGGCGGATGCGTCTCGGGCAGGCCGTCGAGGCCGCCGTCGTCCTTGTCGGGGGCGGGTGTGGGGGACATTAGGCGGCCAGGGTGAAGTCGTCGGGGTTGAGGGGAACGCGCAGGTGCGGCGCGAGGAGGTGGCCGGCGAGCAGCGGGGGCACGGCGTTGCCGATCTGGGAGAACTGCTGGCCCTTGTTGCCCTGCCACGGGTACCCGGCGGGGAACGTCTGGAGGACGCCGGCCTCGCGTGCGGTGATCCGGATCGGCTCCGGCGCGGGCGGCGTGGCCTCGGCTCCGGCCTCCGGCGTTGTGCCGGCAGGCTCGGCGATCCAGGTGCACTCGTTCGCGCGGTGTCCGAAGAAGAGTGTTCCGGCCGGTTCTGTGGCCGGTCTGACGGTGGCGTTGGCCTGGTTGTTGCTGCGCAGGGACCAGGACCAGCGGTGCGCTTCAGCCGTGAACGTCGGCGCGGGGGCGTCGGCGGGGCGGTTGTCGCGGACGCCGTGCCGGGCGGCCCAGCCTGCTCCTTCCCGGCGGGACTTGAGGACGATTCCGTCGGCACGGGGTGTCCAGGTGCCGCGGTCGCGGGCGTCGGAGAGGGTTTTTCGTGAGCCGGAGGGGAAGGGCTCGGGGCCGCCGCCTGGCCCGCCGCCGGCACACACGGTGGGGACGGGCCGGTCGGTGGCGCCCCAGCCGAGGGCCTCGGCCATGGACACCCAGCGGGCGCGGCCCGGCCCGAACAGCGATTCGGGCTCGGCGACCTGCGCGTGGGTGGGGGCGGGCGGTTGGGCCGTGCGGACCCGGGAGGCGAGCAGGATCGCACGCTTCCTCGTCTGCGGTACGCCGTAGTCGGCGGCGTTGAGGATGCCGGTCCACACGGAGAACCCCCACCGGCGCAGGACGGCCGCGTACTGCCGCCACAGCGGCAGCACGTCGGGGACCTCCTCCATGGCGACCCACTCCGGCTCGCCCACGGTGTTGAGGGCGTGGAGGTAGCGCATGGGTTCGGCGGCCAGGAGGCTGCGCTCGTCCCGGCAGGCGGCGAGCAGTTTGGCGCGGGTGTCGCGGCCGGCGGCGAGATCCGCGACGGCCTGGTGCACCAGTGGCTGGTCCACCAGGCCGAGGCGTTTGCCGGCCATGGACCATGCCTGGCAGGGCGGGCTCGCGATGAGCCCGACGGTTCGTCCGAGGAACGGCCGGACGGGATACCGGGCCACGTCCGTGCGAATCGTCGACTGCCCTGCTGCCGCGCGGGTCTTGCAGGCCCACTCGTCCCATTCCAGGCCCACGTCCCGTGCGCCGAGGACCGTCAGAGCGTGGCTCCATCCACCGGGCCCCGAGAACAGGTCCAGAATGGTCAAGAGGCCAGTCCGAAGTCGTCCTGCACCGGCTCGGTTTCACCTCGGCAGGCCCACGGGGAACAGCCGTCGGCGACGCCCTGCTCCAGCTGCTCCAAATCCTGTTCTGTATCGGTGATTTCCTGCTGTAGCGCCGCGCATTCGGCTGCGGTGACGTGGTCGATCGGGGCTTTGCTGAGCGGGACGCGGGAGCGGTGGAGGAATGCTTCGCCGAGCAGCCTGTTGCCGGTGGCGTTGGCGCGGGCGTTTCCCTGGCGGATGGCCGCGTCGAAATTTACTACGTCCTGCCATTCCTCTGGGGAGTTGTCGCGGATGTGTCGCCATTGAGCGTTCCCGTGGAACGGACAAGTTATTGAGAATTGAGACAGGGGTGTGACCTTTCGGGAGGCAGGGGGTTGGCGAGGTGCAGGTGGTGGCGCCGCAGCGCGCGGGGCGTTGTCACAGCCGGGTGGTATCTATGCCGCATGAATATTGATCAAGCTGACCCTGCTGAGCTGGCGGCGCTTCGTGCGGCGTTCGACGTCGATGACGGAGGCGAATCGGCTCTTGGCTGGGAGGCAGTGCATGCCTTCGAGGCAGAGCACGGGATCGTGCTGCCCGAGCCGTATCGGACCTTCGTTGCTGAGATTACGGACGGTTCGTATTCCGGCCCGCCCGAGTACGGACTGCTGTCAGTGGCGGAGCTGCCAGACGACTGGGGCGACGACGAGCAGGAACGCGACCTGAGCAAGCCGTTCCCGCTGGCGGAAGCATGGATGCGGGAGGAAGACTCGGACCAGTCCGAGGATGCCGACGAGATCCTTGAGCAGGTCTACAACCACGGCTCGATCGTGCTTGGCACCGACGGGTGCGCGATGAACTGGCATCTCATCGTCACCGGACCTCACCGAGGGCACGTCTGGCTGATCAGTGACGTCGGTGCTGTCCCCTTCGGCGAGCAGTTCGGGTTCACCACTGCTGCGCCTGGCTTCGCTGGTTGGGTCCGCCATTGGGTTGCGAACAAGCCCTGGTATGACGCTGCGTGAGTCTTCAGGAGTGCGGGCTGTGGCGGTCCTCTCCAGTTCCGATCGACTTCATGAGCTCAGTGAGAGGGACGAAGCTGTCGGCTGTCCCCAGTTCCCTGGGCGTCGGGCCCGCGGGTGTCGGCGAGGCGGGCGATGTGGGTGCTGATGAGCGCGGGGTGGCGCACAGGCAGGCTGTGCGTGGCGCGGGGGATGATCTCCAGCCCGGCGGCGGGCAGGCGGTCGGCCAGCTGCCTGGTGCGGGCGGCGGGGATGTGCCGGTCGTCCGCGCCGGCCATCAGCAGCAGCCGCGCGCCGAGCTGCTCCAGCACGGGCAGGCGGCGGGCCCGGTAGACGCGCAGGGCCTGCCAGAGCGCGGCGAGATCCGCGGTGGGAGTGTGGCGCACGCCGTGCCGGCACGGCGGCGGTGCGTCGATCGCCCCGGTCGCAATGCGGGGTGTGAGGGCGTAGGGGTGGGTGTCGGGCAGCAGGCGCCGCAGCCGGTCCACGGCCCGCGGTGCGTGGGTGCAGGCCAGGGCGAACAGGCTGCGTCCGGCGGCCAGAAGGAGGGCGCGCGGGCTGCGGCCGGGCAGCACGCCCGCCCCGTGCGCGGTGGCCGAGAGCAGCACCATGCCCCGGATGCGGGGCAGGAACTGGGGCCGCAGGGCGGCGAGTTCCTGCAGGACGAGTGCGCCCAGGGAATGGCCGGCGAGCACGAGCGGCCCGGTCGGGGCGAGGGTGTCCAGGATCTGGTTCAGGTCGTCGGCGAGCTGCTCGATGGTCATCGGCGCCTCGCCGCGCGGGGTGTGGCCGTGTGCGCGCTGGTCGTAGCGCAGGACGGTGAAACCGAGGCCGGTGAGATGTCGGGTGTGGACGCGCCACAGGTCCGCGGTGACCGACGCGCCGTGCACCAGCACGATCGTCGCGCCATCGGCCTGCGGGCGGGCCGGGGTGTCGCGGTAGACGGCCAACGGGGTGCCGTCAGCGGCGGGGACCGACAACACGTCAGTGCCAGAACGGGGATTGAGCACAGGAGATCTCCGGAAGGGGATACGCGGGGTAGTCGCCATGCTCCGTACAAGCGACGCGGGGACGCTGCCCGTTGGGCCCGGGTACTGCGGCTGGCCTTGCTGTGCGGCGGTCAGCGGAGGCGGGCGCGGGGTGCCCGGGGCGCTGGGATGCTGGGGCGTGAGGTGAAATGCGGCGGCGGAGCGGGCGGCCGGAGTTCGGTCGCTGTGGACGAGTAGGCGCGTCCGGTGAGGTGGTTGAGGACAGCCAGGCCCTCGAACGTCAGTGCCAGACGCTGGCCCACGACGGACGCGGGGTGGGCGGTGTGATCGCGGTAGGCCAGGCCCTTGCGTTCCAACGCGTGCCAGGTCGTGAGCGCGATGTGCGTCGAGGACTGGGTGTCCACGTGGTGCGAGCCGTTGCTCCGCTGCCGGACTCGGCTGGGCGTCAGCGCGACAACCCGCAGGGCCGCGCGCAGCTGCCAGGTCAGCCGACGTGCGATCGACGACAGCTCGGGCGGAGAGAACGGGACTTCAGCAGGACCGCCGGGCTGGGTGACGCTGTGCCGTGGGGAACGAGCCGGAGGGTCGGGCGGGACGGCGCGGCTCATCGCGCGCGCCCCGGGGACTGCTTCGTCGCAGCCGGCGTCACGGCCGCTGCTCGGGCAGCGGCCGTGGTGGTCGTCGCTGCGCGGGCGGGCTTCTGGGCGTACAGGGCCAGCCTCCCGGCCGCGGTGACCGTGACGCTCCGGTTTACGAACGAGGAGGGGCCCTGCTGGATGCGGACCAGCTTGCTGTCCGCGAGCACGGTGAAGGGCTTGCCGTGGAGGGTGTGCTGCCGTCGCCGGCCCGCACGCTGTCCCGGCCGCCCTGCAAAGACCGCGAGACGCTGGCGCCGCCCCGGGCGATCTTCTCCAGCACCGTGTACTGGGCGCGGGTCAGCTGCGGAAGCGGCGGCCTGTGCTCCGGGTGCTTCTTGAGGTCGCGCATGATGCCCGATGCGGTGTAGCGGCAGCCGGTTGCACACAGGTCCAGCTGCTGCGCGGCGTCGCCCAGAGCCTCGGCCACACGAGGGGCAGCCTCGGCGTGCCGGGCCGCGCGGACCGTCGTGTTGTCCGGCGTTGTGTCGTCCAGCGGCGTGCCGCCGGCGAAGGCGGCCCCTTCCAGCGGGTTGCTTTTTACCGCGCTCGCGAGGTCGAGAGCGGCTATGGAAGCCGATTCCACCACGGAGCTGAGCATGTCCAGGGCGGAGCGGCTGCCGGGTACGACGGTGTACTGGCTGCCGTCGAGGGCGGCCAGCCGCACCAGGGTGCGGCCGGTCAGCTCGTGCACCTGGGCAATCTTCGGCGCGAGCTGTTCCAGCGTCTCGCTGCCCAGCTGCGCCTTCAGCGCGCTGACGCTGGTCTTCAGGACGTCGAATTCGGTGCCGAGCCGGCGGAGTTGGTCGACCTGCATGGGCAGATCGATCTGGCGGATGGCGATGGGGGTCTCCGGGGAGGTCGGTGCGGTGCGGTGTGGCCTCGGCCGTGTGGCCGGGCCCGCCAGGGGCGGCGGCCGAAGCGCGGTGAGGAGCGCGTCGGTGGTGGGGAGAACAGAGGGACGGCGTACGGCAGGCCGGTGCGGGCTGCGGGTTGTCAGGGGGCTTCCCAGAGGAACCGGGCGGTGCGGTCGTTGCCGTGGTCGGGGCGGGGCCGGGAGGGGGTGTGCCATCCGTTGCGGGGTGGGCGGCTGGCAATGACGTGCCAGCCGGCGCCGCGCAGTGACGCGCCGCTCTCGCCTTCCTGCGTGTAGGTGATCAGTCGCCGGTATCCGAGGGCTTTGGCTGCCCGCCACGCTGCCCCGTACAGCAGGGAGTTGGCGTTGGGTGCGCCGTCGCTGGCGGTGCGGGTGACTTCGAGGGTGGTGCCGTCGTCGAGGTGGCGGGCGACCGGCCGGCCCACGATGGCCACGGCACGCAGGGTGCCTTCGCCGTCGGCGGCTCCGACGGCGAAGATCTGTCCGGCGGGCGGAAGGTGGTGGCGGTGCCAGGTGCGCACGAATTCCTTCGCTTCGCGGGAGCGGACCGGCACCGGGTGCAGCCGGGTTCCGTTCATGAGGCCTCACGGAAGTCGGGCTGGGCGGGGGTGTGTTTGGCGACGGCGCGTGCGGTGATGCCCTTAGAGGCGCGTGCGGAGGCGGCGGCCAGGTCGGCGGCGCCGGGCTCGGCGTACCAGGGGCGCAGGTCGAGCATGGCGGCGCGCAGGCCGGTGCCGAAGAGGAGGGCGGTGCCCTTGGGCAGGGCGCGGATCGCGTCCGCGGGCAGGATCCGTTCCTGCCGCATGGACACGGAGGTCGACTTCCCCGAATCGGAGACCGAGGTGGAGGTGGTTTCTACGTCGTGGTCGCCGATGAGGCGGGAGAGTTTGTCGGCGAAGTCCGGGTCGTCGATGCCGGAGCCGATCACCTTGACGGTGGAGGCGGACCACATGGCGTCCATGCCCGCGTCGCCCCAGACTTTCTGGCCCTGGCGGTAGGACTGCAGGATCGTGATCGGGATGATCCCGCGCGAGCCCAGGTGCGAGTACAGGTCGGGGAGATCACTGATCTTGCAGACGTTGGCGGCCTCGTCGAGGATCGCGAGCATCGGCGGGTCGAGGCGTCCGCCGGCGCGTTCGGCCTGGGCGGTCGCGGCCCGCATCACGGAGTCCGCGCATGCGGCGATCAGCGCTGACGATCCGCCTCCGCCGTCCTTCGACAGCAGATAGAGCGTGTCCGCGGAGACGGTGAACGCGGACGGTTTGAACTCGCGTACGTTTTTCTGCGGGGTGACCCAGGCGGCGATCTCGCTGTCCAGCAGGGCTGCGGCGTACTGGCGGGCGGTCTCGTAGATGCCGTCGCGGGTTTCCGGCGGCGCCGCGACGGTGCCCTTGAGCTGGGCGGCGACGGCCGCGAAACGGTGGTCGCGCAGGATGTCGAGCGGGGCGCGGTCGGCGGGGAAGGCCAGCCACTGCATGACGTCGGTGATCGGCCGCTCGTCGAGGGCTGCGGCGAGGAAGAGCTGGGCGAGGATGTTGGATGCGGCCTTGGACCAGAAGTCGCCCTGCTGAGAGGCGTCCACGCTCGCGGCGAGGAAGTGGCCGGCCAGCCGTCCGGCTCCGTCGAGGGTTTTGGCGTCCGCCAGGGGGTTCCACCACATTTCGCGTGCGGCGTGCGCGATCTGCTGCGGGTCCATCGACCACACGTCTCCGACGTCGGCGCGGGCGTCGTAGGTGGCGGTGAAGGCGTCGCCGGCGGCCTTGTTCGAGGTCAGCAGCACCGGGCCGGGCGCGGCGAGGATGGAGGGGATGGCGAGTGAGGTGGTCTTGCCCGAGCGGGGCGCCATGATGGCGACGGCCACGTCCTCGTAGCCCATGCGCAGCTCGTGCCGGGTGCCCTGCAGGTTGCCGAGCAGGATGCCGGTGTCGCGGGCCTCGATGCGTTTGGCGTCCTTCAGGCTCGGGCGCAGGGAGCGGGCCTTGCCGGTGATCGCCTTGGCCATCAGCGGTTCGATGTCCCCCGCCTTGGCCATGCCGGCGACCTTCCTCTTCCGGCCGCCGCCGCGGTTCCTGTACCGGGCCCACACCATGCCCGCGGCCGTCGCAACGGCAAGGAAGAGGGCCACGGGGACGATGCGGGCGCCGATGAGCACGGACGTTTCCCCTGCGTCGGGCCAGACCTGCTCGGGGTGGAACAGGGCGGTGGTCGGCTGGTAGGAGGCCCAGCGGGCGCCGGTGAGATGGGCGGTGATGTTGCCGGACAGCCAGGCGAGGTGGGACAGGGGGACGACGACGGCGAGCACGCCCAGGAACAGGCGCAGGACGAGGTCGTACCCGTCGGTGTTGCTGTCGGAGGAGGAAGGGGGCAAAGGGCTGGATGCTTCCGGGCGGGGAGGGAGGGATCAGCGGCTGCGGCTGGTCTTGGACGATGCCGTTCGCGCGGGCATCGGGCTGGCCGGCGGGGCGGCGGTGTGCCGGGCGGCGAGGGCGTGGACGCGTTCTGCCAGCGCTCCCGCGACGAATGCCATGGGCATGTCTGTGGTCCGGCGGGTGACGACCTTCGGGTCGTGGGTCGGCAGACCGCGCCCGCTGCCGGTGCGCGCTATCGGCTCCGGGTCGGCGAGTGCGGCGGTGAACGGTGACCAGGCGGGTGGGAGTGTGCGCGCCGAAGCGGGCTTGCCACGCCTTCTGGTGCAGGCCGAGCGTGACGGTGATGAACCAGGCTTCCGGTTGATCCGGCGTTCCCAGGCGCTCTAGGTACGCCGTCTTGTCGGGCGATACGAGGCCATGGTCGCCGTACGGTGACCAGCCTGTCTGCCGGAGCGGTTCGTACGGATCGGACGGTGCGTCCGCGTCCGCGGTTGGGGCCGGATCGGTGAGAGCGTCGGTGACGGCGGCGATCAGTTCGACCGGGGTGCGGGCTCCGAAGCCGGCGTACCAGGCGGGGCGGTCCGGGCCGGCGGCGTGGTGCAGGGTCCACCACGGTTCGTCGGGGTCGGGGTCGGGTGCCAGGTCCAGGATTGCCTTGTGGTCGGGGCTGGTGAGCATGACGTGGGGGATCAGGGGGTCGTCGCCGCGGCTCCAGCCGCAGGCGCGGTGGAGGGGGACGGTGATCCAGGCGGGGTCACCGGCGCCGGCCAGGTGGCGCGGGGCGATGAAGTCGACCTCGACGGTCTCGGGAGACGGAGGCATGGTCACTTCCGTTTCCGGGGTTCGCCGCTCGGCCGCGGGTGCCGGAGCCGGTGCCGGTGCGGGCGCGAGAAGCGAGGGGGCTTTGCGGGCGGCGGTGTTGATCTCGCGGAGCGTCTTGCCGTGGGTGGCCCAGTCGTCGAGGTAGCTCCACGACTCGGCGTGGTACTCGGCGAGGGCGTCGTCGAAGGCGGTGGTGCCGGGGCTGGCGGTGGGGGGAAGGGCGTCGCGGGTTTCCAGCCACTGCTCGTGCAGTTGGTCGAGCCGGTCGAGGGCGGCGTGCAGGACGCCCAGCTGGTCGACCCAGCGGCTCTGTACGGCGTTCTCCGGGAGACGGACCAGTTGCGTCTCTGCTGTGGCCAGCAGGTGGCGGGCTCCGTGCCGGAGCGGCTCGAACGCCTGGGCGGAGTCGGCGTCGCGCTGGCTCGCGCGCAGCCCGTAGGCGTGGTCGTCGTAGGGCCAGCCGTCGAGGATCTTCTTGCTGTCGCTCATGTAGCGGTCGAGGTGGCGCAGGAAGTCGCGGTGGGTGCGGTGATCGGCGGAAATGGGGGAGAGGTCCTGTCGGTTCAGCGGCGGGCGGCCGGCGGGGCTGTGCGGGCGCGCGCCGGGGTCGTCGCGGGTGTGGTCTGCTGTCGGCGGGCGGAGCGCGCCCGGGCGCGGAGCGACTCGATACGGGCGGTGTGCGCGTCGACCTACCTGCTGCGGACGCAGCGGGCTGGGCTCCTGCACGGCGCTGTAGTGGCCGGTGCGTTCGAGCATGCCGCGCTGGAGCGGGCTGGGGTCGGTCAGTGCGGTGAGGAACGATTTCACGAGGTGGGCGGGGGTGCGCTCGTCGAAGTAGGCGTGCCAGATGCGGGGGCCCGGGTACTGTCCGCGGTCGGGCTCGCGGGTCTCGACGTGCCAGGACGGCCGGGCGCTGAATTCGCTCAGCGGGCGCAGCTCGATGTGGCACAGGGAGTCCGGCGAGTGCGCCGAGCCCTCTGAGGCGCGGTGCCAGCCTGCCGAGGTCACCGGTTGCCACGGGTCCGCCCGCTGCTGTTGTGGTGGTGGCGGGGAGGTGAGGGCGTCGGTGAAGCCGGTCAGGACTTCGGCGGGCAGGAGTTCGCCGAACTCGGCGTACCAGTTAGGCCCGTTGTCGGAGGGCTCGGTCCGCAGTCCGCCACCACGCGGAGGTGGCGGACTGCGGACCGAACTGCAGGCGGTGGCGAAGGTCGGGGCTGCGCAGGACGATCTCGGCGCTCAACGGGTCGGAGACGATGCTCCATCCGGCGGCGGCCAGGCTGTGGGTGACGTGGCGGGCGTCCCCGGGGCCGGCGAGGTGGCGGGGGCTGGTGTCGTAGGGGATCTGCCCGGTGTGCTTGTCGGCGAACGCGGCGAGCTGCCGTTCGCTCACCGGCACCGGCCGCACCCCCCCGGGCCGCCGTGGTGGCGCTGCCGTACAGGTCGCGGAGATCGTCCAGGACGTAGTGGAGGGTGTGCTGGTCACTCTGTTCCCGCGCGGCGGTGCGCAAATCGGTGATCAGGAGGTCGGCCTGCGCGGGGTGTCGGGGTGTTCCTGTATGGCGCGGGCGAGTGCGCGCAGGGTGTCGGCGAGCTGGACGGGCAGGCCGGTGTATCCGTCGAGGAGGGGCTCGACGAGGGCGAGGGCCTGCACGGGGTCGGGGTTCTGGCGCAGGTGGCCGGTGAGGTCGGAGAGGGTTTCGGTCAGTGTGCGCAGGGTGTCCGGGCCAGCCGAAGCGCGATAGCTGACACACAGGCAGGCTTGTTGTCAGCCGGCAAGCGGCCGTAGTGAGCAGGGCCGCCTTTCGGGTCTCCTGTCGCACTGAAGCTGTCGGATTCTCAGTTGTTCTCATTCATGGTGTCGAATTCTCGCTACGGCGCATGCTGAATAGCAGTGTTTGCTTCGTTCATGGGGTTTGATCTAAGACCGTGTCCTATGTGGTGAGGCGGACGAGCCGCTTGTAGCAGCAGATGGCGGCAGCAAGTCCGAGAAATGCCAGGTAGTTGCGGGGATGGCGCTCGTAGCGGGGGCTGAGTCTGCGATAGCCGGACAGCCACGACATCGTGCGCTCGATCACCCACCTCCGACGCCCTAAGCGTTCGCTGGACTCGATGCCCTTGCGGGCGATGCGCACTCCGATTCGCTTGCCACGTAGCCATCGTCGCAGGTCGGGTCGGTCGTACGCCTTGTCGGCGTGTAGGCGCTGGGGCTTGAAATGGCGGCCGCGGTGGGGGTCGTGTCTCGTTTGGTGACCCGCCACCATGGGCTTCAGTCCCTCGCTGTCGTGGGTGTTGCCGGCCGAGATGCCGACGAGGAGGGGCAGTCCGTTCGCGTCCGACAAGACGTGCATCTTCGAACCCGGCTTCCCCCGGTCCACGGGGCTCGGACCTGTGTGTTCGCCCCCGTTACCGTTTTCGTGGCCCCGCGATGGGGTTCCCGGCCTCCGGGCCCGGCATGACTTGGGCCCCTTGTCGACCATGGTCGAAAAAGTGGTGTCACCGGGCCCGGAGGCATTGGCAGACCGCTGATCAGGGGCATGACCGCTCATCCCGTTCCGGGGTGAAGCAGGCCTTCGTAACGTGGATGCCGGCACGCTGATGCCGAGGGTGAGGCCGGGGAGAGCACTGCTGGGGAGGGCACGTGAACGGCACTGGCGGGATCGACATCTACGTCGGTTTGGATGTCGGTAAGGGTGAGCATCACGGCACCGCGCTTACTCCAGCGGGCAAGAAAGTGTTCGACAAGCCATTGCCCAACAATGAACCGCGGCTGCGTGAGTTGTTCACGAAGCTGCAGGCCAGGCATGGCGCCGTGTTGGTCGTCGTCGACCAGCCAGCTTCGATCGGAGCCCTGCCGCTGGCTGTCGCCCGCGACGCGGGCTGCCGTGTCGCCTACCTTCCCGGCCTGACGATGCGACGTATCGCCGACCTCTACCCCGGCGAAGCCAAGACCGATGCCCGGGACGCGGCGATCATCGCGGACGCGGCCCGCACCATGCCGCACACCTTGCGCGACCTTGCACCGGACGACGAGACGATCGCCGAACTGAACATGATCGTGGGCTTCGACGACGACCTCGCCGGCGAGGTGACACGCATCAAGAACCGTCTGCGCGGACTCCTCACCCAGCTCCACCCCTCGCTCGAGCGGGTCCTGGGGCCCAGACTCGACCATCCGGCCGTGCTGGTTCTCCTTGAACGCTACGGTTCACCAGCCCAGTTGAGGAGAGCCGGACGGCGACGACTGATCTCGATAGTGCGGCCCAATGCCCCGCGCATGGGCGAACGTCTCGTCGAGGACGTCTTCACCGCACTCGACGAGCAGACCGTCGTCGTCCCGGGCACCGACGCTGCCGCATTGATCGTGCCCAGCCTCGCAACCTCGCTCCGATCCGTGCTGGACCAGCGGAAACTCCTCGCCGCAAGGATCGAAGAACTGCTGGAGGCCCACCCTCTTTCCCGAGTCCTGACCTCCATGCCCGGCATCGGGCTCAGGACCGCAGCCCGCATCCTCATCGGCGTCGGCGACGGCAGCAACTTCGCGACCGCTGGCCACCTGGCCGCCTACGCGGGCCTGGCACCCGCGACCCGCAGATCCGGCTCGTCCATCCGCGGCGAGTATCCCTCCCGGCGCGGCAACAAGCAGCTCAAGAGAGCCTTCTACCTCGCTGCCTTCGCTTCCCTGTCACAGCCGGACTCACGCACCTACTACGACAAGAAACGACGCGAGGGAAAACACCACGTCGCCGCCATCGTCTGCCTCGCCCGGCGCCGCATCGACGTACTCTTCGCCATGCTCCGAGACGGCACCTTCTACGAACCCGCCACGGCCGTCGCCGCTTGACGAAAACCATAGGGGCACTTTTTAGCCCTGACGTGGGCGGTGTCGAGGACGACGCGGGTGACGTCGATGAGGCCAGCGTCGTCGAGCCGGTGCAGCACAGCCTCATGGAGGCGGTCCCAGACACCGGCTCTCGACCAGATCAGGAACCTGCGGTGAGCCGTCGACTTCGATATGCCGAAACAGGGCGGCAGTTGGTGCCAGGCGCAGCCGCTGACCAGGACGTAGACGATCGCCGCGAACAGCGTCTCATCAGGAGTGTCCTGCGTTCCGCCGCCTTGCGGCCGCACCCTCGAGGGCGGGATCAGCGGCTTCGCGATCTCCCACAGCCCGTCCGGAACAATCCAACTCCACGTACCCCGCCCCATGCACGGACCAACGACCGCCTCACCACATAGGACACGGTCTAAGTTCTCTGGTCGCGTTCTCGCTGCACCCGCCAAAGTCGTTTTCGGCAGGTATGTGGAGCTTGGGGCGGCGATGGACACCGCAGCTTCGCCGTAGCACCGATCGGGGTCGTGGGCACCGGATGCCGACAGTCCCGTTTACTGCGTGGGGGCGGGGCGGCCATCCTTACCGCATGCGCAGATTGATGGCGTCCATGGGGAGTTCGGTGTTCATGGCGCTGGCACCGGGCACGGTGGCCGGGGTTGTGCCCTGGTGGGTGACGGGGTGGCAGGCCGGGCACTGGTGGCTGCCCGTCCGGTTGCTGGGCGCCGTGGTCCTGTTGGCGGGTACGGTGGTGCTGGTGCACGCCTTCACACGGTTCGTCATGGAGGGGCTGGGGACTCCGGCGCCGATCGCACCCACCGAGCATCTGGTGGTGGGCGGGCTGTATCGCCATGTGCGCAACCCCATGTACGTCGCGGTCACGGCGTCGATCGGCGGACAGGCACTGATCCTTGGCCGACCGATTCTGCTCGCCTACGGGCTGCTCGCCGCAACGGTGATGTGGGCGTTCGCCAGATGGTACGAGGAGCCGCAACTGTTTCGCTCGTTCGGCGCGGAGTACGAAACCTACCGCCGGGCGGTACCGGGCTGGTGGCCAAGATTGCGCCCATGGCAGGGCTGACCCCCAGGGCACACAACGGGCCCGGGCCGCGCCGTGACCGGGCTGTCGTCGCGCAAGGAACCCACCAGACCGGCCAGGAACACATGGAGTGGACCGAGCGTCCCGTCGTCGTGAGTTGTTTCGTCGGTGTGGAGGACCAAGATTCATCGGCTCCCCCGACTGTGCTGAGCGTCTGGATGCAGCACAGCACCGTCTCAGGGAGAGCACGAGCAGCTTCACCGAAGACCCGACGGCTGAGTCGGCTGTCCTGCCGTCAGTCCGCTTCCGTGAAAGCCATGTCCTTGGAGAACCCCGAGGGTCAGCGTTCTCCATCGACTTGGCAGCCCAGCAGCTCAGCGGCCCCCTGCCCGCCAGATGCACTGCGAAAGGACATCGGGGCAGTGCCCGGGCCGGCGGCCGACCCGGGCACCCGGTTCACGCCTCTACTCCATGAACTGGAAGGTCCACGCCTGGCGTTGGTTGCTGACGTCGAGTGGCCTCAGGGCGATGCGGGGCGGGAAGATCCGCAGCAGGCTG
>NZ_JBSFEV010000058.1:0-34557 GCF_053594615.1 Streptomyces sp. NPDC001858
ATTTCGGCGGGTTCGATCCGGTGTCCGCGTATTTTCACCTGGTCGTCACTGCGGCCGAGGTATTCCAACTGCCCTAGGGAGTTCCATCGCACGACGTCGCCGGTGCGATACAGCCGTGCGCCGTTGTCGCTGAACGGATCGGCCACGAATCGGTCGGCGGTCAGGCCCGGGCGAGCGACGTATCCGTCGGCGAGTTGCACTCCACCCAGGTAGAGCTCACCTGCGACACCGGCCGGCACTGGACGCAGCCACGCATCGAGAACGTGCGCTGTCGTGTTCGCGACCGGTGCACCGATGGGGGTGTTCTCGGTGTGGGTGATGGTGGCCGTTGTGCCGTCGCCGGTGACTTCGGTCGAGCCGTAGAAGTTGTGCAGTGTTGCTTGTGGTGCGGCGGTTCGCATGGTGGTTGCGGTGCCCGGGGTGAGTGCTTCACCTGAGGAGATCCAGGACCGGATCGTGGTCAGCGCTGTGGGTGCGTCGTCGTGGCGGACGACGACGTCGGCCAGGCTGGGCACGGTCAGCAGGTGTGTGACGCGGTGTCGGGCGATCGTGTCGAGCAGGCTGGCTGGATCTTGCGCGGTTTCCGCGGGCACGACCACGATTCGGGCACCGGCGATCATCGGCCCGAACAGCTCGGTCACAGCGTCGACGAAACCCACGCCGCTCTTCGCCAACGCCACACTGTCCGGTGTGTAGTCCAGTACCTGGTGACCCCATGCGAGGCGGTTCACCAGGCCACGGTGCGAAACGGCGACGCCTTTCGGGTTGCCTGTCGTTCCTGATGTGAAGATCACCACGGCAACGTCAAGCTCGTTCAGCGGCCGCGTCAGAGCAGGGGCGGTTTTCTGGCCGGCGGCCAGGTGCTGCTGTATGTCGCGGTCATCGATGCGGAGTAGTGGTGCGGGATGTTCGCCCAGTGCGTCTTTGTGTGTTTCGGCGGTGTGTTGGTCGGTGATCACGACGCTGGGTGCGGCGTTGTCGAGGATGTGTGTGACGCGTGCTGTGGGGTATCCCGGATCGATCGGCACGTAGGCCGCTCCCGCGCGCATTACTGCGGTAAGCGCCACGACCAGGTCCACTGAGCGCTTCATGGCGATCGCGGCCCGGTCCCCGACCCGCACGCCCCCATCGATCAGGAGGTGGGCGAGAGCGTTGACCCGTGCATCGAACTGACTGTAGGTGAGTTCGCTGCCGTCGTCGTCGGCGACGACCGCGACCGCGTCCGGAGCGGCCGCGACCCGGCGGCGCACCAGTGCGTCCACCGTCGCGGGCGCAACATCGAGCGTCTCGCCTCGTGCCCACGCCGAGTGCGCACCATCGGCATCGGGTGTGAATCCGGTGCTCAGTTGGTGCAGGGTTTGGGCCGGGGACCCGTCGAGGACGGCGTTGAGGAAGCGGCTGAATTGTTCGGCGTGCACGAGCGGATCGCTCGTGGCAGACCCTGCGGACAGTTCCAGCCGAATTCCGGTGTCGGGGTGGCGGTAGATCGCGAGGTCGAGTGATCCGACCGGGCCGGTGCTGATCGTTTCGGAGACCGCGTCGATGTCGCCCAGGCGCGGCGTCGATTCGAAGAGCCTGATGTTGATCGTCGGGAACGTGAGGTACGAGGCCTGGCCGTCTGGCCACAGACGGGCAATCTGATGATCTTCGATCGTCGTGTGACGCCGCGAATTCTTCAGCTGGCTCGCGACGATCCCAAGAACATTTCCGAAGGTGTCGTACGGGCTGATCTCGGTGACGACCGGGATTGCCCTTGAGATCGCGCTCGGTGTTTTCAGCGATTCGCGATCGTCTCGCAACATCAGAGGAACCCGGACCGCCACACAGTCACGACCATCGACCAGAGCGGTGTAGACACCCCACAACGCGATCAGGGAATCAGTCCAGGAGACCCGAGCCGCGCGAGCGAACTGCTGAACCTTCGAGTAGGTGTCATCAGGTATCGGAACGACAACCGGTCGACTCGACGACACGAAGACCCCGGACAAGTCCTCCACGATCTCATGGCCGGCGTAATCGATTCCGAGGACACTGCTCCAGTACGTGACGTCTTCTTCGGCACTGGAACCGTTGTGCTTGTCGGCGTTTGTGATGTTTTTCAGGGTGCCGAACCAGCGGTCCGGGACCGAATCGCCGGCCTGCTGTGCGGAGTAGACCTCGGCGACGCGGCGGATGAACAGAGAAATGCTGTAGCCGTCGACGAGCAGGATGTTGGTGATCAGGATCCATGCCCAGGTGCCGTCCTCGCGACGGACAAGGGTCGAGTTCGTCGTCGGTTCCCCGGCGGCGGTGGCTGGTGCTGCGGTGAGTTGCCCGCGGGCCAGTACCCGGATCTGGTCGTCGCCGTGGCCGGCGTCGACGATCTTTGTCGAGAGTGTCGTGGTGGTGTCGACGTATTGGAAAGGGACGCCGTCGTTGTCCCCGAAACGTACCCGCAACGCGTCGGTTTCCGCGAAAACAGTACTCACCGAGGATGCGAACACGGCCGGATCGACCGGGCCGTTCAGCCAGATCAGCTGACCTGCGCAGAATACCGAGGACTCGGGAGCGAGCTTCCGTGCCACCCAATTGCCCCGCTGGCTCGCAGTCAACTCCACACGATCAAAAGCCGTCAACGGAAGCACACCCACTTCTCTCGAGACCAGGTCGAGCCGACCGAGGCAAGGATCACTGCAACACTAATGAAGGTTAGGCTAACCTTGCAACGCGCCGTGCTGGTCAGGTCGTTTCGGTTGCGGGTGCCGCTGGTGGACGTTCACGGCCCAAGGGCACGACTGACGGGGTACCGGCGACCGGATCGGGTACGACGAGGCAGCGGAGTCCGAAGACCTCGTGCACGAGGTCGGCGGTCACGATCTCAGCCGGCGGGCCTTCGGCGACGACATGACCGTCTTTCATGGCGATCAGGTGGGTGGCATAGCGGGCGGCATGGTTCAGGTCGTGCAGCACGGCGACCAGGGTGTGGCCGGCGTGGTGCAGGTCGGTGAACAGTTCCATCAGCTCTATCTGATGGGTGATGTCGAGGAAGGTGGTCGGCTCGTCGAGCAGCATGATGCTCGTGTGCTGCGCGAGCGCCATGGCCACCCACACCCGCTGGCGCTGACCACCCGACAACTCGTCCACCAGGCGGGCGGACAGGTCGGTGACCGCGGTTTGGTCCATCGCCCGCAGTACGGCCTGCTCGTCGGCCTCGGTCCACTGCCGGATGAACCCCTGATGGGGATACCGGCCCCTGGCCACCAGATCGCCCACGGTGATGCCCTCGGGGGCGATGGAGCTCTGCGGCAGCAGGCCGACCCGCCGCGCCACCTCCTTGGTCTTGAAGGACTGGATGTCGGCGCCGTCGAGAACGACCTGCCCGGCCGACGGTTTCAACAGCCGGGACAGGCCGCGTAGCAGGGTGGACTTGCCGCACGCGTTCGGACCCACGATCACGGTGAACGACTCGTCGGGGATCGCCACTGACAGCTCTCGGGAGATGACGCGCTTGTCGTAGCCGATCGTCGCCGACTCCACGTGGAGTCGTGAGCCGCTCGGGTGCGGAGTGGACGCGGGTGCGTCTCCCGGTGCCGCAAGACCGTTGGCGGCGCTGGTGTGGGTGCTCACAGGTGTCTCCTGGCCTCGGTGATCAGCAGCCAGCCGAGGTACCCACCGCCGAGCACGACGGTGATGATGCCGACCGGCAACGGGGTGGGGGCGACGTGCTGGGCGATGTAGTCCGCCGTCAGACAGAGCAGCGCGCCGACCAGGGCGGCGGGAACGAGGGTGATCCCCGCGCTGCGGGTCAACCGGCGTCCGATCTGCGGCGCGACCAGCGAGATGAACGCGATCGGGCCCGACGCGGCCGTGACCGTCGCCGTCAACGCCACCCCCAGCACGATCAGCCCGAGACGAGTTGCCGAGACCCGCACTCCCTGGGCCGCGGCCGCATCGTCACCCAGCTCCAGTTGCCGCATCTGCCGGCTCGACATCGCCGCCAGCAGCAGGAGCACGGCGATGCAGGCGCCGCCGAAGGCGACCTGGCCCGAGGAGACGCCGTTGAGCGACCCGGCCCGCCATGCCGCGGCGGCCATCGCCTGGTCCAGGTCGGCTTTGAGGATCAGCCAGACGTTGAGCGAGCCGAGCATCGCCGAGAGGCCGAGGCCCACGATGATCAGGCGGAACCCCTGCACGCCTCGCCGGTAGGCGAGCAGGTACACGGCGACAGCCGTCGCGATTCCGCCGATCAGGGCTCCGCCGACCAACTGCCAGTAGGTTCCGTTGACGAGGAGGATCACGACCAGCGCCCCCGTGTAGGAGCCGTCGGTGAACCCGATGATGCCGGGGTCGGCGAGCGGATTGCGCAGCGTCGACTGGAAGATCGCGCCGCTCACCCCCAGCGCGGCGCCGAACACCACCGCCGCGGCGACGCGGGGCAGCCGCCACTCGACCACGATGTCGTGGACGAGCCCGGTCGTCCCACCGGTCAGCGCGGAGATCACCTCGCCTGGACTGAGCTGGTACGAGCCGGTCATCAGCGCGAGCACGGCCATGCAGGCGATCGCCAGCGCGAGGGCCGAGCAGACGATGACCGAGCGCCAATCGAACCGCACCGCGACGCTCCGGCGCCGCAGCACCAGCATCCGCCGCCCGAAGTCCACGCGGCGCGTCCCCGGCGACCAGGCCGTCCGGGAGGAGCCGGCGTGCGGATCGAGTCCGCTGCGCGCGCTCATAGCCCGCTCGCTTTCTTCTGCCGCACCAGCGCGATGAGCACGGGGGCGCCGACGAAGGCGGTGACGATGCCCACGGGGATCTCGCCGGGCCGCATCACGACCCGCCCGAGAATGTCGGAGGCCAGCAGCAGGATCGGGGCCAGCAGCACGCTGTAGGCGAAGATCCAGCGCTGGTCCGGGCCGACGATCCAGCGCGCGACGTGCGGGACCATCAGTCCGACGAAGCCGATCGGCCCGGCGATCGCGGTGGCGCCGCCGGCGAGCAGGGTCAGCGCGATGATCGCGAGGATCCGGGTGCGCATCAGCCGGACGCCTTGGGCGACGGCCAGCTCGTCACCGAGCGCCATGGCGTTGAGCGGGCCTGACACCACGAAGGCCAGGATGAGCGCGATCGCGAAGAACGGCAGGGTCGGCCACAGCAGGTCGAGCGGGCGGCTCACGATCGAACCCGCGTTCCAGGATCGCATCGCGTCGAAGGCGTCCGGGTTGGTCAGCTCGAGTGCCGAACCGGCACCCTGAAGCACCAGGCCGACGCAGACCCCGGCGAGAACCGTCATCATCGGCGATTGGCCGCGTCGGGTCGACCCGAGGGCGAGCACCACGAGTGTGACGATCAGCGCTCCGGCGAAGGCGAACCACATGTAGCTCTGAATGTCGCGGACTCCGAGCACCCCCACGGCGACCGTCACCGCGAAGGTGGCGCCCGCGTTCACTCCGAGGATGCCCGGATCGGCCAGCGGATTGCGGGTCAGCGCCTGGATCAACGCCCCCGCGACCCCGAGCGCCGTACCCACGACCAGTCCGACGATGGTGCGCGGCAGCCGGAAGTCCCGGATCGCGAACTGATCGATGTCGTTCGACGGATGGAACAGGGCATCCCACACCACGGTGGGCGCGATGGCCGTCGACCCGATCATCATGCTCGCCACCAGCAACCCCAGGAGCACTGCGAGCGCGACGACCAGGCCGATCAGACGACGACGCGATCCGGACACCTTCCCGGTGCCCGGACCGATGGGTCGTCGCAGCGCGAGGTTCGTCACTGCTTGGCAGGGAGGGTCGCCAGTGCGGTGTCGAGCGACTGCAGGTACCGCAGAACTGCGCCGTAGGAGTTGTTGCCGGGGCAGAAGACCCCGAGCGCGTCACCGGACTTCACGGTTGACAGCGCCTTCCAGGTGTTGGTCTGGACCACCGGAGCGAAGACCTCGGTCGGCTGACCCTTGGCGTCGGCGGGGTAGGTGATCACGTTGTACTTGGACAGCTTCGCGATCTGCTCGAAGGGCAAGGCCGTGTAGGCCAAGGGGTCGGCGCCGGCGGCTGCCTTGGGGAAGTTCATGCCGATGTCGTCCTGGGCGATCTCGACGCACCCGATGTCCGCGATGACGAACGTCCCGGGATCGGAGTTCGAGTAGCGGTCGAGATTGACGAACTTGGTGTTCTTGATGACGTCCGCGTACGTCTGCTTCATCTTCGTGACGCGTCCCTCGAAGTCCGCCTTCTGGCGGTCGAGTGCGTCCTTCACGTTGCCGGCCTCCGCGATCGACTCGGCGAGCGTCTTCCACTCGGTGTCGAGCCCCCAGAAGACCGTCGGGGCGATCGTCCCGAGTTGCTTCTCGATCTTCTTGAACTCGGCATCGGGAATCTGGACCATGATGAGGTCCGGCTTGAGGCTGGCGACCTTTTCGAGGTCCACCTCGTCACCGAGGTTCGTGGCCTTCTCGAACGTTGCGCGCTGCTCCTGCGGCAACAAGCTGAGTTCGGACTCGGCAACCCCGGTGACGCCCACCGGCTTGCCACCCATGTCGATGAACGGCAGGTCCGTGTTGCCGATCGTGACGACCCGCTGCGGGGCGGTGGGGATCTTGATGTCGCCGTTGCCGGCCTTGACGGTGCGGGTCTCGTCGGTCTTGCCGGCAGTGTTGTCGCCACTGTTGTCGGAGCTGCCGCAGGCCGTGAGGAGGAGCGCGGCGCTCAGGATCGCGGCGGTCAGGGCCGCACCGCGCCCTCTCAGGGGTGTCGTGGTCATGGGTGTGCTTTTCCTTTTCTTGTTCATTGGGGCACGGCGGGTCAGTGGGTGTCGGCCGGTACGAGTTCGTGGACGGTGGTGCCCCAACCGACGGTGTGTGCGGCTGTGCGGACCAGTCCGGCGCGGGTGATCACCGAGTCGAGTTCGGCCGCGGTGCGCAGGCCGGAGCCGTGCACGGTGAGGCCGAGCAGGTCTGCTTCGCCGTCGTGCTCGTCCAGTGCGCCGGTGTCGAAGACTTCCTCGATCAGCAGCACCCGGCCGCCGGGGAGGAGGCTCTCGGCTGCTCGGCGCAGTGCGTGGGCGGCGTCCGGGTCGGGCAGGGCTTTGAGGGCGCGGCTGATGAACACGGCGTCGGAGGCCGGGCCGGGCTCGAAGACGGATTGCTCGTTCACGCCGACCCGCGCGCGCTGCTGCTCGTCGGGGATGGTGGCGGGCAGGTCGCGGCACAGCCAGTCGGCCTGGGCGGGCAGCGCGCAGATCGTCACCCGCAGGTCTTCGTGGACGGCGACGAACTCACGAGCCTGGGCGCCCGCGCCGCCGGAGTGGATCACCAGATGCCGGACCCCGGCGAGCAGTTCGGACTCGGCGATCGACACAGCCAGCGCGGGCTGGAACTTCGCCAGGCGTTCCAGGTAGCGGTCCTCGTAGCCCTGTTCGGCTCGCACGTCGGCGAAGGTCTGCCCGGTCACAGACGCGTAGGAGGGACGGCCGGTGCGGATCGACTCGGTGAGTCCGTGGACGCCGAGCATCTCCCGGCCCACCACCCCGGCAGGGTGCAGAGTGTCGGCCATGAACTCGTTGGTCAGGACCTCGCCCACCGCCGTCAGCCCGTAGCGGCCGGGCTCGGCTTCGGTCACGATGCCCACGGCGTGCAGGTAGCGCAGCAGCTTGCCCAGCGCTCGTTCATCGCTTTCGGTCCTGCCGGCCAGGTCCGCGACACCGGTGACACCGCGGGAGATCAGCTCGGGTACGCCCAGTTCGACGGCGGTGCGGATCGCGATCGGCCGGATCAGCTCGGTCAGCTCGTGGAGCTTCTCGAACGGCGTGGTCGACTTCTCGGGGTCGGGCACAGCCTCGTCGGTCTCCAGGACGACGACCTCGCCGCGGCGCCAGTATCCGGTGAACTCGATGTCCTCCTTCGGCACTGCCCGGTCTTCGACCAGATGGCGGCGCAGATCCCGTACCGCCGTGTGCTCCCCGGCGACCCAGGCGAACGGGCGGCCCTCCCACCAGTCGGTGTTCCCGACCGCGTCCCGCAGGAGGCCGGTCGTGCCCGCCTCGGCGCCGTCGCGTACCAACCAGGTCACCTCGACGTGCGGCAGCGCCCGCAGTTCCAGCCGGTGAGCATCCTCGGCGACCTCGACGAACACCTGTGCCCGCGCGTTGTCGGGGAGTTCGTCGAGCAGGCGGGCGATCGCGGGGATCGCGGTGTCGTCACCGGCGACAAGGAGCCAGTCCGCGTCGTGCGGGAGCGCACGAGACGCGCTCGGGCCGTAGAAGTGGATGCGGTCACCGACCTGGGCGCGGTACGCCCAGGTGGTACCCACGCCGACGCCGTGCCTGACGAAGTCCACGTCCAGCTCGCCTGCCTCAAGGTCCCAGCGACGCACCGTGTAGACCTTCGACAGGGGCCGCGGGTTCCTCGGCAGGTCCACGCCCTTCTCCTGCTGCACCGGCAGCACCGGCTCGGCACGGCCGGGGTGACGGAACACCAGACGGATGTCGTCATCGAATCCCGGGGAGTCGAAGGCCGGCTGCTGGAAGCCGTTCGCCGAGGTGAACTCGCCAAGCTGCTTGCCGCTCAGCGTGATCCGTCGCATCCCCGGCGTCAGGTCCGCCACCCGCACGACTTCGACCTCCCGCAGGGTCAGGGGGTGCACCGTCAGACGGCGTGAGGTCTTCGGCATGCTGGGAGCGGGCCTTTCCGATCTTCTTCCGGGCTGATGCGGCCGCGCCAAATCAACGCAAGCCTCGGATCATATTAGGTAACCCTTACCTTAAAAGCCAGCTATGAACACCGGCGGCCCGCCGCCGACTTCGGGAGCACGGTCGGATTCGACAGGTCATCCCCGCCGTCCGTTGCCAGGTGCGATTCACCGGTGCCGGAGTCGCCGATCAGACACGGGTACTCACGCTGCAACGCCCGATTCGTCAGCCCAACTGTGAAACCACACTGGTCGAGTCGGGTGCCGGTGGAGAACCATGCCGCCCACAAGCACCCGTTCGCGATATCACCGGCTTGGCGCCGAAGGCTCACCTCACGCGAGAGGAAACCTGATCGTCCGCCCCTGGGACCGGCTCGGCGAGGTCGTTGCCCAAGGCGATGATGCGGTTGGTGGCGTCGACGTGTACGACCTTGGGCTGGTAGTCGGCCAGTTCGGACTCCTCGGCCAGCACGAAGGACATGATGATCACCAGGTCGCCGGGGTGGACGAGATGTGCCGCCGCGCCGTTGATGCAGATCTCGCCACTTCCAGCGGGCCCGATGATGATGTAGGTCTCGAGACGGGCCCCGTTGGTGATGTCGACGACTTGAACCTTCTCACCTTCGATCAGGCCCGCGGCACGCGCGAGGTCTTCATCGAGGGTCAGCGAACCCACGTAGTGCAAGTCGGCCTGGGTGACGGTGGCGCGGTGGATTTTTCCGCCCAGGACTTCGCGAAGCATCTCCGGCTTCCTCTTCCTCTATGAGTTGTGCGGGGTGGGTTCTGCGGATCAGTCGATGATGTTCGGGCCGCCTTGCTACGCAAGGGCGGCATCGGAGGTGCCGGCGGCCTTGTCGGCGTTGTGTGTCTCGTACCGGGAAATGTGGTCGCGCAACGACTTCGGGCGGATGTCGGTCCAGTGCTCGTCGATCCAGTCGAGTACTTCCTGGCGCGGTCTGCCGCCGGGTTCGCCGTACGCGATGCTCCAACCGGCCGGCACCGGCTTGAACGTCGGCCACAACGAGTGTTGCTCCTCGCGGTTGATCAGCGCGTAGAAGGAACCGTTGTCGTCGTCGAACGGGTTCTGGGCCATGAGTGCTGCTCCTCGTTGTTCCTATCGGGGGTCGGTCCGGATCGCAGCAGGCAATCGTTCCTGGGCGGCGGGGTGATCGGGCTGCTCGCCGGTGATCGCACGCAGAATGTCGGCGGCGCGGATCGCGACGTTGGACAGCAGGGACGAGGTCAACCCGTGACTGTGCAGGACCCCGCCGTTGAGGAAGATCCGTTCGGGAACGCTGCGCAGACGCAGCCGGTAGTCACGCTCGACGATCGGGAGATCCCCCTCGAACGAGGACGACCCGTCAATGCTCGGCCCGAGCATGCTGCGGGTGTCCGTGGGACGGAACCCGGTGGCGAAGACGGCAGCGTCGACCTCGAGCGTGGTGCTGCCCCGGTTTCCCAGGTCACGGATCGTCACTGTGACCCCGTCGGAGCCCTCGCTGAGCCGCTCGATCCCGGTGACCCGGTGCACGATCAGCCGACGCACGCCACGCGTGCTTTCGTCGTACTCACGCCGGTAGAGATCCTTGATGAGGTCGGCATCGACGGCGGAGTAGTTGGTCCCCCAGTGATAGTCCAGCAGTTGCTGTTTGAGCTCCGGCGGTGCCGTGTAGAACTCGTCGACCGCCTCCGGATCGAAGATGCGGTTGGCGTAGGGCGTGTCATCGGACGGGGTATAGCCGTACCGGCGGAAGGACGCGTGTACTTCGGCATCGGGATACGAATCGTGCAGGTACGCAGCGACCTCCGCCGCGCTTTGCCCGGACCCTACGACAAGGAAACGGCCGTGCGGCCGCGAGGGCAACTCGGCGAGCCTGTTCAGCAACTGATGGTTGTGGAACACCCTGGCTCCCGGCACGATCCCCTCCGGCAGCGCCGGCCGGCTACCGGAGCCGATCACCACATGACGTGCCGCGACCTTCGTCACCTCCGAGCCGTCGACCACGGACTCGAGCGTGACCTCGAACCTCCCGCCACTCCAGTCGATACGGGTCGCCTTCGTACCGTAGGAGACCGGAAGGTCGATCCGGCTCGCGGCCCAGCTCAGGTACCCGTGGAACTCACGTCTCGTCGGGAAGAACGTCTTGAGATTGATGAAGTCGGACACCCGCCCCTGCTCATGCAGGTAGTTCAGAAAAGTGAACGGACTGGTCGGGGTCCGCAGCGAGACCAGATCTTTCAGGAAACTGATCTGCATGGTCGCGCCCGGCAACAACATTCCGTCATGCCACCCGAACTGCCGCCGGGCATCGATAAATCTCGCCGTCAGCCGCCGGCCCGCACGACGACGATCATTGAGTTCCTCGATCGCGATCGCCAGGCTCAGATTCGACGGCCCGAAACCGATACCAAGAATGTCGACCTCGCCGTCGGCACCATCTCCCGATCCGGGACGACGGTCACCGCCATTGACCAACTCATCCTTCGTCATCCGGTATTGGCCCCTTTTGCCGCAGGTCGCGAACGAACGGCGCAATGACCGGCCATCCCTCATCGAGGGCCAACCATAGCACCAACAACTTAGGTAAACCTAACCTCGGTTGGTGTGTGCCGCAAGCCACCGCGACACACCTCTGAGGAGATCGCCGGTCCGATCGGCGGCCGACGCTCGTCCCGAGGCATACGGGCCGCACGGCGGCTTCCGGCCGCACGTGTGCACGCGTCCTGAGCAGCGGCTCAGGCGAG
This sequence comes from Streptomyces sp. NPDC001858, assembly GCF_053594615.1. NCBI lineage: Bacteria > Bacillati > Actinomycetota > Actinomycetes > Kitasatosporales > Streptomycetaceae > Streptomyces > Streptomyces sp. NPDC001858. The sequence goes on from NZ_JBSFEV010000058.1 coordinate 11,409, forward strand.
CGAGCCGGCACGTCGCCCGATCACCGTTCCCGCGGTCAGGCCGGCGCCTGTCGGGTAGTTCGCGCTGAAGAGCCCGCCGAGCGTCTCACCGCACGCGAAGAGTCCGGGGATGGGCTCACCCGACCGATCGAGCACCCGGCCGTCAACGTCACCGCGAAGGCCACCGAAGGTGAAACTGATTCCACAAGTCACCGGATACGCGTAGTACGGCGGCGCCTCGACCGCCGATGCCCAGTTGCTCTTGACGGGCTCCACCGCTGCGCTGCGGCCGTCCTTGATCGTCGGATCGAGCGGACGGCTGGTGTCGATCGATGAGTTGAACTCCCGAACCGTCCGCACGAATCCGTCGACATCGACATCCATGGCCGCGGCAAGCTCTTCGACGCTGTCGGCGACGACCGGGACGATCCCGGGCATCTCGTACTCGTACGCCGCCAGCATCGGGCGCGACTTCGCATCGAATACCTGAAACGCCACCGAACCCGGCTGTTCGAGGATCACCTTGCCGTACTTCGCGTACGTGTAGTTGCGAAAGTCCGCGCCTTCGTCGAAGAACCGCTGACCCCGGCGGTTGACGACGATGCCGAGCGGATAGCCGTACCGGCTGAGCCGGTTAGTCAAGGCACGATTGCTCTCGTTCTCGGGAAATGACGCGTCCCACGGAACGCTGTGGCAGGTCGACCAGTCGCCTCCACGATCTGCGCCTATCTCCAGTGCCGCGCCGATCAGGTCACCGGTGTTGTACGGCGTGCCACGCACCTTCGCGTGCTGCCAGCCGTCTCCCAGGTAGCGCTGACGCCATTGCGGATTCGCCTCGAAACCGCCGCTGGCGATCACCACCGACTCCGCCGGCAGCTCCTGATCGCCCATCCGAACGCCGACGACCGAACCACCATCGGTCATCAGCCCCGTGACCGAGCAGTCGTAGCGCACCTCGACTCCGAGTCGTGATGCGACGCGCTCATGGGCCGACATCAGCCCAGGTCCGCCGTCGACGTTGCACACGTGCGATCCACCCCAGAACACGAAGGTCCCGTCGGGATGTTGGTGAGCTTGCCGCTCGTACATCAGCTGGAATCGCAGCCCCAACGCGTGCAGCCAGCGGACGGCGTCACGCGAGCCTTCGACGACAGCCTCGGCGAGTTCCTTGTCGCCCCGCCCTCCGGTGACCCGCTCCAGATCGGCCAGGAACTCCGCCGCCGGATACGGCGGGACCTCAGTACGCGCGTGACGCTCATCAGGATCGAGGACCTCGAGCAGGTCGCCGAGCCCGTCGTGCACCATCCGGGTCGAACCCAGGGTGTAGTAGCTGTTCCCACCGGCATGCGCCCGCGGCGCCTTCTCCAGCAGCACTACGCGTCGCCCGCGCTCGGCCGCCGCGTGAGCCGCGCAGTAACCGGCGTTTCCGCCGCCCACCACAACAACCTCCGGATCGCGCATGTCCACCTCCCCACCGGCAGCCGCATTCCTTCGGGAACCAAGCTGCCTCGTCAACCCAGGTGCCGTGTGAGCCGCAGCCGGTCCTTGGTCCGCCGCTCAACCTGCAGCAATGTAGCTTAGCCTTACCTAAATTGAATGTTCGTGTGTTCTGGACCACTGCCACTGATGTGACGAGTCGGACGACGGAGCGTGCGCGGCAGCCTGACGGCCGGATTGAAGGTGATCGACCGCGCCTCGCCGTACATCGCGTCGTTGAGTGCCTTGCGCGCCGCGGCCACGATCCGGTGCATCGACGCGATGTCAGAGCTCGCATCCGCAGCCAACCAGTGCGCGTCAACTCGCCCAGCCCCTTGGCTTGATGGCGCTTGCGCCGCTGAACTTGCGCCGCTGAAGCGCTCTGGATCCGGGCGGCCAACATAGGTTAGGCTAACCATATGAATCGAGTTGCTGTGTTGGGGTCCCGAGGGCGGATGGGCGTGGCGTCGGTCCGCGCAATCGAGGCCAGCTCCGACTTGACCGTGGTTGCCGAGATCGACGTTGATGACGACGTGCAGGACATCGTCGACCACAACGCTGATGTCGTGCTCGTGTTCTCGCCACCGGACGTTGCCCACGAGCAAGTCCAGTGGTGCATCAAGCAAGGCATTCATGTGGTGGTGGGGACATCCGGCTTCGACGAGCAGTCTGTGGAGCAGATCCGCGCCGCGCTGGTCGACCATGGTGACGTCAGCGTGTTCGTCGTTCCGAACTTCTCGATCAGTGCGGTGCTGATGACCAAGTTCGCCACAAAGGCCGCCCCGTTCTTCGAGTCTGTCGAGATCATCGAGATGCATCACCCTGACAAGGTGGACGCGCCATCGGGAACGGCGCAGCACACGGCCGAACTGATCGGTCGCGCTCGTGCCGAGGCGGATTGCGCCCCATCACCCGATGCCACCTACCTCGACCCGCATGGCGTGCGGGGCGGGCGGATCGAGGGAGTCTCCGTACACTCGGTCCGAGTCCGTGGGTTCATGTCATCGCAAGAGGTGCTGTTCGGCGTCGACGGCGAAATTCTGAGGCTGCGATACGACTCCGTAACGCGCGAGTCCCTGATGCCCGGAGTGCTCACCGCGCTGCGCGCCGTCCCCAATCTCACCGGAGTGACGGTCGGACTCGACGCCGTGCTGGGCCTGGACTGAAACGAAGCAACGACAGGGCAACGTAGGGACCTTGCACCAGGTCCTGGCGCTGGTCGGCGCCGTATACCGGGTGGCGACCTTCGATGCCCGCGGGATCAGCCCGATGCCTCTCCGCATGACGATCAACGACCTGGTCGACGATGTCGCGAAACTGACAGCGCACCTCGGTGGACCCGCGCACGTGGTCAGAACGTCACTGGGCGCACGCGTCGTTAGGAGCCGGCGCCGAGTCGCCCGGAACTCGTGCGGCGAGGAGTGGCGATGGCGGCGCACGGGCGCCTGACCGCCGGCGATACTCGGCGGGGCCGATGGATTCCGGTGAGCGCGGTCAGCTCGAGGTGTCCGCCCAGCTCGAGAACCGGCTCCCAGGCCGAGTGGACGATGAGCGATGGCGTGTGCCGGATCCGCTCGGGCGCCCAGGATCGGAGCTCGTCACAGAGGTACTCGGTCAGCTCGTCGGCGGACGGGCCGTGACCGATCGCGCCCGACTCCCCTCGCACCTCGTCGCCGGATTCCAGCCGGCGGGCGGTGAGGCGGACCAGCGTGGTCGCCGTCGACCAGCGCCAGGCGCCACCACCCTGCCACCGGATCGCACACCTCGGGTGGGACGTCAGCACGGGCGGCCGCGCTGCTGATCTGCGGCTTGCTCGCGTCGCGCCGCGGTTACCGACTTGGCGAAGCAGCGCGAGCTCAGCCCGGTGAAGGGCTCTGTCCAGGACGGCACTGACGCCGTGAGCACACCAGCCACAGCGTGATCGTTTCACCCTGGGAGTGATAGTTGAGCGGCATGCCATCGCTCGCGGAGCAGCAACCACCGGCCCCGTTACCGTCTCGACCTGAGTCGGTCCAGAATGCCGCCATGGCCGATGAAGAGCACAACGAGGCAATTGCGCCCTCGTTCCTGACATGCACAGTCGAGGTGGCGCGCCTGATGGATCTCGGGAACGCGGCTGATGTGCCGGAAGCACGCCGCGCACGGCATCTGGCCCATGCGGTGCGCAAGCCACTGCTCGAACGCGCCCGCCTGCCCGAAGAGTTCTTCGCCCCGTTGATGGCAGCAGCTGTCTACGACCCGGACCCCAGCTTCTGCCGCTGGTTCGTCGAACCAGCGGTCTACGCATTCGGACGCCGCCGGGTCATGACCGCACTGCTCGACCATCTACGGACAGGCACGGACGCGGAACAAGCGGGCGCCAAGCGGGCCTGGTACTGCGCCCATGTGCCGCTCCGCGCCGACCGGTCCCCGGCCTACGCACCCGGCGGAAGTCGTGATCCCGCCTTGGACGAGTCCCGCGATGTGGTGGACGAGTGGCGGGAAACCCTTCGGCGGTCAGCGATATGACCGGACCGCTTCGAAACCTGAGACCGCCCCGTCGCCGCGGGGCTGTTGCTTGCTCTGCGGCAGTTCTGGGACAGGTCATAGCCGTCGAGATGGCCAACTCGCGAGCCGAGGAATTCATCCGCCATACCGAGGACCTGCCCGTTCTGACACACAAACTGCAGCTCACGGCACCAGGGACAGAGGCAGTCGACCGCTGCATCGACACCCTGCGCTGCTTGATGCGCGGCAACCACGACTTGGGTTTCACCATGACCAGCCGCTATCAGAAGACCGCCGGCAGGCCTCACCCCTGAAGGGCAATGGATGCCTCCACCACGCCTATGTCTTCCACGGCACCGTCACCGTGGCCTCGATCCGGCTTTGGCTCAAGCCGTGATCACTTGGCCTTCGTGACAGGATCCGGGCGTGACGACGCTGTTCCTGACGGTTGGCCTGCCCGGGGCCGGAAAGACCACGAGAGCTCGACAGCTGGCCGAGGAGCACAGCGCGCTGCGGCTGACGCCGGATGAGTGGATGCGCCCGCTGTTCGGTGATCCGCAGCCGGCCGGGAAGCGCGAGGTGCTGGAAGGACGGCTGCTCCGGCTGGGTCTGGAGGCGCTGAAACTGGGAACGAACGTGGTCTTGGATTTCGGATGCTGGTCTCGTGACGAGAGGTCCGCGATCCGCTGGTTGGTGATGTCTGTGGGTGCGTCCTGTCAACTGGTGTACGTGCCGGTGGACCATGAGACCCAACGTGCTCGGATCGCCCATCGCCAGTCGACCACCCCTGATCAGACCTTCGTGATGAGCGAGACGGACCTCTTGCGCTGGAGGACGCTGTTCGAGGAGCCCGACGCCACGGAACTCGATGGACATGAGGTAGGAGGTCCGCCTCCTGGGTGGTCAGGATGGCTGGAGTGGGCCGCCGATCGGTGGCCATCGCTCGCCTGACCGTCCGGCCGATCTTGGTGTCGCCCACTGACGCAGCCCTGCCGGGAGCGCCGGGCCCGGGAAGATCCGCCTGACAGGCTCTAGTGCTGTCAGTGCCCGTTGATAACGTGCTGCGTCCAGTCGTGGAGTTCATGAAGGGACGGGGCACGTGCGGAATGTGACATGCCATCAGGTCGGCGAGCAGCGGTTGGCCGAGGCGCTCGACGACATCGACGGGCGGGCCTACACGCGGTGGCACTCGCTGCGGTACGGCAGCATCTCGCCGACGCTGATCCGGGCCATGGCGGACGAACTGCTCGATCATGTCGCCGCGCGAACGGTGACGGAGCCGGGGCTCGACGCTGCGGCCGGCACGGTCGCCGTCACCGCCGCGGAGTGTGTGCACGGAGTGCTGAGCATCATGTGCTTCCCGAACGGGGACCAGGAACTCCGATTCCCCCTCGTCGGGGAGCGGATCAGCACGGACCCGGACGACGACGAGTTCGGGGACGGGCCCATCACCTTCCGGGACGTCGTCAGGGAGGCGCCCACCGCGCGGACCTGGCTCGACATGTTCGAGATGTGTGTCGTCAGCGGGCAGGTGTGGGACTGGGAGCGGGTCACCGGGCTGCTGCTGCGCGGCGACTACGCGCCCGCCATCCGTGACGGCGTGCCCTACAACCGGTACACCTCCGTCTCCGACCCCGCCGACCTCGCCGCCATGGACGCCCTGTGCCCCTATCTCACCGAGGCGGCCGGGCATCTGCCCCGCGACTGGCCTACGGTTCCGCTGCGCAAGCCGGACGCCGGGGAACGCGCGGAGGCCGCCCGGCGGCTCGACCAGGTCGGCGACGCGCTGAGCGCGGACCAGCGGCTGCTCCGCGTACTCGTCGACGACGACCAGCACGCCTTCGAGGACGCCCTCGTCGCCCGGCTGGTCGCGTACCGGGAGAGTGTCGAGGCCGATGCCGGTGATCCCGCGCCCCGGTCCCTCCTCCCGCTCGGCACCCTCGCCCTGGCCTGCCTCGCCGTCCAGGCCCATGGATGGGAACTCGGTGTCCGGTCCGGGTATCTGCCGTACGGTCTGCTGGGATCGCCGGACGCGTCGCGCCGGGCGGCGGAGGGGAACCGGAACAACTTGGGCCGCTGGGCCGCCAAGTAGGCCACCCGGGGTGCGGAAGTGGGCCTGGCCCGACATCCAGGACATCGTCGTGGAGACGGACTCGTCCCCACCGAGGCGGCGCGTACGTCTGCGCGAGAGCCAAGGGCGGAAGACCATCCTGTCCCACGTCGGCGAACGCCATCTGCCGGATCTCCACGCCCTGCGACCCCGGTAGCCCCGACCGCGCCGAGCCTCAGTCCGCGTCTTTCGCGATGATCCGAAAGACACGGCCCAGCCCTGCGTGGCAGCGCGTCGCGCCGCCACGTATGCGGACCGGTTTCCGCCGGCGAGGGCGGCCCGGCGTTCGGCTGTCTTGGGGTGGATGCCGAGCAGGTCGGTCATGACCATGGGCGGCAGGTCTGCCAGGGCGTCCGTCATTGCGGTGTTCCGTGCTGCGCGGGCGGGCAGCCCGTGGTGTCTCAAGCTCTCGGCGAGCTCTTCGCCCCGTTTTGCTTGCGGGTCAACCAGGTAGCGGGAGTTCTGACAAGGATCGAGCCCGCTCGCTGACGCGCTACCGGGGTGGAACGGCGTCGTAGTCGTGCCGGGCCTGCTCGACCTTGTCCAGGTTGCCGGCAGCCCATCCGGCGAGGTGCGCGAAGAGTGGCGCCAGGCTGCGGCCCAGTTCGCTGATCTCGTACTCGACCCGAGGGGGGACCTCCGGGTGGTACGTACGCACGACCATGCCGTCGCGTTCCAGCTGGCGCAGCCGCTGGGTCAGTACCTTTGGTGTGATCGTGCCGATCCGTCGTTCCAGCTCGACGAACCGTTGGCGACCATGCATGTGGAGAGTCCACAGGATCGGCGTGGTCCACCGGCTGAACACGATGTCCACGACAGCACTGGTCGGACAGGCGAGTTCCGGGTCGGTCGCAGCGGCTGCCACCCAGTCGGCGTCACCGGCCATGCACACCCCATCGGGATAGTCACTTTCCTGTAGGTACCTACTATACCGAGGGTGTTAGCGTCCCCGAGTCGCCAGGAGAGCAGCTCTCCGCGGCGGTCCCGCCCGCTCGGGCGGCGACAACCATGCTGAATTGACACGGGAGTTGTTCATGTTCGTAGTGACGGGGGCGACCGGTAACGTCGGCCGATCGCTCGTGCAGGCCCTCGCGGCAGCCGGTGCGCAGGTGACCGCGACATCCCGGGGGATCTCGGACGCGGACGTGCCGGAGAGCGTCCAGTACACGCGGGCAGACCTGGTCGATCCTGAGAGCCTTCGGCCCGTTTTCGACGGGGCCGACGCGCTGTTCCTTCAGAGCGGCGGCCCCAGCGCGCACCTGCTGAGCCCACAGGACATCCTCGACGTCGCCAAGGCCGGCGGCGTCGGGCGGGTCGTCCTGCTGTCCTCCCAAGGAGTCGCGACCCGACCGCATTCGGCCTCTCACGGGGACCTGGGACGGTCCATCGAGGACGCCGTCCGGCAGTCAGGCATGGACTGGACGATCCTGCGGCCCGGAGGCTTCAACTCCAACGCGTACGCCTGGGCCGAGTCGGTGCGCGCCCGACGGACCGCCGCCGCGCCGTTCGCCGACATCGGCCTGCCGACCATCGACCCGGACGACATCGCCGAGGTCGCCGCCGCAGCCTTGCGGGAAGACGGCCACGCCGGACAGACATACGAGCTGACGGGGCCCGCCCTCAGCACACCCCGCCAGCGGGCCGAGGCGATTGCCGAGGCACTCGGCGAACCCGTCCGGTTCATCGAGCAGACCCGGGACGAGGCCCACGCGCAGATGCTGCGGTTCATGCCCGAGCCCGTGGTCGAGACCACGCTGACCATCCTGGGTGAGCCCACCCTCGCCGAGCAGCGCATCAGCCCCGACGTCGAGCGGCTCCTCGGCCGCGCGCCCCGCACCTTCGCCGACTGGGCCCAGCGCCACATCGCCGCCTTCCGATAGGCCCTGCGCCTCCGGCCAGGTGAGCAGCTCCGGGAAAGCGCCGAGCACGGGGCCGCGGGCCTCGGCGGCCGAGACGATCTGCAGCTGCTGCTGCCGTTGCTCGGGTGCTGCGGCAGGAACTCGGGGGTGGTGACGAACATCGGGCAGGTCAAGCAAGCGTTGGCATGCGGACAGACCTTCTGAACCGGCAGGCCGCAGTAGCCGTTGGACAGGGCCTGGGTCACGCGGCCGAGCCCCTGCTTGGCCCAAGTCGCCTCGGCCTTCGGGATCGACGGTGACGCTCTCGCCCTTGATGTTGACCTTGCGGGCCTTCTCCCAGTGCCGGCGGACCGTGGTGTCGTGCAGCCGGGCACAGTGGGCGGTCATCTCGCCGGAGGAGTGATCGAGAAGGACGCGCACCTGTCGTCCCGACCAGCTTCATCGCAGGTCGGAGAGGCCGTTTCCGCAGGAATGCGGAAGCGGCCCCTCGCTGTTCCCGCCCGATGCTCTCGCTGTGAGTCCGCCGGTCTGGCTGTGGATTCGCCCAACCCCGCGTGACGCCCACCGCCGCGCTGCCAGGATCAGGCGCCATGAGCGCACGGCACGACAAGGCCGACAGGCACCGCAGGGTCCATGACACCGCCAAGGCCGAGAAGCACCGGACACCGCTCGGCGCACCGTACGGCTCCGGGCGCGCCAAGCGGGCCGGCAAGGCCGCGCCGGCCGACGAGTCGACGACCGCGCTGGCGCTGGCCGCCCGGGGCGGGGACGCGGCGGCCGTCGAGGGGTTCGTGCGGGCCCTGCACCGGGACGTGGTGCGATACGTCGCCCATCTCAGCGCCGATCCGCAGGCCGCGGACGATCTCGCGCAGGACACCTTCCTGCGGGCGCTCGGCGCGCTGCACCGCTTCGAGGGCCGTTCCTCGGCACGGGCCTGGCTGCTGTCCATCGCGCGCCGGGCGGTGATGGACAGCTACCGGTCCGCCGCCGCCCGGCCGCGGCTCTCGGACCAGGCCGACTGGCAGACGGCCGTGGAGCTGGCCCAGCCGCGCGGACTGCCCGGCTTCGACGACGGCGTCGTCCTGCTGGACCTGCTGGCGGCGCTGCCGCAGGACCGGCGCGAGGCCTTCGTGCTGACCCAGCTGCTGGGACTGCCCTACGCGGAGGCGGCCGAGGTGAGCGACTGCCCGGTGGGCACCGTCCGCTCACGCGTGGCCCGCGCCCGCGCCGCCCTGGCCGCACAACTCACCGAGACGGGCGAGCCCATGGCCGGCGCGGATCTCGCCCCGAGCGCAGCTCGCCGACCTTCGCCGGCCGGCCCCACCGACGTGGACCGGGCCGAGGGTGAGCTCAGCGGCGGGTGCGGGGGCCGGCGTTTCTCCGGGGGCGGATGAACTGCAGTTCCAGGGTGGTGGGCGGGGCGGTGATGCCGGGGCCGCCCGCTGTCGCCCAGGCCAGGATCTCCTCCGTGCAGTCGTCGTCCGTGGCGAAGCCGACCCAGGTGGGCCGGCCGCCGGCCCGGCGGCCGGCTGCCGAGGGCTGGACGACGATGACGTTGGCCTGGTCGCAGGGGCCCAGGCAGTCCGTCGTCCGGACCGCGAAGGCGGCGCCCGACGCGGCGGCGGCCGACCGCAGCCGCTCCAGCTGCCAGACGTGGTCGAAGCCCGGGTGCTTGCGGGCGTCGCCGCAGCAGCAGCCCCGGCACACCACCAGGGTGCAGGGGCGGCTCCCCGCGGCCCCGATCAGCGCTCGCTGGGCAGGGACCATCCCCGGTCAGGAGGCCGAGAGGCCGACGTGGGCCAGGGCCTGCCGCAGCAGGAACCCGTGCCCGCCCGGCATCTCGCTCTGCACCGCGGGCGACGCGGCCTCCTGCGGGCTGAACCACACCAGGTCCAGGGCGTCCTGCCGGGGCCGGCAGTCGCCGGTCACCGGCACGATGTAGGCCAGCGACACCGCGTGCTGGCGCGGGTCGTGGTACGGGGTGACGCCGTGCGTGGGGAAGTACTCGGCCACCGTGAACGGCTGGAGCGAGGTGGGCACCCGGGGCAGGGCCACCGGGCCGAGGTCCTTCTCCAGGTGGCGCAGCAGGGCGTCCCGGACGCGCTCGTGGTGCAGGACCCGGCCGGAGACCAGGGTCCGGTTGACGTTGCCGTCCGGTCCGATCCGCAGCAGCAGGCCGATGCTGGTGACTTCGCCGCTGTCGTCGACGCGCACGGGCACGGCCTCGACGTAGAGGATCGGCATACGGGCGCGAGCCATCTCGAGCTCGTCGGAGCTCAGCCAACCCGGCGTGGTTTCGGTCAAGTCAGACATTGCTTGATCATACTTTCAGTGTCCGTCGGGAAGCCGGTAGACCCGGCGGGCGTTGTCCGCTCCGGCCCAGCGCGCCAGGCGCAGCGCGTCGGGCAGGCCCAGTTCGTCGGCGTCCACCCGGTCCTGGAGCAGATCCCCCAGGCCCCGGCGGAACGCCAGCGCGCCGAGCCGGTAGAACTCAGCCACACCATAGGCGTCCGAGCTGTACAGCAGTTTGCGGAACGGTGTGATCTCCAACGCCTCCTCCAGCACCGCCCGTGCTCGCGGCGGGCCCACATGGTGCAGCGTGAGCCCCACGTCCAGGTACACCTGCTCGAACACCGCGGCCAGGTAGGCGGCTTGTCGCTGGTAGGGCCAGCAGTGCAGGAGCAGTACCGGGATCGTGCCCGCCGTGAGGTGCAGCCAGTCCGTGAGATGTGCGGGGTCCGCCCGGTGCAGCCGGATGTCGTTGTCGCCGAACCCGGTGTGCAGTTGGAGCGGCAGCCCCAGCTCGACGGCCGTCCACAGCAGCTGCCGGACCAGCACCGGCTCGTCCAGCCGTCCGCCGCGTGCCAGCCAGTGCTGTGCGGCCCGGGTGACGTCGGCCTCCGGGGGCCGGGCCGGGTCGAGGTCGAAGCCGGTGCGGTAGGCGGCCACCGACTTCACCGCGACCACCCCCGGCCGCCGTACCGCGTCCAGCGCGGCGGCCCGGAACGCGTCGGCGTACCCGTCGGCCTCGACGCCCCGCGCGGCCACGGCCTCCGCGACGGACTCCAGCCGCACGACCTGGTGGGCGAGCGCCGGTCCGCCGGCCTCGGCCAGTTCGGCGGGGGTGGTGACGCGGTGCGGGGCGAACCCGGTGTCGACGCAGTACACGGCGGTCCGGGCGGCCCGCAGGAACCGCCGGTTCACCTCCCGCGGGCCCAGTTCGGCCCGCCGGGCCAGATAGAGGTCGGCGGGGGCGTGGTGCTCCAGGTCCAGCAGGGGCGCGCAGTGGCGGCGGACGGCCACCCCGGCCGGGGTGTCGAAGGTCGAGACGCCGGGCCACCGGCCGCCCTCGGTGAGCAGGGACTCGAAGGCCGGCCGGTCCAGCGGGTCGGTGACGACGCCGTGGCAGTGGTGGTCCACCAACTCCAGCTCGGCGAGCGCCTCGTGGATCGGTCCGCCGGTCATCTCAGTACTTCCAGCGGTAGGCGGCGGCCACCTGCTCGTCGTCGAGCCCGTCGACGGCGTCGATCTCGCCCTGCCGGACGGCGCTCACCGCGTCGGCGAGGACCGGGCCGAGCGCGCCGCGCAGCACCTCGTCCTTCCCGAACTCGACGACGGCCTCGGCGAGCGAGGCCGGCAGCCGGCGCACGCCCCGGGCCGCGGCCTGCTCGCTGCCGAGCCGGGCCGGATCCCCGGCGGTCTCCTCGGGCAGGGCGGCGCCCGCCGCCAGCCCGTCCAGCCCGGCGGCGATCAGAGCGCCGAGGGCGAGATACGGGTTGGCGGCCAGATCGACCGGCTTGACCTCCAGGTTCGCCTGCTCCGCGCGCCGGCCCGCGGTGCCCCGCACCAGGCGCACCGCCGACTCGCGGGCCTCCAGACCCCAGGCGGTGAACACCCCGGCCCACTGGGAGGGTTTGAGGCGCAGATAGCTCGCCGGGCTCGGCGCGGTCACCGCCGTGAGGGCCGGCAGACGGGCGAGCACACCGGCCGCGAACGCCTCCGCGTCGGCCGTCAGACCGTGCCGCCGGTCGCCGCCGGTGTGCAGGTTCACGCCGTCGCGCCAGCCGGAGAGATGGACATGGCCGCCGTTGCCGACGCCCTGCGCGACGACCGCGGGGGAGAAGGAGACCCGCAGCCCGTGGCGCCGGGCCACCGCGCGGATCGTCTGGCGGACCAGGACGCTGCGGTCGGCCGCCGCCACCGGGTCCAGGGCGCCCACCGAGATCTCGAACTGGCCGGGCGCGTACTCGGGATGGATCTGGTCGACGTCCACGCCCTGCGCCGCGCAGGCGGCCAGCAGCTCGGCCGTGTACTCGCTCAGCGCGACCTGCCGGATCGCCCCGTACGCCGGTCCCGTGGTCGCCGGGACGAACTCCCCGGCGGGCGCGGAGTCCAGGCCCAGGACCCATTCGATCTCGATGGCCGCCTTGAAGTCGACGCCGTGCTCGCGGGCCGCGTCCGCGACGACGCGGCGCAGGAAGGTGCGGGAGCAGCCCGGGTGCCGGTCGCCGTCCTGGGTGATCCGGTCGACCGGCGCCCACGCCCAGCCGGGCTGCCCCGCCAGGACCACCAGCCGCTCGAGGTCCGGGTACAGGCGCAGGTCGCCGTCCGGCGAGCCCAGCACGTCGGTGGTGACGATGTGGTCGTTGGCCAGGAACGTGTCGAACACCGGCGACATGCCGACGCCCCACGCCGCCGCCGAGACCAGGGCGGCCCTGGGGATCGTCTTCACCCGGGTCACGCCCGCGGTGTCGACATAGGCCAGGACGACGCCGTGCACGCCCCGCGCGGACAGCTCGCCGCCGAGCGCGGTCGCCCGCTCGACGTCTCCGGGACGCCCGCCGGGGACGGGATCGGCAGGGGTGGTCGTACGTCCGCCACGGGCGGTGCTTCCGGGGACGAGGGGACCCGATACATCCGGTACGTGCGTCATGTCCCTCAGGGTTTCACGGCCACCGCCCCGTACTGCGGCACCACCGCGAGGGAGTCGGCCTCGCCGCGCCAGCGCGAGCAGGACACCAGGCCCGGCTCCAGCAGCTCCAGCCCGTCGAAGAACGCGGTGATGTCCGCGCCGCTGCGGGCCGTGATCGGCGGCTTGGCGTTCTCGTTCCAGAACTTCATCGCCGGGATCTGGCCCTCGCCGCCCACCTCGCCGTCGTACGTGGGATGCGTCAGGACCAGGAAGCTTCCGGAGGGGACCTCGGCCATCACGTTGTTGACGACCGCCTTGGCCTCCTCGACGTCCAGGACGAAGTTCAGGATGCCCAGCATCATCACCGCGACGGGGCGCTCGAAGTCCAGGGTGGCCGAGGCGCGTTGGAGGATCGCGGCCGGATCGTGCACATCGGCGTCGATGTAGTCGGTGACGCCCTCGGGCGTGCCGGTCAGCAGCGTGCGCGCGTGCGCCAGCACGATCGGGTCGTTGTCGACGTACACGATCCGCGACTCGGGCGCGACGCGCTGCGCGATCTCATGGGTGTTGTCGGCCGTCGGCAGCCCGGTGCCGATGTCCAGGAACTGCCGCACCCCGCGCTCCTCGGCGAGGAACCGCACCGCCTGCCCGAGGAACCAGCGGTCCGCGCGGGCGATCTCCCGGATGAGCGGGAACATGCCGGCGACGTGCTCGCCGACCCCCCGGTCGACCTCGTAGTTGTCCTTGCCGCCGATCCAGTAGTTCCACACCCGCGCGTTGTGCGCCACGCTGGTGTCCAGTCGCGTCGGCCCGCTCACGTGACCGCCCCTTCCCAGGTCCTGCCCGTGTCACGGGCACTGTGCGGCCATTGTGCCGCCGGATGATCACCACCGTCCCCGGTAGGGTGAAAATCCGGTGACCCCGTACAGGAAGCAGGACATGCCCTACTCGCACGCCCCCCGGCTGACCGCCCCCGAGCCCCCGGCGGGCCCCGCCGACATACGCCTGGTCGTCACCGACATGGACGGCACGCTCCTCGACGACGACAAGCGGGTTCCCGAGGGACTCTGGGAGGTGCTGGCCCGGCTGCGCGAGCGCGGGGTGCTGTTCAGCCCCGCGAGCGGACGCCAGTACGCCTCGCTGGAACGCGAGTTCGCCGCGGTGGCCGACGGGATGGTGTTCATCGCCGAGAACGGCACCTACGTGGTCCGCGACGGCGAGGAGCTGAGCTCGGACCCGCTGGAGCCCGGCGTCGTCGCCCGGCTCGTCGACGCCGTGCGGCGGCTCGCGGCCGATGGCGTCGACGTGGGCGCCGTCGTCTGCGGGAAGCGGTCGGCGTACGTCGAGCGGGCCGACGAGGCATTCCTGGCCGAGGTCCGCAAGTACTACCTGCGCCACCGGGTCGTCGAGGACGTCGCCGACGTCGACGACGAGGTGATCAAGGTCGCCCTGTTCGACTTCGGGCCCGCCGAGCGGACCACCGCCCCGGCGCTGGCGCCCTTCGCGGACACCCACCAGGTCGTGGTCTCCGGCGAGCACTGGGTCGACGTCATGAACCGCACCGCGAACAAGGGCGCCGCCCTGCGCCGGCTCCAGCGGGAGCTGGGCATCACGCCCGCGCAGACCCTGGTCTTCGGCGACTACCTCAACGACCTGGAGATGCTGGACGCCGCCGAGTGGTCCTTCGCCATGGCCAACGCCCACCCCGAGGTCGTCCGCCGGGCCCGGCATCTGGCGCCGTCCAACAACGACAACGGCGTGCTGCGCACGGTCGTCCGCCTGCTGGAGCTGCCGGTCACCGGCCTGTGACCGCTTTCGGTCGGGGTGCGGGCACCGCGGCCGTCCTCGTAGGCTGCGCGGTATGACCGAACCGGACGTCGTCGCCCTACTCACCAGGGACATCGCCTCGGGGCTCAAGACCGGTGACCTGGAAGCCTTCTACCAGGATCTGCACCGTCACCCCGAGCTGTCCTTCCAGGAGCACCGCACCGCCGCGAAGCTCGCCGCCCGGCTGCGCGCGGCCGGGTACGAGGTGACGGAGGGAGTGGCCCGCACCGGTGTCGTCGGTGTGCTCGCCAACGGCGACGGGCCGGTGGTGTGGCTGCGCGGCGACATGGACGCGCTGCCCGTGCAGGAGGCGACCGGCCTCGCCCACGCCTCCACCGTGGCCGGTGTGATGCACGCCTGCGGCCACGACCTGCACATCACCTGGCTGGCGGCCGCGGCCGAGGCGCTCGCCGCCGCCCGGGAGACCTGGTCCGGGACGCTCGTCGTGGTCGGGCAGCCCGCGGAGGAGGCCGGGGGCGGTGCGGCGGCGATGGTCGCGGACGGCGTCCACACCCGCTTCCCACGCCCCGACGTGCTGCTCGGCCAGCATGTCGCGCCCGGGCTCGCCGGGTTCTATCCGCACACCCCCGGTCTGACCCTGGCGGCCTCGGACGACGTCGACGTCGTCGTGCACGGCGTGGGCGGCCACGGTTCGCGGCCCGAGTCGACCGTCGACCCGGTGGTGACGGCCGCGTATCTCGTGACCAGGCTGCAGACCGTCGTCTCGCGCGAGATCGCGGCCGGCGAGTCGGTGGTGCTGACGGTGGGGCGGTTCCACGCCGGTACGCAGTCCAACATCATTCCCGCCGAGGCCCGGCTCGGGCTGAACGTGCGCACGCAGGACACCCGGGTGCGCGAGCGCGTCCTGACCGCGATCCGGCGGGTCGTCGAGGGGGAGTGCGCCGCCGCCGGCTGCCCGGTCCCGCCCGAGATCACCGTCCTGCCCGGCTATCCGAACACCGTCAACGACCCTGTCCTGGACGGGGAGATCGCCGCCGTGCACCGTGAACTCTTCGGCGCGCACACGGTGTTCGACTTCGGCCGGACGATGGGCAGCGAGGACTTCTCCCTGCTCGCCCCGCAGGGCGTGCCGTACGACTACTGGTACGTGACCTCGACCCCGGCGGACGTGTGGGAGGCGGCGCCGGGCGAGGACCTGAGGGAGAAGTTCGCCGCGGTGCCGGGCAACCACAGCCCGCTCTTCGCACCGGACCCGTCGGTGCTGGCGCCGGGGGTGCTCACCCTGGTGTCGGCGGCGCTGTCCCGCCTCGCCGCGCGCTGACCGCCGGGGGGATCGGCTCCGGGCGCCGCCGTCTCAGGGGCCGAGCACCTCGTCCAGGAAGCGGGTCAGGTCGCTGAAGACCTCCGCCTTGTTCGTCTCGTGGAAGACGTCGTGGCGGGCCCCGGGGTAGATCCGCTCGGTCCGGGCGCCGCCGCTCAGCCGTTCGACGCCGATCCGGCTGCCGGCGAGCGGGACCAGCCGGTCCTCCGCCCCGTGCAGCCACAGCACGGGCAGCGGGCCGACGTCGCCCTCCTCGGCGACCCGGTCCAGGGTCCGTACGAAGGCCTCCAGCGTCGGCCGCTTCATCGGCCCGTGCCAGACCAGCGGATCCGCCGCGTACCGCGCGCCGACCGCCGGGTCGCGGGACAGCGCCGCGGGATTGATCGGGACGTCGGGGATCTCCTTCCGCGCCAGCAGTCGGCCGGGCGTCTCCCAGCCGCCGATCACCGGGCCGGACAGCACCAGCGCGGCGAGCCCGGCGCCGGGCTCGCCGCCGTGCCGCTGCGCGTACCGGGCCGCGATCAGGCCGCCCGTCGAGTGCCCGATCATCACCAGCGGCAGGCCCGGGTGCGCGGCCCGGGCGAGCCGCGCCACGGTGTGCACATCGCTGACCACGTCCTCGAAGTCCTCGATCACCACGCGCTCGCCCGCCGACCTCCCGTGCCCCATGAGGTCGGGCGCGAACACGGCCGCGCCGTGCCCGCCCAGCACACCGGCGAGTTCCTCGTAGCGGCCGGCGTGCTCGCCGTAGCCGTGCACGAGGACGGCGAGGCGGCGCGGCCGCGCCCGGGGCCACTCGTACGCGACGATCGTGCCGCGGGCACCCGCGAGGACGTGCTCGGTCATGTCTCCTCCAGTGCGTCCGGCCGGGCGGACGTGGCTGCCCATGGATCTTCCCAGGGGGCGAGACGGCTCTGTGGGCATCCGTTAGATGTGCGTAGCATCGGTCTCCGCATGAACACGATGACGTTGTGGCACATCACCGGCTGGGAGTTCGCCGTGCTCGCCGCCGCGGCGGTGCTCGTCGGCTTCTCCAAGACGGCCGTCAGCGGCGCCAACACGGTCAGCCTCGCGATCTTCGCGGCGGTCCTGCCCGCCCGCGCCTCCACGGGCGTCCTGCTGCCGATCCTGATCGCCGGCGACGTCCTGGCCGTCCTCACCTACCGGCGGCACGCCCACTGGCCCACCCTGTGGCGGCTGTTCCCGGCGGTCGCGGCCGGCGTGGTCTTCGGGACGCTCTTCCTGGTGTGGGCCGACGACGGGATCGTCCGGACCTCGATCGGCGCGATCCTGCTGTTCATGGCGGGCGTCACGGTGTGGCGACGCCGCACCGCCGAGCGGCCGGACGAACCCGACGCCGTGGTCACCCGGTCCGGCCGGCTCAAGGCCCGCTCCTACGGCGTCCTCGGCGGCTTCACCACGATGGTCGCCAACGCGGGCGGCCCGGTGATGTCGATGTACCTGCTCTCGGCGGGCTTCCGCAAGCTCGGCTTCCTCGGCACCTCCGCGTTCTTCTTCCTGATCGTCAACGTCTCGAAGGTGCCGTTCAGCGCGAGCCTCGGCCTGATCGACGGCGACTCGCTGCTCCTGGACGCCGCGCTCGTCGTCTTCGTCGTCCCCGGCGCGCTGCTCGGCAGGTGGGCGGTCCACCGCATCAACCAGCGACTGTTCGAACAGCTGGTGATCGCGGCGACGGTGATCGGCGGCCTGCAACTGCTGCTGCGGTAGCCGTACGACCCGCCATGCGCCGCGCCCCCAGGGCCGGGGGCGCCGCTACTCCTGGCCCGGGTTGCGGCGCAGTAGATACGTGTCCATGATCCAGCCCTTGCGCTCGCGGGCCTCGGCGCGCAGCCGCTCGATGCGCGGACCGGCCTCGGCGATCGGACCGGAGACGAGGATCTCGTCCGGCGTGCCGATGTAGGCGCCCCAGTAGATGTCGACGTCGTCCTCGGCGTACTGCCGGAACGCCTGGTGGGCGTCCAGCATCACCACCACGTCGTCCACCCCCTCCGGGAAGCCCTCCGCGAGCCGCCGGCCGGTGGTGATCTGCACCGGCCGCGCCACCCGGTTCAGGCCGGTGCGGTGCCGGGCGACGAGCGCCGAGACACTGCTGATCCCGGGCACCACGTCGTACTCGAAGGCCACCGCGCCCCGGTCCAGCACCTCCTTCAGGATGCCCAGCGTGCTGTCGTACAGCGCGGGGTCGCCCCAGACCAGGAACGCGCCGCTCTCGTCCTCGCCGAGCTCCTCGGCGATCAGCCGCTCGTAGATCTGCGCGCGGGCGCTGCGCCAGTCGCCGACGGCCGGCGAGTAGGCCGCGCCGCCCGCCCGGCGGTCCCGCTCCGGATCCCGGGCCTCGACCACCCGGTATCCGCCCTGCGGCACATGCGTTTCCAGCATGTCGAGGCGCAGCCGCGTCAGGTCGCTCTTCACCTCGCCCTTGTCCAGGACGAAGAACACGTCCGTGCCGCGCAGCGCCCGGACCGCCTGGAGGGTCAGCTGGTCGGGGTCGCCCGCGCCGATGCCGATGACATGAATCTTTCGCACGCCCCGAGTCTGCCGTACGCCACTGACAGTGACCGGGCCGGGTCAGCGCAGCCGCGGCGCCCACGCCCGCGCGTCGACCGCCGCGCCCGTCCGCTCCACGGTGTCCGCCAGCTCACGCGCCCAGCGGACCAGCCCGGCGAGATCCATCCCGTGCGGCCGCCCCCGCTGCGGCCCCGCGCCCGCCGCCCACTCCTCCACGGCCCCGGCGCCGCGCCGCAGCAGCCGCGCCCCGCCCATGAGGTTCCCCCGGGCCGCGTGGGTGAGGCCCACCGCGAGCTGGGCGAGCCCCCGCCACAGGGCGCGCTCCGCGTCGGGGCCCGACTTCCAGGCGTCCTCGAAGACCTCGTGCGCGTGGAACGGCTTTCCGGCGTCCAGCAGGGTCTGCGCCTCGGCGACGGTCTCCTGCGGCGTGCGCACGACGCCCTCGGGCTGCCGCTCCACCCCGGGCGCGCCGTACGGCAGCGGCCGGCCCAGCCCGTCCCGCGGCCGTGCGTTGCGCGCCCGCCCCTCGCCGTCCCGGTGCCGCGTCGTGTCCATACGGCGATTGTCCCGCGCCCCGGCCGCCTTCGGCGCAGCGCCCGGCGTGGGGTAAAGTGCTGTTCGCGCCACCACACGGACACACCGTGTACAGCGCATCGGGACGTGGCGCAGCTTGGTAGCGCACTTGACTGGGGGTCAAGGGGTCGCAGGTTCAAATCCTGTCGTCCCGACCAGCTTTCTTCAGCGGGTCGGAGACCGTCTTCTCAACTTTGAGAAGACGGTCTTTTTTTGTTGTGCGGCCTTGCGCTGAAGTGCACTTCAAGTTGAAGACTCCCCTTCGGGCCGGAGCGGACCGACCGACGCCGGCCGAACGGGAGGATCCCCCATGAAGTACCGCACCATAGGCGCCGACCCGGCCACCCGCCGCGAGGTCAGCGTTCTCGCGCTCGGGGCGATGTGGTTCGGATCGGCGACCGACGAGGACACGTCCTTCGCGCTGCTCGACCGCTATGTCGAGGCCGGCGGGAACTTCGTCGACACGTCCGACAACTACGCCTTCTGGGCCGACGGCGGGCAGGGCGGACAGAGCGAGGAACTGCTCGGCCGGTGGCGGCGCAGCCGGGGCGTCGGCGACGAGATCGTCTTCGCGACCAAGCTCGGCGCCCGTCCGCTGGCCCCCGGCACCAGCTACACGGACAACCCGGAGGGACTCTCGGCGAAGGTGATCCGCGAGTCCGCCGAACGCAGCCGCGACCGGCTCGGCGTCGAGAAGCTGGACCTGCTCTACGCCCACATCGACGACCACGCCGTCCCGCAGCGCGAGACCGTCGAGGGCTTCGCGGAGCTGGTCGCGGAGGGCACGGTCGGGCTGCTCGGGGTGAGCAACCAGGCCATGTGGCGGGTGGAGCGGGCCCGCGCCCTCGCCGCCGCGGCCGGTCTGCCCGGCTACGAGGTGCTCCAGTACCAGCACAGCCATCTGCGCCCGCGCAGCGACATCCCCGACGACCTCTTCCCGGACGGCAGCCTCGGCCACGCCGGCCCCGAGCTCCTCGGCTATCTGCGGGCCGAGCCCGGCCTCGTCCTGGTGGCCTACTCACCGCTGCTCAAGGGCGCCTACACCCGCCGCGACCGGCCCCTGCCGCCGGACTACGACCACCCGGGCGCCCCGGCCCGGCTCGCCGTACTGCACGAGGTCGCCCGGGAGACCGGCGCGAGCGTCAACCAGGTCGTGCTGGCCTGGCAGCTGGGCGGGGAGCTGCCCATCGTCCCGCTGGCCGGAGCGTCGTCCGTGGCCCAGCTGGACGAGAACCTGGCCGCCGTCGACCTGGAGCTCACCGAGGACCAGCGCTCCCGGCTCGACTCGGCGCACTGAGGGCGTGGGAGTGACCGACTGGTAACCAAGGGCTACGCTGGCATCATGCCGTCCCCCCGCCGTACCGCCCGACAGGCGGACCTGCTGGAACGACTCGTCGCGCTGGTGACGGCGGAGGGGTTCGCGCACCTCACCCTGGACGATCTCGCCGAGCAGCTGCGCTGCTCCAAGACCACCCTGTACCAGCTCGCCCGCAGCAAGCAGGGGCTGGTCGTGGAGGCCGTCAAGCACTACTTCCGCGGGGCGACCGAGGACGTCGAGAAGCGGGTGGCGCAGACCGTCGACCCCTCGGACCGCGTCCGGGTGTACCTGACCGCCGTGGCCGAACAGCTGCGCCCGCTCTCGCGCCGGTTCCTGGACGACGTGGCGGACTTCCCGCCCGCCCGCGAGGTGTACGAGGCCAACACCCGGATGGCCGCGGAGCGGGTGCGCCGGCTGATCGCGGAGGGCGTCTCGGACGGCGCCTTCCGCGAGGTGCACACCGCGTTCGTCGGCGAGGTCGCCGCCGCCACCATGCGCCAGATCCAGCAGGGCGAGCTCAAGACGCGCACCGGGCTGACCGACGCCGAGGCCTATGAACAGCTGGCCTCGCTGATCGTGCACGCCGTCTCACCCTGAAGCCCTGAAGCTCTGAAGCCCTGAAGCCCTCCGAGTCCGAAAACCTGGCTGATTCGGGTTCTCGCTCCCCGCGCTGTGACCGTACTGTTGATGATACGTTCGTACGCACCCCAGTATCATTTCCGGTATCACCCCGGTCCTATTTCGTGGAGGGTCACCATGCCTGCCACTCGCGCCCTGCCGACCGAGGAAGCCGTCGAGCTCATCCAGCTCACACGCACCCTCGCCGCCAAGGAACTCGCACCCCGCGTCGCCGGCGCGGAGGCGGACGAAGCGTTCCCCAGGGACGTCTTCCGCACGCTCGGGCGCAGTGGTCTGCTCGGGCTGCCCTTCGCCGAGCGGGACGGCGGGGCGGACCAGCCGTACGAGGTCTACCTCCAGGTGCTGGAGGAGGTCGCGGCCGTCTGGTCGAGCGTGGCCGTGGGCATCTCCGTGCACGCCCTGTCCTGCTTCCCGCTCGCCCGCTTCGGCACCGACGAGCAGCGGCGCAGGTGGCTGCCCGACATGCTGAGCGGTGAGCTGCTCGGCGCGTACTGCCTGTCCGAGCCGCACGCCGGCTCCGACCCGGCGGCCATGCGCACGCGCGCGGTGCGCGACGGCGACAGCTATGTGCTGAACGGGACCAAGGCCTGGACCACGCACGGGGGCCATGCCGACTTCTACACGGTCATGGCCCGGACCTCCGACGACCGCAGCCGCGGCATCTCCTGCTTCCTCGTCCCGGCCGACGCCCCGGGGCTCAGCGCCGACCCGCCGGAGCGGAAGATGGGCCTGACCGGCTCGGCGACCGCGACCATGCGCCTGGAGGACGTGCGGGTGCCCGTGGAGCGCCGGATAGGCGAGGAGGGGCAGGGGCTGAAGATCGCGCTCGCCTCCCTCGACCACGGCCGGCTCGGCATCGCCGCCGTGGCCTGCGGCCTCGCCCAGGGCGCCCTCGACCACGCGCTGCGCTACGCCCGCGAGCGGGAGACCTTCGGCAAGCCGATCATCGAGCACCAGGGGCTGGCGTTCGTGCTCGCCGACATGAGCGCCGCGATCGAGTCGGCCCGCGCCAGCGCGCTGTCCGCTGCCCGGTTGAAGGACCTCGGCCTGCCCTTCACACGGGAGGCGTCGATCGCCAAACTCGTGGCCACGGACAATGCCATGAAGGTGACCACGGACGCCGTGCAGGTCCTCGGGGGGTACGGGTACACCCGTGACTTCCCCGTGGAGCGTTATATGCGCGAGGCCAAGGTCATGCAGATCTTCGAAGGCACCAACCAGATCCAGCGCATGATCATCTCCCGTGCGCTGGACCGCGACGAGGGCGGTGTGCTCACCGTCCTCGGCAAGGAGTGATGATGCAGCTCGCCCACACCGCCGCCCTCGTCACCGGAGGGGCGTCCGGCCTCGGCGCGGCCACCGCGAAGGCGCTCGCCGAGCGCGGCGCCCGGGTCTTCGCCCTCGATCTGAAGGACGGCATCGACCAGGCGCCCGAGATCGACGGCGTCACCTACGTCCCCGCCGACGTCACCGACCCCGAGCAGGTGCGCGCCGCCGTGGTCGCCGCGGCGGGGTCCGGCGTTCCGCTGCGGACGGTCGTCAACTGCGCCGGCATCGGCCCGTCGGCGCGGATCCTCGGCAAGAAGGGCCTGCACGACCTGGGCCTGTACGCCAAGGTGATCCAGATCAACCTGATCGGCACCTTCAACGTGCTGGCGCTCGCCTCGGAGGCCATCGCCGAGACCGAGGCCGACGGGCACGGCCAGCGGGGCGTCATCGTCAACACGGCCTCCATCGCCGCGTACGACGGCCAGGTCGGCCAGGCCGCCTACGCGTCGTCCAAGGGCGGCGTCGTCGGGCTGACCCTGCCGGCCGCCCGTGACCTCGCGCAGTACGGCATCCGGGTGTGCACCATCGCCCCGGGCATCGTCGAGACGCCCATGCTGGCCACGGTGTCGGAGGAGTTCCGCGCCTCGCTCGCGGCCGGCGTGCCCTTCCCGCAGCGGCTGGCCCGGCCCGAGGAGTACGCCCGGCTGGCGCTGGCGATCGTCGACCACGACTACCTCAACGGCGAGACCATCCGCATGGACGGCGCGCTGCGGATGGCCCCGCGCTGAGCGCTCCGCTGGTCGCGCAGTTCCCCGCGGCGTCCCAGAATCTGACCGTTTTCGAGGCCCGCGAGGCCACGGCCAGCATGGGACTGCCGTTCCGCGTGTTG
>NZ_JBSFEV010000059.1:0-32641 GCF_053594615.1 Streptomyces sp. NPDC001858
GTCTCCAGGCCCGCGAACATCTCCGTCTCGTCCTTGTGCACGGTGATCGCGCGGTAGGACTCGGGGAGTTGCAGAGCGGCGAAGTCGGCGGACGTGCTTCCGGACATCATGACGGCGTCGAGAATGTCTTTCACGGGATGCCTCCGGCGAAGCGCGACATGGGGACGCCCAAGGGAGCGTCGGGGCCTGGTGTGGGTGATGTCCGGCCCCGGCGCAGCGGAGCCAGGGCAGCGAAGAGGAATCTAAGACCCGTGCATCAACGGAGGATCGTCAGCCGAACGATGCCGTCCCGTCTGCACGCGGGGGCATTGACCCGACGCCGACTGCTCGTAGATCCGGTCCTGCGAGCATCGCCCGAGTGACAGGACATCACGAAGCACGGGAGTTTTCGTGAAAAAGACGCCGAGTCCACGGTCGGCTCTCCGTTCACACCATCAAGCGGAGCGCAGACCCACACCCCACCTGGCACTCGATCAAAGACAGCACAAGCTCATACTCCTGCTGCTGGCCGGGCACACGGACGCCAGCGCGGCCGACTGCCTGGGCATCAGTTCCCGTACCGTGACGAACATTCTGCGAAGTCTCATGGACCGGCTTGGCGTGGACAACCGCTTCCAGCTCGGAGTGGCTCTGGGGACACGGATGCAGCCGCGGGAATCCCGGTTCCCGCCACGCCCGTGGGCTGACGCCGCTTCCTAGCCGTCCGACCGCACCGCTGGGGGCCGTTCGGGGCTCGTCGCCTGCCGAGCAGACCATCCGGAAGGCACTCGCTGAGCAGCGTGATCAGTTACGCTGATCTTTGCTACTCGACTCCAGATGTTCACGGCCCCAAGGAATCCTCTGCAGTTAGGACGCAGCGTGCCAAACCTACGGGTTTCCCTCCTCGGCCTACTGCAACTGCACCGTGACGAACAACGGTTGAATCTGGGCACTCCCCAACAACAGGCCCTCTTCGTGGCATTGCTCCTCAGGGACGGCAGAACCGCCGACGCGGCAACTCTCATCGAGGCGTTATGGGGGTCCGATACACCGACCTCTGCGATAAGAACCTTACGCACCTACGCGTGGCGACTGCGCAAGGTACTTGAGGACGACACAAAGTTTCCCAGCACACTGGTGTCAGTGGGCGACGGTTACCAGTTGGTCCTGGACGGCCACTACGTCGACTTCGAAGAGGCCGAGAACCTGGCCCGTCAGGCCCGACAGGCCCGCCAGGCGCACGACTTCGAAGACGCCTACGACCTCCTGGAAGAGGCGCTTTCGCTGTGGCACGGCGAGCCCCTCACAGCGATTCCCGGCCCTTTCGCCGCGCGTCAACGGGACAGGCTGAACGAAGTACGCCTTTATCTCCAGGAAGAACGTATGGCGGTAGGTCTCGCCCTCGGTCACGGACTTCGGTACATCTCCGAGCTTCCGGGGTTGATCGACCAGTACCCGTTCCGGGAGCGCTTGTACACGCTGCTCATTCAGGCTCAGTACCAGTCGGGCCGAAGAGCCGACGCCCTCGACACGTTCCGCCAAGCGCGTCGCGTACTGATCGACGAGTTGGGTGTGGAGCCGGGGCCGGAACTGAATGCGCTGCACCGTCGCGTCCTGGCCGGGGACGAGGAGTTACTGGAGACCAGGCCCCCTCGCAAGTCGGAGAGAGCGGCGCCGGCGGACGAACCGGCGCCTGCGGTCGGCAAGGAACCCGCACCCGCCGCGCAGACTCGTATGTCGCCGCAGGACCGCGACGACATGCCCTATCCCTGCCCGGGCCAGCTGCCCCCCGACCTGACGGACTTCACGGGGCGCAGCCATCTCACCCTGACGATCAGTTCACTGATGAACACCCCTCACCGATCCGCGCTGCCTGTCGTGGTTCTGGTAGGCATGGCCGGCGTCGGAAAGTCGGCCCTCGCCCTGCATGTCGCCCATACCATCCGGGACTCGTACCCAGAGGGTCAGCTGTACGCCAATCTGCGGGCCGGTGACGGCGGACCGGTACAGCCGGACGATGTGCTGGCGGAATTCCTGGTCTCACTCGGCCTGCGCCGCGACGATGTCCCAGCGGCCGTGAAGGCGCGGACCGCCCTGCTGCGCACCATGCTCAGTCGGCGCCGCATCCTCCTCGTTCTCGACGATGCGGTCAACGCCGAACAGGTTCGTCCCCTGCTCCCGGGTTCAGCGGAATGCGGTGTGCTCATCACCACCCGGACTCGACTCCCCGGCCTGCCCGCGTTACAGGTGGATGTGCCGGCGTTCTCCCCCTCTGAAGCACTCGATTTCATGGCCCGCACCATCGGTTCCGAACGAATCGAAGCCGAGCACGCCGTGGCGCAGGAGATCGTCGAGTCGTGCGCGATGCTGCCGCTCGCCATCCGGATCGTCGCCGCACGACTGACCGCCCGGCCCAACTGGTCTCTGCAGTCACTCAGCATGCGCCTCGCCGACAAGTTCAAGCGCATCGAAGAGCTCAGGTCAGGGAGCATGACGATCTCCGCCATCTTCGACCTGACTTATCGCCATCTGTCCGAGGAGCAAGCGATCGCGCTTCGCAGGACGGCGATCGTCGACAGTCCCTCGCTCTCGCTCTCCTGCGCGGCTGTGCTGCTGGACTTGACGGACGGGGATGCGGAGACGCTGCTCGAGGCGCTGGTCGACCAGGCCATGCTGGAGTCGCCCTCGCCCGGGCGGTACCGATTCCACAGCCTGCTCCGTGACTTCGCCCGCTGCAAAGCACTCCCCTCCGAGCAAGTACAGGCGAAGGCACGGCTGTTGGACTACCTGCTCGCCTCGGCCAAGAATGGCTTCGCCCGGGTGGTGCCGGGGGACCCCATGGAGGGTGCGATCAGCGCGACGCTGGGGCGGGGTGCACAGTTGGGCGATCCCGCTGAGGCTCGCGACTGGGTCGCCGAGCACGGCGAGTGCGCACTCGACCTCGTACAACAACTGGCTCGGGGCATGGTGGTCGGGTCCGAACCGCGGGAGCACATGCCGCCGCCCGTCGTTCACACCCAATTACGGCTCTGCGTAGATCTGTTGATCGCGCTGAGCGCCTTCCGGGGGGCTCTGAGCCACGACCTCTTCCAAAAAGCGGTCGACATGCTGGAAAGAGCCGTCGCGACATCGCAGGATCCGTTCCTCGTAGGCAGGGTGCGCTTCCTCCGCGGCCACCTCGAACTTGCGATGAACCAGTTCGCCCGCGCAGAACAGCAGGCATCGATCGCCGTCCGGCTGTGTCACAGCTCTGACGACCTGGTCATCCTTCGCCAGGCGCTCAACGACCTGGGACTGGCCAAGCAGATGCAGCAGAAGTACAACGAAGCCATCGAGTCCTATGAGAAGGCCGTGGACCTCGCTCGACGCCTCGGTCACACCTCAGGCGAGACGGCCACCACCTTGAACATGGCTCTGTCGAAGGTGCACATGGGCGAGCCGCTCGAAGCCGAGCGAATCTGCCAACAGGTTCTCGACGAGGTGGTCTCACCGGATGACGTCGAGGGGATCTCCTATGCCTACTACATATTCGGACTGGCAGGCCGCCGCCTCGGCAACCACGAACTGGCCGTCAACTGGTTCGAAGAGTGTTTGACTCTCTGCATCTCCAACGGACTGCGTGCTCGTGAAGGCCACGCCCGACTCCGCCTCGCGGAGTCACTGAGAGTCGTGAAACACCTCGATCGGGCCAAGGCGGAGGCCCAAATATCGGTCAAGCTCTGCGAGGAGATGGCTGATCGGAACAATCTCACTCAGGCGCTCACCGTGCTGGGCAACGTACTGCGAGATCTCGGACAGGAACCGGCCGCTCAGGAGAACCTCGCACGCGCTCAGGAGGTCCTCGCCGGCCTGCGACCCTCTTCTGATGTCGGACAGCTCCCGTCGCGCCCCCCACGGGTAGGAGTCCTGACGGCTCTCAACAGCCCTGAGGCGCGGGGCGCGGCGGAAGGCAGTCCGCTCAGCGGATGTCAGGTGCTGCCCGGGAGGCCACGACAAACAGATTGACGCCCCGGCCTCGCGAGTCGGGATCGATGAGCAGTTCCTTCTCCATGGCCAGAACACGCCTGAAGACGTCCTCGTTCTGCAGAACTTGCTCCGAGCCACGAGGGAATGCGTCGGAGATGTCCGGATAGATGAGACTGGGAAACCCGCTGAGCAGGTCGATACTGAGATTCGAGGAGACGTGCGCCGCCCTGATCTCCCCAGGCGTGAAGAGATGCCTGTAAGGCGCGGTATTGGCGGCCCAATGCCGGCCCGCCAGACTCTGCTCCGTCTTCTCGGGGTCGCCCAGGGTCAGTTCCTCGAAGGCGGCGTGCCAGCGGCTCGGCAGGAGAGAGACCATCAGCCCGTCCACCGACAACAACCGGGTGAGCGATGAGATCACCGCCCCAGGATCGGGGACGAAGCCGAGCAAGTGGTGGCTGTTCAGGATCAGATCGAAGGTCTCCCCCGACAAGAGGTCCGCCGCGTCGTGCACATCACCCCGCCGGTACCGGACCCGATGGTCGTAACCATGCCGAACCGCCCGATCTGAAGCCTGGTCGACCAGTCCTGCCGTCAGGTCGTAGAGCATGCCGGTACTCTCCGGATGCTCGGTGGCGATCTGGTGGGTCCACCGACCGGCTCCACCGCCTAGGTCCAGGAACCTGAAACCGTGGGGCAGGCGGGAGAAAACCGACAGCTCCAACGCCTCCCACTGCAGGGCATCCACCAGCTTTCCGTAGGCGCCACGCCAGTTCTCGTCGTATCCGATGGCCTTGCGCTCGAAGAACTTCCGCACTTCGACTGCTGAATTATTGGATATTCCCGACATGATGTGCGGCCTCTCCCCCTGGACCTGCGGTTCCGTGGATCGATGAGACGACGGCTGTTCACCTACGCCCTCGCCTGGAGAAGTCAGTCCCCGGCTCCGCGCCGGTTGCCCAGTTCCACGTATTCATGGGCTCCACGGCGGATATGCAGACTGTGGCCGGCACCGCAAGGGTAGTCCAGCAGTCCTCTTGCGCGGACTTGACCGAGTTCATGGAGCCCCAGGGAACTTCCAGGGTAGACCACCCAGGTGCCGTCCTCCTCGTCCATCATCCGAGTTCCATAGACGGCGTCCAACGTCTGGCCACCGACGTCGACTCTCAAATGATCGCCCGGGCGTAGGCCGCGGGCGCGGAACGGGAATTTAGCGTTGCCGAAGTTGTCGACGTGGACAATGACGCCCTCAGCCACCGGCGTTCGGCGCACGGATCGAGACGGGAAAGGCTCTCCCGCGGTAGCCAATGGACGACCGGCGGCGACGGCTCCCACAATCGGGGCGTATACCGCCTTGCCACCGAACGGGACAAATGCCGGATCATCGACGTGATAGCACTCGGCCACCCCGAAGTCCTCGGCAAGCCAGCCGACGGCGCCGGTGTTCGCCCCCGCGAACAGCAGATCGCCTCGTACCGTGCGGCCCACGAGGCGTTCTGTCCTCAATGGAAGGCTGTTGAGCACGCACATGATCAGCGTGCCGGGATCGGCCAGCTCGGCGACCAGTCGCATCAGGAAGGCTGCGTTGATCTCCGAGAACGCCTGGACCGCCACCAGCGGCTCAATTTTGACATCGGTGCCGGGAGCGACGGCGGACGCGGCTCTCTGAATAGCCAGGCGCATCTCCAAGAATGCGACGTCGGTGCAATCCGACACAATGACAACACGCGTCATGTCACTATCCGTCCATTTCCTGAATGACTGGAGTGATCACACGGTGGCGTCCATGGCACTGCTGGTTGACACCCTGTGCAATGCTCCACGAAAGCCGGAATTCCTGGCAAGGTATCAGAGCCGTGCGCTGCAGATCATGTCGATTTTCTGAATTCAGCAGATTCGCTTCGGTGGACGGCGAGACGCGTGAAGGCTCGCGCACCCCGTCCGAACGGCTGCGACTCTCGGCTGCGCCTCTGCCGGCGGGTGGCCGCAGCTCACAGATCCCGTCGGCCCGCTCGATCGACGCCGGCCCATCGGCTGCGATGGTGCGTCGACCCTGCGTATATCTGGTCTCGTTCAACGACTGATTCCACGGTGACCACGGGCTGGGAGTCTCCTTACGACACCCCCGGACCACCGAAAGGGCAGACCGATGACCCAGGCACAGACAGCCGACTCCGACCCGCGCAAGCCCGCCCTCTTCACCGTGGCGCCGCTGGCCGCCTTGATCGCAGTGACCGCCCTCCTGATGGGGGCTGTCACTGCCGCTCAGTCGACCGGCCGCGCTTCGACCAGTGCTGCGAACACCACGCTGTTGACCGACGGGACGACGGACGACACCGCGCACACGGACGACTGGAACAGCACGGGTTCCTGATTCCGCGAGCCGCGGACAGGCGAAGACCACCATATCGGCGGAAGGTTGCGTGCTATGAAATTCCAGGTCCTGGGGGAACTGAATGTGACGCAAGCGGGCGAGCAAATACAGCTGGGCGGCTTCGTCAAACGTGGTTTGATGAGTCTGTTGCTCCTGTACTCCAACCGGGTGGTCCCGACCAGTCATCTCGTCAATGGCTTGTGGCCCTCGGGCTCCCCCGCGACGGCTCGCAAAATGCTCCAGAACGCGGTGTCCGATGTGCGACGCATGATGAGCGGGGGCCAGACACAGGGTGATCCCATCCTGTTGACCCATCCGCCCGGCTACCTTTTGCGGGTCGCCGCCAAGGACGTCGATCTTTCATGTTTCCAGCAACTTGCCGCAGCCGGCCGGGCAGCCCTCGCCGACGGTGAATTCGAGCCGGCACGGAAGACACTGCGAGCCGCCCTCAGCCTGCCGAGAGGACCGATCCTGCCGGAGTTGGTCGAAGAGGGGGTCGTCTGGCCGGAGATCGAAAATCTTGAGAACTTCGTTCTGAACGTCCGCGAGGACTGCTTCGAGGCAGAACTGGCGCTGGGGCGCCACCGAGCGGTTCTCGAGGAGATGGAGAACCTGCATATGCGCCACCCGTCACGGGAGAGGCTGGCAGGACAGCTCATGGTCGGCCTCTACCGATGCGGTCGGCAACTCGACGCACTCGGGCTGTACCAGCACATCCGGTCCTTGCTCGACGAAGAATTCGGTCTGGAGCCGGGCCGCGACCTCAAGGCCATACAGACGGCCATCATCACCCAGGACCCGGCGCTCTCACTGCTGCCCACCATCCCCTCGACCCAGCACGCCTCGTCCCGCGAGCTACTCCTGCGCTCTTCGGCGGACGACACCGCCGCGGCTGCCCGACCGCAGCGCCACGAAGGTGTTGTCCCCCTGCCCGTACCCGCGGTGGATCGCCGGCAGGAGCTGATCAGCGTCGTCATGGTGAAAATTCAGGTCGGGTTTTCAGTGGGTGAGCCAACACCTGAGGAAACGGCTCAAATAGTGCATGACTTCACTGCGGAGATTCACCGCGAGTTCGAGAAGAACGGCGGAGAAATCCGCCTCGGAATGGGAGACATATCCTTCAGCTTCTTCCGAGGCGGCAATCTCAGCAGGGATCATGCACAGCATGCGATGCAGGCGGCCACGGCGATTCGGCGGAATTTGAGCCTTGGACCTCGGCTCGGTGCCACCGGTCACAAATATACCGTACGGGCGAGAATCGCCGTGGCCACCGGAGAAGCGCTCCTGCAATACGGGACGGGCAGCGGGAATGAACTGCGGATGACGGTGACCGGCGGCGTGATGGATCGGTGCTCTCAGCTTCTGAGATTCACTTCCCCCGGTGAGATCCGGGTCTGCAAGGCGACGCACCAGGCCACCCGGTCCGAATATGCCGTGGCCAGTGAGCCGGACAGCGGCTGGAAGGTCCTCAAGCCGCTCTCGGCACGCAGTGAGGCGCATGCCGACGAAGGGCTTCACGAAGCGGGGTGAAGTACGGGGGCCACGGCCGCCGGCCGCGCCGGAACCGATGGCGACCGTACCGTCACGGCGTAGTCGTGCTTTCGGCGGCCCCGCCGGCGCAGAACGGTGTGCGCCCCAAGCGCTGCGCCGTCCGGCAGGCGAGCAGACCGGAGAAGAGGTGATACAGCAAGGGTGAGAACTCCTCCCGGGAGCGCACCGCCACGGGCAGCACAGCACTGGCATGGCGGGCTATCGCCAGGTCGTCCCGGTGCGTCACCGCGACGACCCGCCTGCCGAGTTCCGCCGCCTTGGCTGCGACCTCCACCGCTCTCCAGTAGGAGCGACCCGGGGGCGCGATGACGAACAAGGGCATGTCGTGGGGGCGGGCGAACCGTTCCACATGGTGCCACTCCTCCAGGTCCTGGCCGCGGGCGAAGACACCTGCCCCCTCGATGAGTTTGGCAGCGCAGAACAACGCGGTGCCGAAGCCGGGCCCGCTACCGACCGTCATCGCCACGGGGGCCTCGCTCACCAGGTCCGCGACCTGCCGGCACCGGTCCCCCAACAAGTCGACGGTGGCCGCGAGGCCCTCGTGCAGCGCGCTCAGCTCCCTGTCCAACTCCTGACTTCGACTGGCGGAGTGGTTCCCCCGGACCTCGCCGAGTCGTACCGCCAGCAGCAGCAGACCCAGCAGGCTGGCCTGGTACGTACGGATCCCGGGGGAGCGCTCGGGCCGCGACAGGCACAGCGAGAGCGTGTGGTCGGCCGTCTGGGCCAACGGGCTGCCGGGCACACCGGTCAGCGCGAGGGTCAGTGCGCCGTGCTGCCGGGCCCGGGCGACCGCCTGGACGACCCGCGGTGTGGAGCCCGACGCCGAGATGCCGACGACCAGGGGTCTGCCGGGGCCGTGCAGGCGCAACCACGGCGCCTCGTACTCCAGGAATCCCAGCGCCGCCGTCGCGACGCAGCTGGTCCGGGCAAGCGTCCGGAAAGCCAGTTCGGCCGCCTGGGCCGCGTAGTACGAGTCGCCGTCACCGACAAGGTGCACGGACCCCACCGAGGCCCAGTCCGCCGCGGCGAACAGGGCGTCCCTTTCCTGACTCACCGGGCCGACCGAGTCCCGCAGGTCGACGGCGAGGCTGTCGACCTGGCGCACCATCACCTCGGGTTCCATCGTCTCCACGCGTGTGTCCCCTCTTTCGTTGTCGAGCGCAGCCACGGTCGAGGTGGTGTCACTGCTCCAGGCCGCGGACGATCTCCACGTAGGCCTTCACCCGGTCGATGTCGATGGGGCCTCCCCAGCCGTCCCGTTCCAGACAGGTGCCGACGAACGCTCCGTCCGCGACGGCCAGCAGTCTCGCCGCGTTCTCGTGCGTGGTGTTGCCGGCGAGAAGCACGGGCATGTCGGGAGCCAACTCGCGCGCCGAAGCGACCATGTCGAGCATCCGTTGCTCTTCGGGGTGAGAGACGCAGATCGCGTCGGCGCCTGCCTGCTGTGCGTCTTTGGCCACCCGGCCGGTGGGTCTGCCGCTGCCCAGCCAGCTGAAGTGCATGGAGTCCGCGTCCGCGATGATCCTCACGTCTTGTGCGTGGATCTTCCGGCGGTACTCCATGACATCGAGCGGATTGGCCTGCACCAATCCCTGTGCGGTGAGCGTGGCCCCCACCAGCGTGCCGACGCGGACGAAGTCGGCCTCGGTCACCTTGGCCACCGCCAGAGAGGCGTGCACGGCGTTGCGCATCAGTTGGACACCGACCCGGAAGCCGTCCCCGCCGGTGGCTTCGACGACCGCCCGCACGATGAGGGCCATGGCTGCGATGCGGGCGGGGTCCGACTCGTTCTCGACGCTGTAGACCCGGTCCACCGTCTGAATCAGGCAGCCGTCCGCACCCCCGTCCCGGAGCGCGATCGCCGAGCGGACGGCGGTGTCGAGAATCTGCCCGAGGCTTCCCTCGGAATGGAACGGGGTGCCGGGCAACGGTTTGAGATGGATCATCCCCAGGACGACCTTGCGGCCGGCGTGGAAGAACTCTGTCATGTGTGTCTCCTTCCTCGGTCATCCCACGGGCACCGCGAGATAGGAGCCGATGCGGGTGATCGCGTCGGACAGTTGGTCCCAGGGGCGCGCGGTGGTGATGCGGACTGCTCCGCCGGACAGACCGAACGTCAGGATGCCGGGGAACACCGATACGCCCGTCTCGCGCAGAACATCGCGGAAGCACAGATAGGAGTCCTCCCAGCCGGGGAACTCCACGGTGGTGTTGATGGAGCAGCGTGGCACGATCACCGCGCCCGAAGCCTCACTGAGGCGGGTGGTGGTTGCTTCGCGCAAGGTGGTCAGGGATTCCTGCCTGAACAGCCGTTCGCTCCGATAGGTCCGATAGGCGTCCTGCAATCGGTCCAGGTCTATCCGGTACGCCTTCTCGAACTCGGCCGCGTGGCCGGCCCCCGGGGCGCTCACCCCTTCGAGCAGCCACCGTTCCATCCGGGCCACGACCTCGACCAGGGTGTAGAAGAAGGAGGGCGGGCCGCCGAAGGCCGTTGAAGCGTATTCGTAGTACGCGGAGACGAAGGCCTGATCCGCGAGGAACCAGCCGATCTTCAGCCCGGGCGCGGACCAGGTCTTGGACAGGCTCGACACACGGATGACGTTCGGTGCCGCTCGTGCGGCCGACCGCGGTTCGGACTGACCGAGCCATTCATGGCACTCGTCCAGGATGATCATCGTCGTGGGGGCCGCGGCGCGGATCAGTTGTGTCAGTTCCTGTTCCGAAACGACGGCGCCGGTGGGGTTTGCCGCGGTCTGGAGCATGACCATGGGAGTGTTCGGCGTCAGCGCTGCGATGAGCGGGCCCAGTGACGTCTGGCCGTCCTGGCAGGGAAGCGGTACGAGCCTGGTGTCTCGCCGCCGTGCGATGGACTCGACCAGCGGCGGATAGTTGGGGGTGCCGCAGAGCACGGGCTCCCCGTGGTCCGGGGCGTTGTGCAGGATGAAGTCCGCCAGCGAACTGATGGCGAATGTGCCGCCCATCGTCATCGCGACGTTGTCGGCGGTGTACCGGGCCTCGGCCATCCGGGCGGTTTCGTAAGCCGCTATCGCCTCGCGGGCCGGGATCCGCCCCCGTGAGTCCGAGTATCCGTACCAGTCCCGGTCCAGGGCGAATCGGATGGTGTGTTTCAACGCGGAGGGCAGGCCCCAACGCTCTTCGTCGACCGATCCGCTGGACAGGATGAGATGGCTGTCGGAGTGGAGGTCCCCGTACAGATCGTCGCGGAAATACCAGTTGAACATCTCTTTGACGAACCGCACGGTGGCGCGGGAGTTGAGGACCTCGTCCGGGTCGGCCACGCGGTGTCGCCGGGCAGCCCGCCACGTCTCCGCGAGCCAGGGGCGGTGGGATCGGTGCCCCAGCTCGTGCTCGATCCGCCCCAGCCACAGATCCCGTAACTCGAAGGCATCGCGCGGGTCACGGGCCCGAGAGAACACTTCGAGGACGCGGTCGTCCACACCGGGGTCGAAGGTGCGACGAATGCCACTCACCGAGTCCGAGAGGGCGGCCGCCTTGCGCGCTTCCTCGGGGACGACGGTGAGCCGTGGTCTGGTGACAGCGGCGAAAAGCTGCATGCCTTCTCCTTGCGACAAGGACACTATTTGATCCGGAGACGCTTGAGGTGGCGGCGCCGGGTGGGGACGGAGAAGGTGCCGGCTCTCCTGCCGTGGAAGTAACAGGTGTTGTCGATGGCCAGGAGCAGACCGCGCTCCCAGCGCACGCCGCTGTGGCCGCCTGGCGCGTACATGGCCGTCAACAGGCTGCGCAGCGCCGTGTCGACCGAGTCGGGAGCGGTGTCGGTCCCGCTGTACGTCCACTCCAACGGCTCCGCGAGGAAGTCCCGGAAGGAGAAGACCCGGCGTCCGTCGATGTCCCTGAGGATCGGGGGCCCCTGGGCATTGCGCCGGTACCTCGTCCGGGAAAGGGTTTCCAGTTCATGGGCGGTGAGCCGGCTCCCGACCACGTCCATGGGGGCCAGCACGGTCTGGGCCGCCCCCGCGTCGTCCCCCGGATCGCAGCACATCAGCACGATGTAGCGGGGCTGCTCCGCCACCGGGCGGCCGCTGCCCTCGGTGTGCAGAGACAGGGGGTTGGCGGCGAACGGCTGCAGAGAGACCTCCTCGGTCCGCTCTCGTTCGCCGACAAGGTTGAGCACGACGTCCAGCGCCACCTTGGGAAGCACAGCGGGGTCTGTTTCCGGCTGCGGAGTGCCCAGCAGCTCTCCGAACGCGCGGAAGCGCTCGTCCGAAAGCGGCCGATCGAGCCGGAGCCCGGCCAGGCCGGCCTTTCCCAGCCGGCCGAGAAAGTCGTCGAGCGCCGGACCGGGAAGGTCTTCCGTGCGAACTTCCGGGACCGGCAGCGACGGCGGTGCGAGCTCTGAGCCCAGTTCCAAGAGGTTGGCCCTCGGACCGATATGCGCATCCGTGGTCCGGCTCACAAAGGTCCCTTGCATCATCTGCTGCGCTCCGAATTCCTCGACCGGTGCACGGCGCTCCGGCGCAGTGCGGTAGCTCGGGCAACCATGCCCATGGGGCTCGTAAAACGCCGTCGACCTTTTCAAGGTATACCGAGCAGTCGCCCATGCATTCCGCCCTTTTGAATTCTCCGGTAACCGGCGGGTAATGAGGGGAGAGCGGCTGTGGGCGGCCGACGACCCGGCAGTGGAAAGAAGAATTTGCGCCGGCACCAGGCCTCGGTCCTATCGTGGCGGCAGCAAGCAAGGCGAATCTTGCCTTCCTGAGGAGCAGGGGCTGTTGGCGGCCCCTGCTTCCCTTTGTCGACGAACCTCCATGAGAAGTTCCGATGTTCTGGAAAGGGCCGACGTGGAAGATACGGTGGACAAATCGCTGACGACAACGCTGCTGAAGCGACTGGAGGATGCCCTCCAGGATCCGGATCCGGTGTGCCGGCAACGCAAGGTCGAGCGGATCACGGCGGTGCTCGACAGCGAGCAGACCCGGAAGCCGGATTTCGACACCACGCCGCTCTTGATCTGTGACTGGGCGGCCGACCTGGGCGTCGAGGGACAAGCCCAGCGCCTCGGCATCGAGTTGGCGCCGGGCCCGACGAAAGTGGCCAAAACCGGCGCGGCCACCGGGCGTTCGCTACTGTCCAACGGGCACCTGGGTGCGGACATCCTGCATGTGCCCGCAGGCGAGGGTTTCGCCCCGCACACCCACCCCGGGGACCACCTGCTGTTCGTCCTGGCGGGCGAGGGCACCATCTCGGTGAACGGTCAGATCGTGCCGACCGGTCCGGGGCAGGCGTACATGGTCAACGGCGCGGTCGTCCATGCGGTCGGCGCGATCACCGACCATATGATCCTTTCGATCGGTACGCCCCATCGGCCCTTGGACAGTGAGGATCGCCAGTCGCTGACCGCGTACGCCGCCCTGCTCAACCCGTTCGGTTCCATTCACTGTCTGATCTGCGACATCTCGGCCGACGGCGGCGAGGAGCTGCAAGCCCAGGGCTGCACTCATTCCCCGCACCGGTTCGGCTGACCGATGACTGTGGTGCATACGCCCGAAGGCGTCCGACGCGAGGACTTCGAGCGCGTCCACACCTACGGCGGCATCCCCTTCGGCCCTTCCGTGCACGCCGGGGCCATCAGCATGCCCGGCCGGCTCTCGGCGCGTGCCCGTGCCCAGGGCGGTGATCCCTTCCTCACCACCTTCTCGGACAAGGGGCAGGAGCAGACACTCTCCTATCGAGAGTTCGACCTGCTCAGCCGTCGGACGGGCACGTGGCTCGCCCGGACGGTGGGGCTCGCCGACGGCGACGTGGTCGGGCTGCTGCCGGTCAATGACGCCATCTCGCTCGCGGCCCTCTTCGCCCTTCAGCGGGCCGGCTGCGCGGTGCTGATGCTCAACCCCGGTGACCCGCCGGAGCGGCTGCGGCAGCAGACCGGCCGACTCTCGGTGAAGGCGGTCGTCCGGTCCCCGTCCGTTCCGGACACGGTCCTCACCAAGGCTGTCGAACTGCCCACGGGCGCCCAGCTGCAGACGGATACGGCGGCGGAGCGGACGACGGCCGTCCGGCTGGATCCATGGTCGGATGCGCTGTTCTTCGGCACCTCGGGTTCGACTGCCGCCGCCAAACTGGTCGCCCAGTCGCATTACAACGCGGCCGTGAACGCGGACGCTGTGGTCCGGCACCACACCTTGCTGCCCGGTGACCGGTTGCTGGGCTGCCTGCCGGTCCATCATGTGAACGGACTGCACTTCACCGTCTTCGGAGCGCTGACGGCCGGGGCCCACCTGGTCCTGGCCCGGGAGTTCGATCCGTTCAGCTATCCGCGACTGGTCGAGCGGTTCCGGCCGCGCATCGCGAGCGTGGTCCCGAGCATCCTCGAAACGATGCTTGCCGTCCGGCTGCCGGTCCTGCCGTCCACGTTCGACTACTTCGTCACCGCGGCCGCGCCGTTGGGCGCGGCGACCGCGCGAGCGATGGCGGATCGCGCGGGAGCGCGCGTCCTGCAGGGCTACGGGCTCACCGAGACGACCAACTTCTCGACGACGATGCCGGCGGACCTACCTGAGGACACCTATCGCCGGATGTTGCTGGACACCGACATCCCGTCGATCGGAACCCCCTTCCCCGGGAACGACGTGGCCGTGCTGACCGACGGCGGAGAGCGCGCCGCACCCGGGCAGACAGGTGAGATCTGTATGCGTGGACACAATGTGATGACGCGCTACGCAGGCAACCCGGCGGCGACCTCGCAGGCATTCGCCGACGGCTGGTTCCACTCCGGCGACCTCGGCTTCCACCACGTGGACGCGCAGAGCGGCCGGAGCTTCTTCGTCATCACCGGCAGGCTGAAGAACATGGCCAAGGTACGCGGAGAATCCGTCTCCCTGGAGGAGATGGAGCGCGTCCTGCGGTCGGTTCCCCAGGTGGCGGACGCGGCAGCGGTTGCGTTGCCGCACCGCTTCCTCGGCGAGGAGATCGTGGCCGCCGTGGTGTTGGCGCCCGGCGCGACCGATGTCGACCTGCGCCCGGCCCTGTCGGCGGCGTTCGCTCCCTCGGTGCACCCGAGCCGAGTGGCGAGACTCGCTGCGATCCCGAGGACACGGACCGGCAAGATCTTGCGGCCCGAGCTCACCCGACAGCTGTCCGGTCCCGGACCCGGAACCGAGCCGTGACGGTCGCACCGCCCCGGCCGTGATCAGAAGCAGAAGCGACAGCGGAGCCGGTGCACATCGACACCCACCGTGCTCCAGACAGGAGTTCCCATGTCCTTGCGACAGGACACCACCAGGCTGATCGACCCGCGTACCGGCATCCTGCGGCAGGAGCTACCGGTCGGCGGCATACGCGAGGTGGCGGGCGCGGTGGCCGGCGCCCGGCAGGCACAGCCGGCCTGGGCGGCGCTGACGCCGGCCAGACGATCCCGGCTCCTGCTCCGGCTCGCGGACTCGATCGAGGACCGGGCCGACGAGTATGTGGCCGCCGAGCGTGCCGGCACCGGCAAGCCCGAGGCAGAGGCCCGGGGCGAGGTCGAGCAGAGCGCCGATGTACTGCGCTTCTTCGCGGGAGCCCTGCGGACCGGCAGCAGCCCGGCTGCGGGGCACCTGCTGCCCGAGCGCGAGAGCTGGGTCCGGTGGGAGCCGCTGGGCGTGGTCGCCGCCATCGTCCCTTGGAACTATCCGCTGCTGATGACCGTGTGGCGGGCGGCGCCGGCGCTGGCGGCCGGGAACACCGTGGTGGTCAAGCCGGCCGAGACCACACCCGACTCCGCCCTGACACTCGCCCGGTACTGCGACGAGATCCTCGGGCCAGGAATCCTGACCGTGGTGCCCGGGGACCGGGAGACCGGGCGTCTGCTGGTCGGCACCCAGGTGGACGCGGTGGCCTTCACCGGAAGCACGGCGGGCGGCCTCGATGTGGTGCGAAGGGCCGGCCTGCGCCGGGTGAGCCTGGAACTGGGCGGCAACGGCCCGGCGGTGGTGCTCCCGGACGCGGGCGAGGACACCTGTCAGGCACTCGTCCGAGCCTGCACGTACAACGCCGGCCAGAGCTGCGCCTCCCCCGCCCGGGTGATCACGCTGCGCGAGAACTACGCGGAGGTCGTGGAGGGCTTGGCGAAGGCGATGGCGGTCCGGGCCGCCGGAACCGACTTCGGCCCGCTCAACAACCCGGACCAAGTGGCCCGCTACGACCGCATCTTGAACAGCAGTGCCGCCGGTACCCGGCATGTCGGCGACATCGCCACCGAGCCCGGCGAGTCGCAGGGGTACTGGCGCCCGGGCCAGATCCTGGCGGACCTTCCGCCCCGGGACCCGGCAGTGCACGAGGAGATCTTCGGACCGGTGCTGACCGTCCAGGCAGCGGCCGGACTCGACGAGGCGGTCAGGATGGCCAACGGCGTCCCACAGGCTCTGGGCGCCAGCGTCTGGAGCGCATCGGTGGACAGGGCCCTGGCCCTGGCGGCTTCGCTCGACGCCGGGGAAGTGTGGGTGAACTGCCACTTGGAGCAGACGCCCGAACTTCCGCACGGCGGGCGCCGAGGCTCGGGACACGGCACCGATCTGAGCGTGCTGGCGCTGTCCGACTACCAGCGGCCCAAATCCGTCACGGTCCGCCGCCTCGGGCAGGAGCGATGACCGGGAGCACAGCGGCCGACTGGACGTGGGAAACGGCCCGGGATCCCGATCAGGCGCATGCCCTGCTCCGCGCCTGCGACAGCTACCAGGCACGAAAGTACGGGTCGGCGGCCCCCGTACGGAACTTCAGGACAACCGAACGCCGGGTCCAGGCAGGTGAAGTCCACCTGTTACGCCATGGCGGCGAGGCCGCCGGGATGTTCACGCTGTCCTGGGACCCGCCGTTCACCCTGGCCCCGGACGTCTTTCCACCGGCGGTCGAACCGGCCTACCTGGGTCGCCTCGCCGTCGCCGAGAAGTGGCTGGCCGACGGAACACCGATCGGTGCGACCTGTGTGCGCCGTGCCATGGAACTGGCGTCGGCCGGGGGCGCGGACGCCCTTCGTTCGGAGGCCAACCCGGCTCTGACCGACACCCTGAAGCTGCTGGAGCTGCTCGGCTTCCGCCGCCACGGCCCCGTCCTGACGGACGGTACGGGAAGGCGAGCCGTGCGCCTGCAAAAGGACCTCGCACCCGGCCGCGCCGCCGGCTTGGAGAAACTCGGATGAACATTCGCAAGGAGACGGTGGGCAGCACTCGCGGGCACTCCGGCCAGTGCCCGACCGCTGTCGATGCCTACACGCTGGACACCGGCGCAGGTCTCACCGTCGTGATCTGGACCTACGGGGCCTCGACCGTCGAGGTCCTGACACCGGATCGTTCCGGCCGGATGGACAACACGGTGGTCCGGCTGCCGAACCTGAGCAGCTATCAGGACCGACGACGAAACCCCTATGTCGGGGCCACGCTCGGACGCTACTGCCGGGTCGTCGGGGACGGAAGGATCCGGCTCGACGGCGTCGAGCATCAACTCGACCGCAACGAGGGCGAACACCATGTGCACGGTGGCAGCATCGGACTCGACCGCTACGTCTGGGAGGCCGACGCCGAGTGCCGGGACGACGAACTGGTGCTCTGCCTGAGTCTGGTCACCCTTGACGGTGATCAGGGCTATCCGGGGACGCTGTCCGCCGAGGTGCTCTACCGGGTGGACCGCCACCGGCGGCTCACGTTCGAGTACCGCGCCACTTCCACGGCGCCGACGGCGGTGGGTCTGACCAACCACGCCTTCTGGAATGTGGCCGGCTCCGGCACCGTGGACCACCAGCGACTCGCCGTCAACGCCAGTCGAGCCGTGGTGTTCGACAGCGACCTGGTGCCGCTCCCCGGACCGCCCGCTCCCCTCGCCGGCACCGCCCTCGACTACCGCGAGCCGCGGCCGATCTCAGGCGCCCGGATCGACAACTGCTTCGTGCTGGACGACCCGACCTGGGCGGCCGAGCTGTACGACCCGGCCGGCGGCCGTGCCATGAGGGTGATCACGGACCAGCCGGGACTGGGCGTGTACTCGGCGGACAAGTTCACCGCTCGCCCTCGCAGCGGCCTCTGCCTGGAAGCCGGCGCCGTCCCCGACCCGCCCGGCCAGGAGCTCTCTCCGTTCTCCCGGCTCGACCCGGGCGAGGTCTACCGGCACCGGACCACGCACGAGTTCTCGATCCGCTGAGGAGCCAGGTATGGAACCGACTCTCACTGCCGTGACCCACGTGGTCCGGAGTGTCCTGCCCGAAGACCGAGCCGCGGCGCTGTCAGGTCCCGACGACGAGCTCCATGCGCTGGGGCTCGGTTCACTGGAACTGGTGAGCCTGCTCGTCGCGGTCGAGGACACGTTCGCCGCGCGGTTCTCCGCGGATGCCCTGCACCGCGGCACCTTCCAGAGCATACGTACCATCGCCGAAGCCCTCCGGGCCGCGCCCAGGACGGAGGATCCCCATGCCGGTTCACGGTGAGGCCGTCCGGTTCGGTGTCCACTCCGGACAGCAGAACCGCACGTTCGAGGAGTCCCTCACGCTGTGGCAGCGGGCCGAGGCGCTGGGGTACCAGTGGGCGTCCGTCTTCGACCACTTCAGGCCGCCGCTGGGCGGCCCCGACGGGCCCTGCTTCGAAGGAATGACGCTGCTCGCCGCGCTGGCGGCGCGCACCAGTCGCATCCGGTGCGCCATCCTGGTCTCCGCCCCCACGTGGCGGCACCCGGCGGTCGCCGCCGCCATGGCCGCGACCATCGACCACATCTCCGGCGGGCGCCTGGAGTTCGGCCTGGGCGCGGCGGGCCCCGATCTCGGCTACGCACAGTACGGCATCCCTTTTCCTCCGGTCGCGGCGCGCATGGACCTGCTGGACGAAGCGTGCCGGGTGACGCGGGCGCTCTGGACGGAGGACGTAGCGGATTTCTCGGGGCAGCATGTCCGGTTGAGTTCCGCCCATTTGACGCCCAAGCCGCTGCAGCCGCGCATTCCGCTGGTGATCGGTGGCGATGGCGAGCGGCGGCTGCTGCGGATCGTGGCCGAGCACGCCGACATCTGGAACACGCTCGCCGGCACCCCCGAGTCGTACCGGCGCAAGTGCGACGCGCTCGCCCGGCATTGCGCCGAGGTCGGGCGGGCACCGGAAGATATCCGCAGGTCCGTCACTTTCCGAGCGGTATTGGCCGAGAACGAGCGGGAAGCGAGGGCCCGTAAGGCCGAACTGCTGCGGCGTCTTCCTCCGGACTCTCCCCTGCTGGACGAGTACGTGACTTTCGGGACGCCCGAGCAGTGTGTGGCCGACCTGCTTCGCTTTCGCGAAATGGGAGTCACGGACTTTGTGCTCGGGGTTCGCCCGCCGGTCGATTGGCAGACTGTCGAACTCGTGGCTCGGCACGTGATGCCCGCCGTGGCCTCCGCTCAGCCGCTGGACCACTACGCCTTCGGCAGCGGATCAGTTACCGGTCGATGAGCCGGAAATGGATTCTGGTCATTCGCCTGCCGTCGCGTGAAGCGTAAAATCATACCTCGTAGTCAGCATTCGAAAACTCAGTTGTCCCCCGGTATGCGAAGAGGACGACGAACCGACCGAGGAGGCACTCAGGAAATGGTAACCGTACTCGAGACCTGGCGACTCACCGATGAATTCGCCGGTCAGGCCTTTGAACTCATGCAGGAGATGGACGAGCTGGTGGGGCCGCCGGCCCACGTGGATCCCGGATGGTGCGAGCACGGCCGCTTCTTCCAGCGTCAGAGCAATCCGGGCGAGATCTGGATGATGTACACATGGCGCAGCCGGGCCGAGCATGAAAAATTCATCCTGAACGAGGAACTGCTCCTCGCCGATTTCTACGCCAAGTACTGCGCCGGACCTCGCGAGATCACGTACTTCACTGAACTCCCGGTAGACGTAGATGCCGTCGGCAGCAGTTCCTGAGAAACGAGGGAATGATATGCCTGACGATGTCGGGGATTGGGAGCCTGCTCTTTTTGAGGAGTACGGCCGTGAAGTGATCTCTTTGATCCGTGAGCACTTCGAGACCATCCGGGACATTCCGGTGGCAGTCCCGCGGCATCCGAAGGAGCAGGCGGCTGCGTTACAGGCCGACCTGCCCGAAACGGGTGAACCCTTCTCGCGCATCCTTCACGATACCCGCGAGAAGGTGATTCCCGGTCTCGTGCAATGGAACCATCCGTCGTTCCACGGCTATTTTCCCACCTCCGCGAGCCTGCCCGGCGTCCTGGCGGAGACCTTGACGGCAGCGCTGAATGTCAACTCCATGTTGTGGCAGACCAGCCCCTCGGCATCCGCTCTCGAACAAGTGGTGCTGCGCTGGATAGCGCGCATGGCGGATTATCCGGAAGACGCCGACGGCGTCCTGGTCACCGGCGCTTCGCTGGCCAATCTCTACGCTCTGACGGCGGCCCGGGACCACGCTCTCGACTTCGACGTCAGGGAACGAGGAACGGCCGGCCCCGATGTGCCCACGCTGCGCATCTACACATCGGACCAGGCTCACAGCTCGGTCGAGAAGGCCGCGATCACGTTGGGGACCGGACTGGCCAATGTCGTCCGGGTGCCGTCCGACGAGCAGTACCGCATGCGACCGGATCAGCTGG
Source organism: Streptomyces sp. NPDC001858 (assembly GCF_053594615.1). Taxonomy (NCBI): domain Bacteria; kingdom Bacillati; phylum Actinomycetota; class Actinomycetes; order Kitasatosporales; family Streptomycetaceae; genus Streptomyces; species Streptomyces sp. NPDC001858. The sequence continues at coordinate 20,436 of NZ_JBSFEV010000059.1, forward strand.
ACGAGGCGATCCGGCGCGACCTGGCCGCAGGCTTCCGGCCGTTGGCGGTCGTCGCGACCGTGGGCACCACCGCCGTGGGAGCGGCTGATCCCCTCGGCCCCATCGCTGATGTCTGCGCCCGACACGACGTCTGGCTGCATGTCGACGCCGCTTACGGCGGCCTCTATCGCATCGCGCCGTCGCTGGCCGGCACCCTGGAAAATCCTGCGGTCGGCGACTCGTTGGTGGTCAACCCGCAAAAAACCCTGTTCGTGCCGCTGGACGCGACCGCGCTCTACTGCCGTCGCCGGGGGGCGCTTGCAAACACCTTCCGACTCGTGCCCGAATATCTCAGGTCCAGTCACGAAGGCGACACCCGTGACTTCATGGATCTGTCACCGCAGCTCGGTCGCGGATTCCGGGCCCTGAAGCTGTGGTGGGTCTTCAGATCATTCGGTCGTGCCGGTCTGGCCGCACGGCTCGATCAATCTCTCGAAATCGCGGACTGGCTTCGTAAGGCCGCCGCACGGCAGCGCGACTGGAACTCCCCGGTCTCGTCGTCCTATCCCTTGGTGTGCCTGCGCTACGAACCCGAGGAGATATGCGCCGACGATCGGCTTTCCGAGATCCGGAAACGGGAGATCATCGACGCACTCAATGCCCGGATCCTCAGAGTGGCCAATGCGTCCGGAAGTATGTTCCTGTCGCACGCGGTGATCCGTGACGGTTACGTGATGCGACTGTCTGTCGGCAATATTCGGACGGTTCGCGCAGATGTGGAGCGGGTCTGGGATGAACTCAACCAGATCGCCGAGAAGGAGTTGGCGGAATTGATATCGCATGCAGCGTGGATGGAGTGAGCATGGAGACAATCACAAGCGAATTCATGCTGACCGACGCAGAAATCGATCTCCTCCCCTCGGACAGTGATGTCGCGTTCTACGCGGAGCACGGTTGGTATCTGTCGAAGAAACTCTTCAGCGACGAAGAGGTGGAACGGCTGGAGGCGGCGAGCGAAAGTTTCTACGCCGGTCACCGCGACCGCGAACTGCCGCGCCGGCCGCCGCGCCTGGCCTACTGGAAACCTGAGGACGGCCCGGTTCAACGGCACAACGACTACATCCACTACGAGAGTGCCGCGGTCGGCGCCATTCTCCGCAAGCCGTTGTTGGGAGCGGTGGCGGCACGGCTCTCCGGCGCGGCAGAGATTCGGATATTCCAGTCCACGCTCATCTACAAGCCGCCGCGCCCGGATGAACCCAGCAATATCGTGCCCTGGCACTTCGACGGAGACTACTGGGCGACATCGTCCTCGGAGCGAATGCTCACCGCGTTCATCCCATTTCATGACTGCGACGAACGCATGGGAACGATCACCATGATCGACCGCAGCAACCGGTGGCGGGAGGAGAGCGAGGAGAATGTGACGTCGATGCACTTCGCCGCTCGCAACCGGAATGATCTCGAATCCATTCTGGAGAGGAACGCCAGATTCAATGGGGCCGAGGTGCGGAAGGTGCCCATCGTCATCCCCAAGGGGCACGTCAGCTTCCACCACAGTCACACTTACCACGGTAGCGGAGAAAATCGCTCCACGATGCCGAGGCGCGCCGTTTCCCTGCATCTCCAGGACGGCGACAACGCCTACCGGCACTATCGTCTCCGTAATGGCGAGACGGCCTCGTACAACCATGACTTTCTGGTGCGCCGGACACCGCAAGGAACGCCCGATTATGCAGATCCGGAGTTCTGCCCGGTGATTTGGCGGAGTGGGGTTTAGAACTTCATCGCGGCAGAGAACACGATCCGCCCGAACCGCCGATTCGCCCGCAGGATCGGCCACTGATATTGAGGAGTTCTCCGATGGTCTGCGCTTCCCGACCGGCTCCTGACCTGACGGTCAATCATGTCGAGTTCTATGTGGCCGACGCCCGACACCAGGCTGCCCGTTTTGCGGCGGAGTACGGTTTCGACCCCTTCGCCACATCTGGTGCACTGGGTGAAGACAGCGATCACTTCTCCGTCGCCCTGCGCCAGGGCGGCATCGTCTTGGTCGTCACGGAGCCTCGGTCCGCACGGCATCCCGCCCATTCCTATGTCTCGGCGCACGGTGACGGCGTCGCCGACATCGCCCTGCGCACCACCGACGCTCGCGCCGCGTTCGGCCGGGCGCTGGAGGGCGGCGCCAAGCCCTTGGCTCCGCTCGGGCAGCCGGCCGGTTCCCCTGGTGGCCTGACAGCCGCGATCGCCGGGTTCGGTGATGTGCGGCATACCTTCGTACAGGCCCCGGACCGGGTCGGCGACGGAATCTTCCTCCCCGGCTTCCCGGACACGGCGGAGCGCTCCACACATGTCGGCGTGGGACTGCTCGACATCGACCACTTCGCGGTCTGCTTGCGTCCGGGGCACATGGACGCCGCGGTGGCGTTCTACGAATCTACGCTCGGCTTGCGCCCCGTCTTCGAAGAGAAGATCAGCGTAGGCACCCAGGCCATGCGTTCCCGGGTGGCGCAGAACGATTCGCGCACCGTCACGCTGACGATGGTCGAGCCCGACCCCACAGCGGATCACGGGCAGATCGACGCCTTCCTCGACAGCCATCTCGGCGAAGGGGTCCAGCACATCGCGTTCCGCACCGAGGACGTGGTGGGCGCTGTTTCGATGCTGGGCGAGCGAGGCGTCCAGTTCCTGGAGACCCCTGATTCCTACTACGACCTGCTCGGCGAGCGGCTCACTCCGACCGGACACGAGATCGAGGACCTGCGGCGGCTCGATGTCCTGGCGGACGAGGACCACGGCGGGCAACTGTTCCAGATTTTCACGCAGTCCACGCATCCGCGCCGTACGTTCTTCCTGGAGATCATCGAGCGGCTCGGTGCGAACACGTTCGGCAGCAGCAATATCAAGGCACTGTACGAGGCGGTCGAGGCCGAGCGGGCCAAGACCGGGATTCTGTCGTGACTCCTTCGGCCACGGGCTCGCGAGCGCTGTTGGACATCGGTGATGCCGAACGAGCCGCGTTCCGAGCGCTCCCGAGGCACGTATGGGACTTCATCGACGGCGGCAGCGGCAGCGAGTCGACTCTCGTGGCCAACCGCAACGCCCTGAGCCAGGTGTGCCTGGTGCCGCGGGCACTGACCGGTATCACCCGCGGCGATTGCGCCGGCGCATTGCTCGGCAGTGCGGTGTCCATGCCGCTCGCGGTCGCGCCCATGGCGTACCAACAACTCGTCCACCCGGACGGCGAACTCGCCCTGGCCCGCGCCTCCCGGTCGGCCGGAGTCGTCTTCATCGCGAGCATGCTCAGCAGCCACACCATCGAAGCCATCGCCGGCGTCGGCGCCGAGACATGGTTCCAGCTCTACTGGCTGCGCGACCGGGCGCGCACCGAGGAACTCATCAAGCGCGCCGAAGCCTCAGGCTGTCGCGCGCTCGTGCTGACGGTGGACGTTCCCCGGATGGGCCGACGGCTGCGTGACATGCGCAACGCCTTCACACTGCCGGCCACCGTCACCGCCGCGAACCTGGACGATTCTCCGGCCGGGCGTCCATCCGCCGTCCACTGTGAACAGCCGGGCAGTTCAGCCGTGATGGTGCATACGGCGGACGCTTTTGATCCGGCCTTGAGCTGGGCGGACCTGGAGTGGGTGCGCGACCGGACCGGTCTCCCGTTGATACTCAAGGGGATCATGGATCCCGGCGACGCGACCAGGGCAGTCGACGCCGGGGTGGACGCGATCGTGGTCTCCAACCATGGCGGGCGTCAGCTGGACGGGGCGCTGCCCAGCGTCATCGCTCTGTCCGCGGTGCTGCGCAAGGTGTCCGGTCGTTGCCCCGTGCTGGTGGACAGCGGGATCCGCAGCGGCACCGATGTGCTCAAAGCGCTGGCGCTCGGGGCCTCGGGAGTGCTGGTCGGCCGGCCCGCGCTGTGGGGTCTGGCCGCGGGCGGGGAAGCCGGCGCCTCCGAGGTGCTGCGTCTTTTCCGCACCGAACTGGAGCAGGCGATGCTGCTCGCAGGATGCGGGGATCTGTCATCGGCCCGGCGGCTCACCGCGACGGCGCCGGGCGGTGTCGTCGCAACCGGCGCCGGAAACGCGCCATGACCACGACGGTGGAGAAGGGATCGGGCCCCGGTTCCGCTGTGCCGACGGCCTTGCCGATCGAAGCGCTGCACGGATCCCTCGCCGACCCCTCGCTGGATTCCATGAACCTGCTCAACGAGGTGGCGCAGCGGTACCCGGACGCGGTCTCCTTCGCGGCCGGCCGTCCCTACGAGGAGTTCTTCGACGTCGAGGAGGTACATCGATATCTGCGCACCTTCTGCGAACATCTGAGCCAGGTCCGCGGTTGGTCCGCAGAGGACGTCAGCCGGCTGCTTTTCCAGTACGGCCGTACCAAGGGCGTCATCCACGACCTTGTCGTCAAGAACCTGATGGTGGACGAGGGCTTTGCGCCCGACCCGGAATCCGTCGTGATCACCGTGGGCTGCCAGGAAGCGCTGTTCCTGGTGCTGCGGGCGCTGCGGGCGGACCATCACGACGCCGTACTCGCGGTGTCGCCCACCTATGTCGGACTCAACGGTGCTGCCCGGCTGGCCGATCTGCCGGTGCTGCCGGTGCGCAGCGGCGCTGCGGGAGTGGACCTGGAAGATCTCGCCCGTACCGTGCGGCGGGCGAGAGCCGAGGGGCTCCGCCCCCGGGCCTGTTACCTGGTCCCCGACTTCTCCAATCCGCTGGGGATCAGTCTGACGCTGGACACTCGGCGCCGACTGCTGGACCTGGCCGAAGAGCTTGATCTGCTGCTGTTGGAGGACAATCCGTACGGCCTGTTTCCGGCCGGCGCCACGCGGCTGCCCACGCTCAAGGCCCTCGACACCCGGCGGCGTGTGGTCTATCTCGGGTCCTTCGCCAAGACGGCGATGCCCGGCGCCCGGGTCGGATACGTCGTCGCCGACCAGGTCGTCACCGACGGCAGCGGGCGGCAGCTCGGCCTGTTCGCCGACCAACTCGCCAAGGTCAAAAGCATGCTGACGGTCAACACCTCGCCACTGGCCCAGGCGGTTGTCGCAGGCAAGCTGCTGGAGAACGGCCACAGCCTCGCCCGGGCCAACGCGCGTCAGGCGGATCTCTACCGCCGCAACCTCCAGGTGCTGTCGGAGGGCCTGGCCGAGCGGTTTCCCCCGGATTCCGGGGTCACCTGGAACACGCCCGGCGGCGGGTTCTTCCTCGTTCTGACGGTGCCGTTCCCTACCGACGACGCACTACTGGAACATTCGGCGCGGCGGCACCGGGTGATCTGGACTCCCATGCACCACTTCTATGCCGGGCTTCGGCACACTCGCCAACTGCGCCTGTCGTTCAGTCTTCTTCAGCCCCAGCAGATCCGGGCCGGCCTGGACGGGCTCGCCGCTCTCGTCCGTGAACAGCGGTCCGGGCGCTGAAGGGATCGAATCCGAACACGCTTGCCTGGCAATGGGCGGCGAATGGAATGAGGCGCTGTGCGCACCACGCATTGTGCCCTACATTCGATTTGACCAAGAAGATCGAAGCACCATGCGGACTCAAACAGGTAATCGACCCGAACGGCGGTAGGACAATGCGCCGGATACGCATTTTTGACGCCACGCTTCGTGACGGGGAACAAGCCCCTGGCAATGCGATGTCCCCTCAGCAGAAGCTGGCGCTCGCTCTCAAACTCGAGGAACTCGGGGTCGACACGGTCGAAACCGGCTATCCCGGCTCCTCGGCATCCGATTTCGAAGCCACCCAGTTGATCGCGAAGTCCCTCACCACGGCCGGTTTCGCGACCTTCAACCGCTGCTCGCGTGACGACATCCGCCTGTCGATGGAGGCGGCCGGGGACAGCCCGCGTCACCAGGTGCAGGTCTGCTGCACCGGCAGCGACATCCATCTGCGTCACAAACGTGGCATCACCAGGGCAGAGGCCCTCAGCGAACTCGACGACTCGATCCGGTACGCCCGCTCGCTGGGCGCCCTCGACATCAACCTCGCCGTCGAGGACGCGAGCCGCGGGGAACACGAGTGGATCCGCTCATTGGTCGGCACCGCGGTGGAGGCCGGAGCCACCACCGTGACCCTTGCCGACACCACCGGCTTCGCGATTCCCCAGGAGTTCGCCGAACTCACCGCCGCGGTGCGCGCCTGCATACCCGACGACGTCGTGCTCGCGACGCACTGCCACGACGATCTCGGACTCTCCCTGGCCAACGCACTGGCCGGTCTCTCGGCCGGGGCCCAAGAGGTCCAGGCGACACTCGCCGGCATCGGCGAGCGCGCTGGAAACACTTCGCTGGAGGAACTGGCGGCAGTGCTGTCGTACAAGGGAACCGAGCTCGGCATGGCCACCGGTATTCGCACCGAACTGCTCGACGAGGCCTTCGGCATACTCTCCGCTGCGATCTCGCTGGAACGCCCGCGCAACAAGGCGATTCTGGGAACGAACTCTTTCGCCACCCAAGCGGGTATTCACCAGGCGGCCATGCTGCAGAACCCTGTGACGTACGAGTTCATCAAGCCCGAGAGTTTCGGGCGTAAACGGGCTCTGCTCGTCGGAAGGCACTCCGGGCGGTCGATTCTGCGGCACCTCCTGGAGCAGCTGGGGGTGCCCGCCGACAACGACCTGGTGGCCGAGCTGTACCAGGAGTACATCGCCAACCGGCCGAACGGCGACTGCGACGAACTGGACGTACTGCGTGACAAGTTGGCCGACAGGCTCGGCCTGCGGCGGAGCAGCGGAGCCACAGCATGAACGCGGCTCCCAGGACGCTCATCGACAAGTTGTGGCAGAACGCAGTCGTATGCACGGAGCCCGACGGCCCCGATCTGCTCTACGTCGACCTGCACTTGGTGCACGAGGCCACGTCACCGCAGGCCTTCGACGGCTTGCGGTCGGCCGGCCACAAGGTGCGCAGGCCGGATCTGACGTTGGCGGTCGAGGATCACAACGTGCCCACCGACTCGCTGACCGTCTCCGACGCGCTCAGCCGGGAGCAGCTGCTGGCTCTGCGCCGCAACTGCGCCGAGCACGGCATCGGTCTGTTCCCGCACGGCCATCGCCGGCAGGGCGTGGTCCATGTCGTCGGCCCTGAACTCGGCCTCGTCCAGCCTGGTATGACGGTGGTCTGCGGAGACAGCCACACCTCCACCCATGGCGCTTTCGGCGCGCTCGCCTTCGGTGTGGGAACAAGTGACGTCGAGCATGTGCTCGCCACCCAGACCGTGGCGATCCAGCAGCCGAAGACGATGGCCGTGGAGTTCACCGGCGTCCCGGCCCAGGGCGTCACCGCCAAGGACCTGATGCTCGCCCTGATCACGCGGATCGGCGCCAACGGCGCACACGGCCACATCGTGGAGTACCGCGGCGAGGCGGTGCGTTCGCTCTCCATGGAGAGCCGGATGACGATGTGCAACCTCAGCGTCGAAGCGGGTGCCAGGGCCGGCCTGATAGCACCTGACGACACGACGTTCGCCTATCTCTCCTCCCGGCCCGGCAGTCCGTCCGGACCGGCCTGGGAGGAGGCCCTCGCGCATTGGCGCTCCTTGACGACAGATGCTGCCGCCGTCTTCGACCGCACCGTGACCGTCGATGTATCGGGCCTGACCCCCTGGGTGACCTGGGGAACCAATCCCGGTCAGGCGGTGCCGCTCGGCAGCGCCGTGCCCGATCCCGACACGTTCACCGACCCGGAGGAGCGGGTCTCGGCACGCCGGGCACTGGACTACATGGGCCTCGAACCAGGCACGCCGATGCGGGAGATCGGCATCGACACCGTCTTCATCGGCTCGTGCACCAACGGCCGTCTCGAAGACCTCAGAGCCGCCGCGGACGTGCTCCGCGACCGCCGGGTCGCCGACGGCGTACGCGTGCTGGTGGTGCCCGGCTCGATGGACGTCCGCGCACGGGCGGAGCGGGAGGGCCTGCACGAGGTGTTCGTCCGGGCGGGAGCGGAGTGGCGGCTGCCGGGCTGCTCGATGTGCCTGGGCATGAACACCGACCGCCTCCGTGGCAAGCAGCGCTGCGCCTCCACCAGCAATCGGAATTACGAGGGGCGACAGGGACCGCAGGCGCGAACACACCTTGTGTCCCCCGCCATCGCCGCGGCGACCGCGGTGGCCGGCCGGCTGGCCCTACCCGCGGATCTGTCTTGAGGAGGCCCTTGTGGAACCGCTGAGCAGCCACACCGGGAGGTGTCTGCCGTTGCACCGCAGCAATGTGGACACCGATCAGATCATCCCCAGCGAACACTGCAGGAGTCTGTACCGGACCGGTTACGCCGACGCGCTGTTCGCCAGGTGGCGTTCGGATCCCGGTTTCGTCCTCGAACAACCCGAGCGGCGCGGCGCGACCGTCCTGTTGGCCGGCCCTCACTTCGCCACCGGCAGTTCTCGGGAGCATGCCGTGTGGGCGCTGAGGGACTGGGGCATCGCCGCTGTCATCGCGCCCAGCTTCGGCGACATCTTCTGCCGCAACGCGCTCAAGAACGGCCTGCTCGCGGTGGTGTTGCCGGAGCCGACCGTGGCATGGCTGCTCGGACGCGCCGCGGGCGACAGCGCATTCGAGGTCACGATCGACCTCCTGAGCTGCGAGATCTCGGCCGGCGGACGGAGCTGGGCGTTCGACATCGACAAACGGGCACGACGGATGCTGCTCGCTGGGCACGACGAGATCACGGCCACCCTGACCAGGGGGGAGGCCATCGCTGCCCACGAGAGTTCCCGCCCGCACTGGTTGCCCGTGCTGACGCCCGGCATGGCGCCGGTTCCCGCGGAACCGCGCTGAGGGCCCGCGTATGTCAGTCATCGCGGTAGTTCCAGGTGACGGTATCGGGCCCGAGGTGATCGAGCAGGCGATGCTGACACTGGACGAGTTCGGGCTCGGCCTCGACTTCGAGGTCCTCGACCATGTCAACGCCGACACGTTTCTCCGTACCGGAGTGGCGCTTTCCGACGAGGACTTCGAACGGGTGAGGTCCAGCCGCTCGGTGTTGCTCGGAGCGATCGGTGACCCCCGGGTCAGCTCGCCGGCGTACGGCCGGGGCGTCCTGCTCCGGCTGCGCTTCGAGTTGGACCTGTATGTCAACTACCGGCCGGCGAAGCTCCTGCACGACCGGCTGAGCCCGCTCAGGGCCGAGAGCGCACGGGCAGTGGACTGCGTTGTCGTCAGGGAGAACACCGAAGGCCTTTACACCGGTGCGGGCGGTTCGGTGCACCCCGGTTCGGCGCATGAGGTCGCGCTGGACGTCGATCTCAGCACCTACCACGGTACGGCTCGTATCGTCGAGTACGCCTACTCCGTCGCCCGCCGTGAAGTGTGCGTGGTGGACAAGGCGAACGCAGTGGAGTTCGGCGGGGGTCTGTGGCAGCGGTGCGGGCGGGCAGCCGCCGCGCGCCATCCGGACAAGGCGTCCAGACACCTTTACGTCGACGCCGCCGCGATGCAGCTGGTCACCGACCCTTCCGGATTCGATGTGATCGTCACCAACAACTCGTACGGGGACATTCTCAGCGACATCGCATCCGCGGTCGCCGGCGGAATCGGCACGGCAGCCTCGGCCAATCTCAACCCGGAACGTGGGTTCGGCCTCTACGAGCCGGTCCACGGCAGCGCGCCGGACATCGCCGGCAAGAAGGTGGCGAATCCGGTCGGCGCGGTCCTCAGCGCCGGGCTGCTCCTCGACGACCTGGGCCACCACGCGGAGGCTGCGGCGCTGCGAGCCGCGGTCTCACAGGCTGTGGCAGCCGGGGACACCACCCCCGATCTCGGCGGCTCGCTGGACACCCATCGTGCCGGCGAGGCAGTACGAGCTCGGTTGTGAGCCGGTCTGCCGCCGCTCGCGGCGGCAGACATTCATCAGGACACCCAAACCACAGGAGTGACAATGTCCAGCAGGGCCGAGTCGGTCGAGGTGCTCGACACGTCGGTGCAGGAGCAATGGAAGTCTGTGGCCGAGACCGGCGCCGCCGGGCTGGCTTCGTCGTACGTGCTGTGCAACGCGGTGCTGGGGCTGGCACAGGCAGGTGTGGCAGCTCGGCTCTCCGAGGAGTGGACGCCCCTCGACGATCTGGTCCCGCCGGGCGGCTACACGGAGCTGGCGCGCAATGTGCTGCGCTTCGTGCAGGTGCGCGGCCTGGTCGAGTCACAGGGCGGCTCCTGGAGGCTGACCCCGCGAGGTGCTGCCCTGTTCGGTGAGGTGCCCGAGGCGGTGATCGGCTATTACGCGGAAGCCTATGGGCCGGTGCTCAGGAGCGTCGAGGGACTCCTCACCGGACGCCTCCGGTACGGGTCCGACGTGGCGCGTGACACCGAAGCGCTCGGCCGCCGCTGTGAGGTGCTGTTCCGGAGCGTCGGCATGAACGTGGTCCGCGATCTGGTCGGGAGGTACCGGGCCGAGCGGGTACTGGACCTCGGCTGCGGAACCGGCGGGCTGGTGCTCGATCTGTGCCGGGAGGACCCCGGACTGCGGGCCGTGGGCCTGGACATCGCCGAGGACGCCGTCGCACTGGCCTCGAAGCGGGCAGCGGAGGACGGGCTCGACGACCGGGCGTCCTTCGTCGTCGGTGATGCGTTCGCACCGCAGGACTGGCCCGAGGCCGCCCGGGAATGCGATCTCTTCATCGCCGTCGGCGCCGTGCACGAGCATTTCCGGGACGGGCAGGCGGCGGTGGTCGAACTGCTGCGCGCCTATGCGGATCTGCTGGCGAGCAAGCCGGGCAGCGTACTGGTCCTGGCCGAACCCGAACTGTTCACGGATGCCGAGGACGCCGACTTCTTCCTGGTCCACGCACTCACCGAACAGGGTTTCCCGCAGCGCCGGGAAGCGTGGCTGGAGGTGATCGAAGCGGCGGGACTGACCTGCCGGCGCGTCCTGTCGGTGCCGAACACCATGTTCCGTTTCGCGTACTACGAGATCACGGCCGGAGCGGCGACGCGGTGAAACCGTCTCTGCGGGCGCAGGCGGTCGCTCCCATGGCGCTGGCCGGGCTGCAGCGTCTGGGCCGATCCGGCGCGCTGGACATCGCGTTGGGCATCCCGCCGGGAGACCCGCCTGCCGCCGTCGTGGAAGCCGCCGTCTCGGCCCTGCGCCAAGGCTTGCACCAGTACGCCGATACGGCGGGGCTGCCCGAGCTGCGTGCGGTGATCGCGGCGGACGCGCTCCGGACGCACGGGGTCGTCGTGGATCCGGACACCGAGGTCACGGTGACGGTGGGGGCCACGGAGGCGTTGCTCACCGCCCTGCTGGCTGTCACCGATCCCGGTGACGAGGTCCTGCTGTTCGAACCGTACTTCGAGCTGTACCCGGGGATCGTCCAGCTGGCCGGGGCGGTGCCGCGCCTCGTCCGGCTGGAGGCGCCGGACTGGCGGCTGACCGAGGACGCGCTGACGCGGGCGCTCTCGCCGCGGACCCGGGCCGTCGTGCTGAACACGCCGCACAATCCGACCGGGCGGGTCTTCGACGCCCAGGAGCTGGGCCTCCTGATGGACGTGTGCCGAGAGCAGGGCATCGCCTGCATCACCGACGAGGTGTACGACTGCACGGTCTTCGACGGGCGACGGCATCTGTCCCCGCTGGCCGTGCCGGGGGCGCGGTCAGCCGGCGTGGTCGTCGGCAGCCTGTCCAAGAAGCTGCAGATGACGGGCTGGCGCATCGGGTACTGCATCGCCGACCCGGAGCTGACGGCGGTGTTGCGCAGAATTCATGAGCACACGACGGTCGGCACCAACCACCCCCTCCAGGCCGGCGCCTGCGCGCTCACCGCGTCCGATGTCCTGGACGGCCGGCTGCTGTTCCAGGAGCGGCGCGACGAACTGGTCGCCGGGCTGGCCTCGTTGGGATTCACGGTGACCCCGCCCGAAGGGGGCTGGTTCGTCTTCGCGGGCACCGAAGCCCTCGGATGGTCCGCCCGGACGCTCTCTCGCCGGCTGGCCGAAACAGCGGGGGTCCTGGTGGCGCCGGGCACTCCGTTCTTCCAGCGGCCGGAGGACGGTGACCGCTGGATACGAACGACATTCGTGCGCGGCGCCGAGACCACCCAGGCGGCGCTCGACCGGATCGCCGCGTTCCTCTCGGCGTGACGGTCTCGGGCATGGTCGGCGCTCAGACGTCGCGGACATCGGCGGGGCGAGCCTTCGGGCTCGCCGGGGTCGCGGGACGGTTGGGCGGGGATGAGTTCGCCGCCGTCGTCGTCGACCGCGACGGCACCATGGCC
>NZ_JBSFEV010000060.1:0-31825 GCF_053594615.1 Streptomyces sp. NPDC001858
CTGTCGCCCGCGCCCCGAAAGGGGCGCGGGGCGCTGACATATGCGGCTCCGCCGCGCGGGCGCGACCAGCCACGACGGCGCCGCAGCGAAACGACGGCATATCGCGGCACTTGTCAGTGGAGCGCTCAGCCCGCAGCCGGAACTTTGCACCGTACGGCCCCCTCGGAGTGGCCGCGGGGCGGCGCTGACACCAGATTGTTCCGAGTGTCCGCCAATGTCCCCACGAGAGGGTCCGTATCGTGCGCGCCAAGTCGCTGACCCTGGCCGCGGCCGGCCTTGCCCTGCTGGCCTCGACCGCCCCGTCCGCCGCCGCTCGTCCGTCCCTGGGCGCCTCCGGGCCGCCGGCCTTCCGGCAGGAGGGCTCGGTCCTCGCCGCCGACCTGCTGGCCCGGGTCCGGGACTGCACCCCCGTCTCCAACGGCCGCTACCGCACCGACGCGGGCGCAGCCGCCACGATCCCGGTCTGCGGCACCGACCAGGCGGTGTTCTGGACGGCCGACATGGACATCGACTGCGACGGCCGCCCGAGCCCGCAGTGCAACAGCGGCACCGACCCGGCGTTCTCCGCCGCCACGTCCTACACCCAGTCCGACGGCCGCTATCTGGACGCCGTGACGCTGCCCTACATCGTGGTGCCGGGGGTGAGCGCCATCTGGGACCACCGGGCGCACGGGGTGCGCGGGGGAGCGGTCGCGGCCGTCGTCTACCAGGACCGGGTGCAGTACGCGGTCGTCGGCGACACCGGCCCCACCGGCATCATCGGCGAGGCGTCGTACGCGACCGCCCAGGCGCTCGGCATCAACCCCGACCCACGCAGCGGCGGCACGCCCTCCGGCGTCACGTACATCGTCTTCAAGGACTCCCGGGTGACCCCGATCGAGAGCCACGCGTCCGCGGTGGAGGCGGGCGACCGATTGGCCCGGCTGTTCGTCCAGCGCACGGGAGCGGGCGGGGCCCCGGCCGGGAACGACACCGGGGCGGCGGCCGAGGCGCCGGACGCGGAGATCGGCGAAGGGGGCGAGGGGGACTAGGCGCTCCGCTGAGGGTGCCGCGATGTGTCGTCGTTTTGCTGCGGCGCCGTCGTGGCTGGTCGCGCCCGCGCGGCGGAGCCGCAGATGTCAGCGCCCCGCGCCCCTTCGGGGGCGCTGCCGAACCCGCCGTCCGGTCACCCGTGGGTCGTCAGACCGCCGACCAGCCGTCGTCGACCGGCAGGATCACGCCGTTGATGTTGCTCGCCGCGTCCGAGGCGAGGAAGACGATCGCGGCGGCCTGCTCCTCCGCCTCGGCCAGCCGGCCGACGTTGACGAAGTGCTTGGCGATCGTTGCCGGGCCGTGCGCCTCCTGGTCGGCCTCCACGACGATCGCGGTCTTCGTGCCGCCCGGCGCGATCGCGTTGGCGCGGATGCCCTTGCCCCGGTACATCACCGCGAGGGACTTGGTCAGTCCCACCACGCCGTGCTTCGACGCGGTGTACGCCGCGCCCGCCGCGCCGCCCCGCAGGCCCGCCTCGGACGCCGTGCTGACGATCGCGCCCTTGCCGGCGGCCAGCATGTGCGGCAGCACCGCCCGGGTGAGCAGGAACGGCGCGGTGAGGTTGACCCGGATGACCCGCTCCCACTCCGCGTCGCTCACATCCGCCAGCGCCGACATGCGGTCCATGATCCCGGCGTTGTTCACCAGCACGTCCACCCCGCCGAACCGCTCCAGGGCGGTGGCGGCCACCTCGTCCACGACGCTCTGCTCGCTGAGGTCGCCGGTGACGGCGACGGCCGAGCCGCCCGCCTCCTCGATTTCCTTGACGACGGCCTGCGCGCCCTCGGCGTTGAGGTCGGCCACCAGGACCCGCGCCCCCTCCGCGGCGAAGGCCAGGGCCGTGGCGCGCCCGATGCCCGAACCCGCTCCGGTGACGACGACGCTGCGGCCTTCCAGTCCAGTGGCCATGAGGTGCTCCTAGTGTGCTGCGAAGTGCGGGGTGGGGGGCGTCCCCGGGAGTGCTTGTCGGGCCACCCTACGACTTAATGTCTGTGAGTGACATAAAGTCGTGGTGAAGAATTCACGGCGCATGAAGTTCGGCGCGCGGAGTTCGGTGCACGAAGTTCGTGGAAGGCGACCGAGACCGGAGGACTTCGATGACCGCATCCCGCGGACGCACGGGCCGACCGCCCCTGACGGACGAGCGCAAGGCGGAGATCCGGCTGGAGATCGCCCGCGCCGCGGTGGACCTCTTCGTCGACCAGGGCGTCGCGGCCACCACCGGCGAGCAGATCGGCCAGGCGGTCGGGGTCTCCGCACGGACGGTCTGGCGCTACTTCCCGAGCAAGGAGAGCTGTGTCGGCCCGCTCCTCACGGCCGGCATCGACGCGATCGCCGCCTGTCTGCGCGAGTGGGAGCCGGGCCACCCCCTCGGGGAGGCCTTCGCCCGGCAGATCGAGACCGACCAGCGGCTCGTCGGCGGCCCCGACCCGGCCACCGTCGGCGCCCTGGTACGGCTGGCCCGCACCGAACCCGCCCTGCGCGCGGTCTGGCTCCAGACCTACGACGAGGCCGAGCCGGCCTTCGCCCGCGCCCTCGCCGACCGCGCCGGAGTGCCGGCCGGGGACTTCCGACCCGCCATCCAGGCCGCGATGTTCAACGCGGCCCTGCGCGCCGCCGTCGAGCATCACGCGTGGCGCGCCGCCGACCCCGCCGCGGACCCGGCGACGGTACGGGCCGAACTCGCGGAGGCCATCCGCGCGGCCCTCGTGGTGGCGTCGGAGGGAGTGAGCTGAGCCCGCGTCACACCTTGCGGTAGCCGTACGCCTCCCCGGCCGCCGCCTCCACCGTGTCGAGATCGGCGCCCGTCGCCGCCGTCACGACGGCGGCCACCGCGCCCTCGACGAACGGGGCGTCCACCAGACGGGCGCCGTCCGGCAGTTCGTCGCCCTCCGCGAGCAGCGCCTTCACCGTGAGGACGGCGCTGCCCAGATCCGCGAGCACCGCGACCCCGGCCCCCCGGTCCACCGAGGCGGCCGCGGCGCGGATCAGCTCGGCGCTGGTGCCCAGCCCGCCGCCCTCCGTGCCGCCCGCCGCCGCGACCGGCACCGCCGGGCCGCCGCCCGTCAGCCCCCGCGCCAGCTCGGCGACGGCCGAGGCCACGGCCGCGCTGTGCGAGACCAGCACGATCCCGACCAGCTTCCCGTCGCTCACCGCCACCTCGCTCACCTCCCGTCGCCGGCTTCGCCGAGCGCCGCGATCAGCAGCGCCGCCGAGGTCGCCCCCGGGTCCTGGTGGCCGATGCTGCGCTCGCCGAGATAGCTGGCCCGGCCCTTGCGGGCCTGCAACGGCGTCGTCGCCTCGGCGCCCCGCTCGGCGGCGGCCCGGGCGGCGCCGAAGCCGTCGGCGAGGGCGTCGACGGCCGGCACCAGCGCGTCGATCATGGTCTTGTCGCCCGGCGCGGCCCCGCCGAGCTGCATCACCGCGGCCACGCCCGTGCGCAGCGCCTCGGCGAACTGCGCCTCGTCCACCGCGTCGGCGTCCCCGAGCGCCTTCCCGGTGCGGCGCAGCAGCGTGCCGTACAGCGGCCCCGAGGCCCCGCCGACCGTCGAGATCAGGGTGCGTCCCGTGAGCACCAGCACGGCGCCCGGCGTTCCGGGCGCCTCCTTCTCCAGCGCGGCCGTCACGGCGGCGAAGCCACGCCGGAGGTTGCTGCCGTGATCGGCGTCCCCGATGGGCGAGTCGAGGGCGGTGAGCCGGTCCGCCTCACGGTCGACGGATGCCGCGGTCGCCGTCATCCAACGGCGGAAGAAGTCGGCGTCGAGCACTGGATCTCCTTGCTGGTCGGGTACGTCCGAGCGGCTGTCCCTGCGCCTGCGCCTGGGCCTGTTCCTGCTTCTGCCCCCCGCCTCACACGCCCCAGCGGAGCCCGGCGGTCTTCACCGGCGCGTCCCACAGCCGCAGCAGCTCCTCGTCGATCTGGCACAGGGACACCGAGGCGCCGGCCATGTCGAGGGACGTCACATAGTTGCCGACGAGCGTACGGGCGACGCTCACCCCGCGCTGCGCCAGCACCCGCTGCACCTCGGCGTTGAAGCCGTACAGCTCCAGCAGCGGCGTCGCGCCCATGCCGTTGACCAGCAGGAGGACGGGGTTGCGGGGCGTGAGGTCGTCCAGGATCGCCTGGACCGCGAACTCGGCGATCTCCCCGGACGTCATCATCGCCCGCCGCTCCCGCCCCGGCTCCCCGTGGATGCCGACGCCCAGCTCCAGCTCCCCGGGCGGCAGGTCGAAGGTCGGGCTGCCCTTGGCCGGCGTCGTACAGGCGCTGAGCGCCACGCCGAAGCTGCGGGAACTCGCGTTGACCTGCCGGGCGAGCGCCTCGACCCGCTCCAGCGGCCGCCCCTCCTCGGCGGCGGCCCCCGCGATCTTCTCCACGAACAGCGTGCCGCCCGTACCGCGCCGCCCGGCCGTGTAGAGGCTGTCGGTGACGGCGACGTCGTCGTCGACCAGGACCTTCGCGATCTGGATGCCCTCGTCCTCGGCCAACTCGGCCGCCATGTCGAAGTTCAGCACGTCGCCCGTGTAGTTCTTCACGACGAACAGCACCCCGGCCCCGCTGTCCACGGCCGCCGCGGCACGCAGCATCTGGTCGGGCACGGGTGACGTGAACACCTCGCCGGGACAGGCCGCGGAAAGCATCCCGGGCCCGACGAACCCCCCGTGCAACGGCTCGTGCCCGGACCCGCCGCCGGACACCAGCGCCACCTTCCCGGCCACCGGAGCGTCCCGCCGCACGATCACCCGGTTCTCGACGTCGACGATCAGCTCGGGATGAGCGGCCGCCATGCCACGCAACGCGTCGGCGACGACGGTCTCCGGAACATTGATCAACATCCGCATCGGATACCTCCTGTGAGGCTGACGGGTGGGGTGTGACGGAGTGGCAGATGGGCCCGGCGCGGGCACGGCTCGGCCTGAGACTCCCGCGCCCGGGCCAGGGGTGTAATGATCATCTGCGCGCATGCGAACGGCGACGCGAGCGGTGGTGCGGCTTCCAGCGGTGATCCTGCCGGACGGGGAAGCGTGGGGACGCTGCCTGTGGGACGGTTCACCGGAAGCACGGAGGCGTTCGTGGTGAGCGTCGTAAACACTTCGCGTCTCAATCCCAGGCTCGGGCACGGTTCGCTTGCACGCGGGCTCGCGAGTGGAGACCCCTGTCGCGGCCCGCTGAACAGAGCATCCCCGAAATCCTGGCCGGCCACCAGATGTGGGCGCGGAGAGTCGGACGGCGAACACGGCCCCGTCGCCGGGCCACCGGGTGGCGGTCCTCGGCGGCCAGGCAGCGCCGGCGAGGTGTCGCGAGTACGTCGCGGAGTACGTGCGCGAGCGTGACGCGGGCCAGTTCGCGTCTCAGGGTCTCCTCGATGCCCTCGTAGATGCCCTGCATCGCCGGCTGGATGCCGTGACCCACCACGCATTCCTGGTCCGGGGTGGTGCGGTGCATGGCGAACAGCGGGCCGGGTTCCACTGCCTCGTACACGTCGAGCAGGGTCATCGACTCCAGCTCGCGTGCCGGCGACCAGCCCGCGCCCACGCCCCGTCGGGACTCCACGAGCCCGGCCCTGCGCAGGTCGCCGAGCAGCCGTCTGATCACCACGGGGTCGGTGTTCGCGTCGGCCGCGCTCTGCTCGGAGGTGGCGACCTCATGGCCCCGGCGCCGGTAGAGACCGATCCAGGCCAGCGCGTGGGCGCCGACGTCGCCTTCACCTGCGTCCGCTCCGAGAAGCAGGCGCAGGCCGTCGTCGACGACCGAATGCCGGAGGCCGGACTGATGGAGGGCGGCATGCAACCGCCGGACGCCGAGACCCTCAAGGCCCTGCTCAGCTCGCTGTCCCTGCAACGCATCGGGCACCCCGACGAAATCGCCGCGGCGATCGCCTTCCTCGCGAGCCCCGCCGCGTCGTACGTCATGGGCGGGGGAGCCGCGACCAAGCCTCAGACCCTACGGTGATGACGAAGAGGTCGGGGGCGTCAGGGCGTGACCACCCGATAGCTCAGCATCGGCCAGGGAAGGTCGCTCTGGATCAGCGAGCCGCTGCGCCAGGTGAGGGTGCTGGTGCAGCCGGCCGTGGGGTAGAGCTCCAGGGACGCGGTGGTGGAGACGACCTGGACGGAGAGGGCCGCCTCCGACAACGTGTGACACGTGCCGAAGTCGTCCTCGTCGACCGTTGTCACCGTCCCGGTTGCGGTGGTGCCCGAGTAGAGGTATGCGCCCCACTTCAACGGAGGCCAGCCGGCGGCGTTCGCGGCCCCGGCGCTGAGGCCGATCAGAGCCGCGGCCATGGTCGCGGCAGCGGCCGCGCTACGGAGTCTCGCCTTGGGTGCGAACATGCAATCCACCGTTTCCTGCGGGTGACGACGTCGGGGAGGCGTTGTCACGGCTGATGCGAGCGATGCGGCCGACAGCAGACTGTCGCACGTTCAAGCAGGTGTCCGGGAGTGCCAATCCGGTCACACACACGCGCGTCGGCACGCCCACTGGCAGGCACAATCCGGAGCCGCTTCTCACCCAGGAGATTGCGCGGTCGATGATCTCAGCGTGAGTTGCCACAACTGCCCACCACGGCACGGCTGTTCGGCCGGACGCCGCTGGCGTCGAAGTATTCCAGCGGGTTCGCACTGCTGCCTCGGGGGCCCATGGGGACGCCTTATGGGGCATCAGGAACTGCGGGACCGGCCCGGTGCGTCCGATGCTGGGGGCGAGGACTGCAGCGCACCGAGCACTCGGCGGAGGTCGACATGGGACGTCTCGACGAACGGGTGGCGATCGTCACCGGCGCGGCCCGGGGGATCGGCGCCGCCGTGGCCCGAGCGCTGGCGGCCGAGGGCGCCGCCGTCGTGGTCGCCGACATCCTCGAACCCGAGGGGCGCGGCCTGGCGGCCGAGCTCGGCGGACGGTCCCGCTACCGGTCGCTGGACGTCACCAGCGAGGACGGCTGGCAGCGGACGGTGGCCGAGACCGAGCGGGAGCTGGGCGCCGTCTCCGTGCTGGTGAACAACGCGGGCATCGCCGCGTGGGGCTCGATGGAGGACGAGCCCCTCGCCTCGTTCCGCCGGGTGATCGACGTCAACCTCCAGGGCCCGTGGCTCGGCATGCGCGCCGTGGCGCCCTCGCTGCGCCGGGCCGGGGGAGGGGTGATCGTGAACATCTCCTCCCTGGCGGGACTGACCTCGTACGCCGGCATCGGATCGTATGCGGCGAGCAAGTGGGGGCTGCGCGGGCTGACGAAGACCGCCGCGCTGGAACTGGCCCCCGACGGGGTCCGCGTCTGCTCCGTCCACCCCGGCGCGATCCGCACCGGCATGACGGCCGGCTTCGGCGACGCGTACACCGCGGGTCAGCCGCTGCCCCGGTTCGGCGAGCCCGAAGAGGTCGCCCGCATGGTGCTCTTCATCGTCGCCGACGCCACCTACTCCACGGGCGTCGAGTTCGTCCTGGACGGCGGCGTCCTCGCCGGCCAGCCCGCCGTCCTCACCTCCGGCGACCCGGACGCGGCCCCTGACCCGGGTCCGGCCCCGGAGTGATCGATCGCGGGCCGGGGTACTCGGGGGCGTGGCGGGTCCGCTCGGGAGCCGTCGCGTCCGGGCCGGAGGTGAGCGGGCATGGAGCAGGGTGACGGCGGGAACGTCATCGACGAGCTGGTGACCGATCATCGCGAGGTCGAGGAGCTCTTCGGCCGGATCGAGGCGCTGCCGCCCGGCGCCGAGGACCGCAGACGGTACGCGGACCGGGCCACCATGGAACTCGTCCGGCAGGCGTTGGCCGAGGAGGAGTACCTCCACCCGTCCGTGCGCCGGCGGGTCCCCGGCGGCGACGTCCTGGCCGACGACGAACTCGACCACCACGCACGGGCCGAGCGGATCATGAAGGACCTGGAGGGCCGAGCGGCGGACGACCCCGAGTTCGACCGGCTCGTCACCCTGCTGATGCGCGAGATCCGCAGCCACCTGGCCGACCAGGAGCGGAACCTGTTCCCCAGGCTGCGCGCGGCGTGCCCGACGGTGATCCTCGACGGGCTGGGCGACAAGGTCCGCAAGGCCAGGGAGACCGCCCCGACGCGTCCGCGACCGTCCGCCGCGGACGAACCTCCGGCCGACAGGACGCTCGCCCCGGGCGTCGGGCTGGTCGATCGCCTGCGCGACGCGATGACGAGCCCCGGCAAGCCGTACTGAGCCGTAGTGAAGTGAAGGGAACCCTGCGCCCCGCGCACCCCCTGCACCCCCTGCACCCTCTGTGATACTGACGCGGTGCCGCCGACACCGCCGCCGCAGGCCGCCCTGGTTCCCCCGCATCCCATAACGCCCGACGCGCCGGACGCGATCGCGCGCCCGCTGCTCACCCAGTCCTGGCTCGACCTCGCCTTCCTCCACTGGGCCGTGGATCCGGCCGACGTGGCCGGTCTGCTGCCGCCCGGAACCGTCCCCGACACCCTGAACGGTGTGACCTACGTCGGTCTCGTGGCGTTCCGGATGCACCGCGTCGGATGGTTCCGCCTCCCGGGCGTCCCCTACCTGGGGTCATTCCCGGAGACCAACGTCCGGCTCTACTCGGTGGATGCGCACGGGCGGCGCGGTGTGGTCTTCCGTTCGCTCGACGCCTCCCGGCTGCTGCCGGTGGCGGTGGCGCGGATCGGCTTCCGGATGCCCTACGTGTGGTCCCGCATGGCGATCGACGTCGACGGCGACACCGTCACCTATACCGGTCGCCGCCGCTGGCCCGGCCCGCGCGGGGCGCGCAGCCGGCTGACCGTGCGGGTCGGCGAACGGATCGTGGAACCGACGGAGTCGGAGCACTTCCTGACCGCGCGCTGGGGGATGCACGGCACGTTCTTCGGCCGGTCCACGTTCCTGCGCAACGCGCACCCGCGCTGGCCGCTGCACCGGGCGGAGCTCGTGGAGTGCGAGGAGGACCTGGTCACCGCGGCGGGCCTGCCGGCGCCCGTGGGGGAGCCGGTGAGCGTCCTGTACTCGCCGGGCGTCCCGGCCCGTTTCGACCGCCCCGCCCGTCCGACCGGCCCGGCGGGCATCCCGACCCCCTGAGCCCCGCCCTTCAACCCTCGGACTTCAGACGAACGTCACCGACACCGAGCCCAGGCCGCTGAACCGTGCCTCGACCCGCGAGCCCGCGGTGACGAACGGGGCGCCCGTCATGGTGCCGGGCAGGACCAGATGGCCGGGCTCCAGCCCGGTGCCGAAGGCGGCGAGGGCGCCGGCCAGCCACGCGACGGCGGCGGCCGGGTGCCCCAGCACCTCCTTGCCGGTTCCCACCGCCACGCTCAGGTCGTCGATCAGCAGCTCGGCGGTCACCGCCGCGAGGTCGGGCGCCTCGCCCAGCGGTGTCCAGGGGCCGCAGACCAGTCCGGCCGAACTGGCGTTGTCGGCGACCGTGTCGACCAGGGTGATCCGCCAGTCGCGGATGCGGCTGTCGACGATCTCCAGCGCGGGCGCGACCGCCTCGGTGGCGTCGAGGACGTCCTCGACGGTGACCCCGGGGCCGCGCAGCGGACGGGCGAGGCGGAAACAGATCTCCGGTTCGATGCGCGGCCGGCAGTAGTGCGCGGCGAGGAGGGGCGCGCCGTCGGGATGGACCATGTCGTCCAGCAGATGGCCGAAGTCGGGTTCGTCGACCCCGAGGAGCTCCTGCATCGCGACGGCCGTCAGCCCGACCTTGTGGCCGACGACCGTCGCGCCGTCGGCCAGTCGGCGGGCGATGTTCTCCTGCTGGACGGCGTAGGCGTCGGCCGCGTCCAGGCCGGGCAGCAGGGCCGACAGCGGCTCGATCGGCGCGACATGGTGCTCGGCGTCGCGCAGCAGCCGGGCGGCCCGGGCGCGCTGTGCGGACGTCAGCGTCACGCCTTCGCTCCCGTCCCGGCTCCCGAACCGGCTCGCGAACCGGCTTCCGTGCCCGCTCCCGCCCCCGCCGCCGTCATGCGGACCGCCGCCTCGTAGACCAGCCGAGCGTGCAGCTCGAACATCGCCACGAGATCGACCGCGTCGCCGTTGATCTCCCGCTGCACGAAGAGTCCGTCGGCGCCGGCCACCGTGTAGGTGGTGAGGGTGTGCACGGCCGTCTCGTCGAGGGCCGGGAGGAGGGTCCGGATCACCTCGCCGATCCGCTGGGCGGCGACGGCACGGACCTGGAGGTAGACCGTCCGGCCCCGGGTCTCGGTGGGCCGTCGCTCCAGGGCGAGCATCAGTCCGAGCCGCAGGAAGTCGGGCGCGTCGACCAGGGACTTCGCCAGGTTCCCCGCCATGGCGGTGACCCGCTCCAGCGGGGTCCCCGACTCCTCTCCCGGCAGTTCGACCGCCACCAGCCAGGTCTCGAAGCTGCGCTCGATGACCGCGGCGATCAGGTCGTCCTTGTCCTTGAAGTGCCAGTAGATCGAGCTCGCGGGCAGCCCGCACTTGGCGCTGACGGCGGCGATGGACGTGCCCTCGTAGCCGCGCTCGCCCGCGATCTCGACGGTGGCGTCGAGGATGCGCTGCCGTGACTCCACCCCGTTCGCGCGCTTCTTGCGCGTCGACTGCGTCGACTGCGCACCGGTCATCGCGTCTGCCCCCTTCGCCGTTCTCTGCACCCCGACCCGCTGTAGCGGGCGTTCCAATTGTAACGAACGCTATGGCGAGGCGGTCTCGGCGACGAGGTCCAGCGCGATGTCGGTGATCATGTCCTCCTGGCCGCCGACCATGCCCCGGCGCCCGGCCTCGACCAGGATGGAGCGCGTGTCCAGGCCGTAGCGGGCGGCGGCGGTCTCCGCGTGGCGCAGGAAGCTGGAGTACACCCCCGCGTATCCGAGGCTGAGCGTCTCGCGGTCCACGCGGACCTCACGGTCCTGGAGCGGTCGGACGAGGTCGTCGGCGGCGTCCATGAGCGGGAAGAGATCGCAGGCGTGCTCCCAGCCCATGAGGTCGGCGACCGCGACGAACGCCTCCAGCGGGCAGTTGCCCGCCCCCGCGCCCTGGCCCGCGAGGGACGCGTCCACCCGGATCGCCCCGTTCTCGACGGCGACGACCGTGTTGGCCACTCCCAGGGCGAGATTGTGGTGGGCGTGGATGCCGAGCTCGGTGGCCGGGTCGAGGACGTCCCGGTAGGCGCGGAAGCGGTCGCGGACGCCGTCCATGGTGAGCCGGCCGCCCGAGTCGGTGACATAGACGCAGGCCGCGCCGTAGGACTCCATCAGCTTGGCCTGCCGGGCGAGTTCGGCGGGCTCGGCCATGTGCGACATCATCAGGAAGCCAGCGACGTCCATGCCCAGCTCGCGGGCGGCGGCGATGTGCTGGGCGGAGATGTCGGCCTCGGTGCAGTGCGTGGCGACGCGCACCGAGCGCACGCCCAGCGCGTGCGCCTGCTTGAGGTCGTGGACGGTTCCGATGCCGGGCAGCAGCAGCGTGGTGGGGATCGCCTGCCGTACGACGTCGGTGACGGCCTCGATCCACTCCCAGTCGGTGTGGGCGCCCACGCCGTAGTTGATGCTGGAGCCGGCGAGTCCGTCGCCGTGCGCGATCTCGACGGCCGCCACCCCGGCGGCGTCGAGGGCGGCGGCGATGGCACGGGCCTGGTCGACGGTGTAGCGGTGCCGAACGGCGTGCATGCCGTCCCGCAGGGTCACGTCCTGGACGTAGAGGCGAGTCATCGCGAGGCCACCTCCATGGCACGGTAGGCGGCCATGCGCTCCGCGGTGCGCAGCGCGGCCGAGGTCATGATGTCGAGGTTGCCGGCGTAGGCCGGGAGGTAGTGGGCGGCCCCCTCGACCTCCAGGAAGACGGACACCTTGAGGGCGTCGCCCGCGCCGGGAGCGAGGGTGCGCAGCGGGTCGTCGGCGCCCACCCGGTCGAACTGCACCTGCTGCTTGAGCCGGTAGCCCGGCACATACGCCTGCACGCGCCCGACCATCTCCTCGATCGACGCCGTGACGGCCTCGGTGGCGCAGTCGGAGACCAGGCAGTGCACGGTGTCCCGCATGATCAGCGGGGGTTCGGCCGGGTTGAGGACGATGATCGCCTTGCCGCGGGCCGCGCCGCCCACCCGTTCGATGGCGGAGGACGTGGTCTCGGTGAACTCGTCGATGTTCGCCCGGGTGCCCGGGCCGGCCGAGCGGGAGGCGATGGAGGCGACGATCTCGCCGTAGTGCACGGGCGTGACGGCGGCGACCGCGGCGACGATCGGGATGGTGGCCTGGCCGCCGCAGGTGACCATGTTGACGTTCGGGGCGTCCAGATGGGCGTCCCCGTTGACCGGCGGCACGACGTAGGGGCCGAGGGCCGCCGGGGTGAGGTCGACGAGGGTGCGGCCCAGCGGCCGCAGCACGTCCTCGTGGCGGCGGTGGGCGCCGGCCGAGGTGGCGTCGAAGACGATCTCGACGTCCGCGAACTCGTCCAGCGCGACGAGTCCTTCGACGCCCTCGTGGGTGGTGGCGACCTTGAGACGGCGGGCGCGGGCCAGGCCGTCCGAGTCCGGGTCGATGCCCGCCATCGCGGCGATCTCCAGGCTCTCCGACAGCCGCAGGATCTTGATCATCAGATCGGTGCCGATGTTGCCGGAGCCGATGACGGCGACTTTGGCGCTCACGCCCGGCCTCCTTCCGATTCCGTTTCCGATTCCGTGGGGAACGCGACGCGGACGGAGCCCAGGCCCGAGATACGGGCCTCGAAGGCATCGCCCGGGGCGGCGGGGACCATCGGGCCGAGGGCGCCGGTCAGCACGAGGTCGCCCGCGCGCAGCGGGTCGCCCCGCTCGGCGAGGGCCGCGGCCAGCCAGACGGCGGCGTTGAGCGGACCGCCGAGGCAGTCGGCGCCGGTGCCCTGGGAGACCGTCTCGCCGGCCCGGGTCATGGTCATCGTGACGGCCCGCAGATCCACGGCGGTGAGCGGGACCGGCGTGCCGCCGAGGACGTACAGACCGCAGGAGGCGTTGTCGGCGACGGTGTCGACGAGGGAGATGTCCCATCCCCGCACCCGGCTGTCGACGATCTCCAGCGCGGGCAGCGCGAAGTCGACCGCCCGCAGCACGTCGACGACCGTGCACTCGCGATGCGGCAGATCGCGCCCCAGCACGAGCGCGACCTCGGCCTCCACCTTGGGCTGGAGCAGCCGCCCGGCGGTCGCCTCGCCGCCGTCGGGCACGGCCATGTCTGCGAACAGTGCGCCGAAGTCGGGCTGGTCCACGCCGAGTTGGGCCTGCACGGCCCGCGAGGTCAGGCCGATCTTGCGGCCGACGATCCGGCGTCCGGCGTCCAGACCGCGCCGCACGTTGAGCTGCTGCACGGCGTAGGCGGCCTCGACGTCGCCGTCGTCGAGCAGCGTCCGCACGGGCGGGCAGGTCGCTCCGGTGCGGGTGGCCTCCGCCAGCAGGTCGGCGGCCTTGAGCACGGCCGGTGGAACGGTGTCCGGACGGACACCGTCGAGCACGGTCGACACGGGATACCTCCAGGGAGGGGGGGAAGGGAGCGGGGAGGGAGGAGCGGGCGGGTCGACTCCGATATAGACAGGGCCGCGTCGAAGGGACAAGCTTTGTTCCGTGACACGGAACAATCAGGGTGCCAGCATGCTGGAGAAGGCTGCGCTGATCCTGGAGACCTTCAGTCCGAGCGGCAGACCGTACCGTCTGTCGGAACTTTCGGAGCGCACCGGCCTGCCCAAGCCGACCGTGCACCGGCTGGCCGCGGACCTGGTACGGCTCGGCTGGCTGGAACGCTCCG
Source organism: Streptomyces sp. NPDC001858 (assembly GCF_053594615.1). Lineage (NCBI taxonomy): Bacteria > Bacillati > Actinomycetota > Actinomycetes > Kitasatosporales > Streptomycetaceae > Streptomyces > Streptomyces sp. NPDC001858. The sequence continues at coordinate 13,734 of NZ_JBSFEV010000060.1, forward strand.
GCCCGCAGTACCGGCTCGGCGCGAAGCTGTTCGAGCTCGGCTCGCTCGTTCCGCACCGGCTGGACCTGCGCGAGACGGCCCTGCCGTTCCTCCAGGACCTGTTCGAGGCGACGCGCGAGACGGTGCACCTAGGCGTCCGCGAGGGCATGGACGTGGTCTACCTCGAACGCATCCACGGCCACGAGGCGCTCCAGCTGCCCTCACGCATCGGCGGCAGCCTGCCGCTGACCTGCACCGGCGTCGGCAAGGCCCTGCTCGCCTTCTCCGGCGCGGAGCTCACCGAGGAGGTGCTGTCCCGGCCGCTGCCGAGCCTGACGCCGTACTCGATCACCGACCCCGGGCGGCTGCGCATGGCCCTGGAGAAGATCCAGGTCTCCGGCCTCGCCTACGAGGAGCAGGAGGCCGCCCTCGGGGTGAGCTGCATCGCGGCCCCCGTCTTCGCCGGCGGCGCGTCGGTGGCGGCGCTCTCGGTGGCAGTGCCCCGCTCCCGCTTCAGCCCGGCCCAACTGGCCCCCGCGGTCCGCACAGCAGCCCTGGGCCTGTCCCGAGTCCTACGAACCAGCTCCTGACGGGCCCGGCCGCAGCTCTGCCCCCCGGTCCTGGACCGCCCGGCGGCTGTCTACTGGCTCGGGGCGTCCAGGCCCGGCGTGGTGTTCGGGGCGGGGTTGAACAGGGGGTGGTAGCTCTCCGGGGGTGCGAGGTAGGCGGCGGTCGGGAGTCCGCCGGCGTCGATGACGATCTGGTCCACGGCGATCGCCGGGTCGACCATGAAGATCCGCAGCACATGCTCGCCGGGAGCGGTGACGGTGACGGTCGTCGTCAGCTTCTCGACGCCCTCCTCCACATTGCGTGCCCAGGCGTCCCCGCGGTTGCCGGTGGCGACGGCCTGTCCTGACAGGACGGCGGGCGGCTGGTCGTCCAGGGCGACGGCGAGCCGCCGCGCGCCGCGCTCGTCGAGCGAAGGGAGCCGGAAGACGGTGACGGGGAACGTCCCGGTGCTGCTGAAGCGCACCCGGTATCTCAACTCCGGTGCGTGGGCCGCGAATTCGGCGGTGACCGGGACGGCCGTCGACGGCACCGCCTCGACCGCGGCACCGCGACGGCCCAGCCCGTGCACGGTCCGCCAGCGGGCCCCGCCGCGCGCAACCCGGCGCTCGGTGTGCACGGCGTCGATCGAGACCCAGCCGTTCGCCTCGACGAACCCACGGGCCCGCCGCCGCACCCGCTCCCCGTCGGCGACCACCTTCACCGGCACCTCGAAACGCTGCGCGCCGCTCGTGACCGCGACCGTGACCTCGTGCGCGCCCTCGGGAACCCGCTCCCAGTCGATCTCGACCCACACCCGGGTCTGCTCGGTCAGCGTCCCACCCGCCGAACTCAGCCGGATCCACGGCCGGTTCGCCTCCGCGACCCAGGCGACCGCGAGGAACCCGGTGTTGAAGACGTCGACGAAACGCCGGTCCCGGGTGACGGACGAGAAGGACAGCGGCCGCTGCGCCCCGGTCTCGTTCCCCTCCGCGACGACCCCCAGCCCCGACGTCTCCTGCCGGGCCACCCGGGTGACGGCCGGACGCCCCGGCGCCTTCGGGATCTGCGAGGGGTACGGGTTGATGCAGCCGTCCCATTTCCCGCTCGCCACCTCGGTGTTGTACCGCTTGGTGAGCGCGACCTCCGCTGCGTGCGCTGCCTCGGCCAGGTCCGCGAAGCGGTTGGTTCCCGCGCCACGCCCCTGACGCACCGCGAGGGCGTTGCGATCCGCCCAGTAGTACTTGAGGTTCATCAAGTACGCACCGTGCACGGGGTATTGGAGGAGTTCGAAGTACGCGTCCTGGTAGACGGACGGGAGTTCGCCGCCCAGCGCCACCGTGCGCTGCAGCAGCCGCTCGTACGCGGCCAGCCGGCGGCCCGCCTCGTCCCCGTGGTGGATCACGGAGAACATGTTCCGGTCGATGAACTCCGGTCGCCGCTCCGCCGCGAGCCGGTAGTACTCGGTGCGCAGCGCGGCGATCTCCCGGGCGTGCCGGAGTCCGAACTGCCGCCCGTACCACTCCCCGAGGAAGCCCTCGACGCCTCCGCCGCCGACTGCTTCCGCATCCCACCGGTCCACGTCCCAGGCCATGTCCATCGAGAACGACAGACCGGTCTCGATCGACTTGAGGTCACCGACGTTGAAGATCCACATCCGGTCGACCCCGTGCTCGTACACCCGGCGCAACTCCTGCCACACCTTGGCGAGTTGGGTGGTGTCCAGCCACAGATAGCTGCGCGGACGGCCCCAGTAGGAGAGGTGGTAGTAGATCCCGTTGCCGCCCGGCCGCACGCGCTCCGACGCGTCCGGCAGCTGGCGCATGTTGCCGTGGTTGTCGTCCGGCCAGATCAGCGTCACGTCCTCGGGGACCCGCACGCCCGCGTTGTAGAGGTCCAGGACCTCCTTGTACGGGATGAAGATCTGCGGCTCGGCCGCCGCCCCGACCTCCTCGGCCAGGATCCGGCGCTGGTCGGCGATGATGTCGTTCATCACCGCCACTTTCTCCGGGATCGTGGTCGCGTGCTCGGTCTCCAGCGCGGTGTCGTGCAGGCCGCGCATCCCGATCGTCCAACTGCTCTCGTAGGCCGCGTTCTCCCGGGCCCGCGCTCTCCAGTAGTCGGAGATGACGGCCGGGTTCACGGTGTAGTCGTAGACCGGCAGGGCGCCGTCCGCGCCCCGGTGCTCCTCGGCCCACGGCTCCCACTCGTGGACCCCGTTGCGCAGCAGGGCCTCCGGGTGGCTGGAGCCGACGACGATGCCGTAGCGGTCGGCGAGTTCGGGGTTCTCGCGGTACTTGTTGAAGAAGTCGGAGTACGGATGCATGGCCGGCCACAGGTAGTTGGCCTTCAGCCGGAGCAGCAGCTCGAAGAGGCGCCGGTAGGTCTCCGGGCCGATGTTCTTGTCCGTCTCCTGGGTGCGGTGCGACCAAGTGGTCAGGTTCTGCTCGTCGTTGATGAAGATCCCGCGGTAACGGACGGCCGGTTCCAGCCGCTTGAGGGGGCCCGCGGGCACGGTGACGGTGGCCCGCCGCTCGACGGGCACGTCGGCCCACCAGTACCAGGGCGAGACGCCGATGCGCTCCGAGGTGTCGTAGATCCCGTAGACCGTGCCGCGCCGGTCGCTGCCCGCGATCACCAGCGCCCGGTCCACCCCGGGGACCGGACGCTCCACCACCTGGGTCACCGAGGCCTCCCAGCGGCCCTTGACCCGTCTGACGTCCAGCCGTCCCTGGGTGACGAGCCGGTCGATGACCGGGCTCGCGCCGAGCGTGCCGGCCAGGACCAGTCCGGCGGCCCGCTCCGGCAGGCTGTGCCGCACTGCCGGCAGCGCTCCGCAGACCCGCTCCACGTCCGCCCGCAGGTCGTCCGCAGCGCGGAGCACGGCGGGGTCGTCGGCCGCGTCCACGAACACCTCGACCGGGACCCCGTCCGTGACCAGCTCGAATTCGGGCAGCCTGGAAGCCGAGGCGGCACGGGCGGTCGCCCCTCCCACCGCGGGCAGCAGCGGGACCAGCCCGACGGCGGTCGCGCCCCGCAGAAACGCCTTCCGGCTCCACGGCGGTCGGAGATCCTGCAAGTCCTGCACGTTCAGCAAGTCTTGCGGGTTCCTCGGGTTCCTCGGGTTCCGCGGGTCCTGAGGGTCCTGAGGGTCCTGAGGGTCCTGAGGGTCCTGAGGTGCGGTGTGCGGCATCGACGCTCCTGGACTGGGCCGTGACCGGCGGTGGCATGACCATGCTAGAAAGCGCTTTCCCTCGCGCCCTAGGTCACCCCCGGCCGTGACGTCCATAACCGTGTCGGCGGACGGGTTGTTATGACCGTCGTCATGATGGATGCTGCCTCTCAGGCCGAGCCGGGAGGACCGTGGAGTGAGTGACACCGTCGCACGGGCGATGTGGGAGAGGTTCGAACCCGTCCACCAGGTGGTCTACTTCGCGCCCGAGGTGCGCGCGGCCGCCGACGGACTCGGGATGCGCGGCTACTGGATGGGGTACTTCGCCCTGCGGGCCGCGCCCCTCGGAGCGGTCCCCGCGTCCGTCGTCACCAGCTGCTTCTACGTCTTCCATCCCGAGCGCGTCGCACGTGCGCTGCCCGACGCCTGGGGTCTCGCGGCCCCGCAGGACGTGCTGACCGCGCGTGAACGGGCCGTGGACGCCACCCTGACCGGCCTCTACGGCCCGGACGTCATCGGCTCCGCCGAACTCGCCGAGGCCGCCGACCTCGCCTGGGAGGCCGCGCAGGCCGCGGACACGGCAGGGCGGGTGCTCGGCGCCGCCAACCAGGCCCTGCCCCGCCCGGCGCAGCCCCACGTCAGGCTCTGGCAGGCCGCGACCACGCTGCGCGAACACCGCGGTGACGGCCATGTCGCCGTGCTGGTCGGCCGCCGTCTGGGGCCGGTCGGGGCGATGGTGCTGAAGTGCGCGGCGGGGGAGTCCGACGCGGAGTTCCAGCGGCTCAGCCGCAAGTGGGACCTGGGGCGATGGCAGGCGGCGCAGGCCGAGTTGCGTGAGCGCGGCTGGCTCGACGAGGACGGGCGGCTCACCGAGGCGGGCACGGTCGTCCACGAGGAGGTCGAGGCGGAGACGGACACCGCCGCGGCCACGCCCTGGACGGCCCTGGGCGACCGGGCCACCGCCCGCCTCGCGGAGCTCCTCGACCCGCTCGCCAGGACCGTCCTGGACTCGGGGGTCCTGCCGGCCACGAATCCGGTCGGCCTCACCGGCGGCCGGCGGTAGGCTCGCCGGCATGCGGATCTCGGTCTCCTCGGACATGGACGAACCAGTGGCCCGCGCCCTGGTCGCGGAGTTGCGCGGCCGCGGGCACGAGGTGGTGCCGCACGGCGCGCTGCGCACCGGCGACGACCCGCAGTGGGCGGTGTGCTCGGAGGCGGCCGCGCGGGAGGTGGCCGACGGCGCCTCGGAGCAGGCGGTGGTGTGCTGCTGGACCGGCACCGGCGCGTCGATCGCCGCGAACAAGGTCTCCGGCGTCCGCGCCGCCCTGTGCACCGACGCCTACACCGCCGACGGCGCCCGCCGCTGGAACGACGCCAACGTCCTGGCCCTCAGCCTCCGCCTGACCTCCGAGCCGCTGCTCAAGGAGATCCTGGACGCCTGGTTTGCCGCCGAGGCCAGCCCGGACGCCGAGGACCGGCGCAACGTGGCTCATATCGACGCCCTCGACGGCCCCGGCCCCGCTGCCGGCGCCGGAGGGGGCCCCGGTGTCGGCGAGGCGCGCTCGGGCTCGTAGCGCACCCCGCGCGGACCGCGTTCCCCCCGAGGTGGCCGACCAGGTCTGGGACGGATGAGGCCTGCGCTCACCCACCGGCCGGGCAGGGCGCACGAACCGGGGCGGACGGCGCAGAAGAAGGGGCAGGGGCGGGCCTTTCATGCGCCCTGGTACGGCGTCCCGCCCGGTGCTTACAGTGGTCGGCCAGCCCTGCCCGCGGATCCGGCGGGGCGAGCCCCACCACCCCCGTGGTCACCGACCGTCCCGACCGGCACCCGACCGGACCCGGCGCACGGCTCCGCACACCGGCGCGGCTCCCCGGGCGGCGGGTGCGACGACCACTCGCGCGACAGGCACCATCCGTGACACCGCTCGGGCCGCGCGTGGGCCGCCCGCGGTACGAGCGCGCGTCGAGAGCCACTGGAGGCCGCTGTGTCCCGACCGTGCATCGCCCTGATCGCCGACCCCACCTCGCCCGAAGGCTGCCGTGACTACCTCGCCGACGCCGTGGACCTGCTCACCGGCGCACCCCCCGTCCGGATCGACTCCCGGCACTTCGCGACCGGCGGAACCGGCCGGGGCGTCCGCGACGGAGGCCGGTTACGGCTGCAAGTCCCCGAGGAGCGGCTCGACTTCGTGCCCGATGTCGTCCTGCTCTACGAGATCCCGCCGCACCACCGACGGGCCCTCGCCGGCTTCCAGGAGCTCCTGGAGAGCCATGACGTGGTGACCCTCGCCGCCGGCCCCGACGCCTGGCGGACCGCGACCGAGAAGAACCTCACCGTGGAACGCTTCGTGCGCGACGGCGTCGCCCAGATGGAGACCGCCGTGCTGCACCGCCCCTCCGCGCGGGAGGCGGCCGACACGTTCGACCGGCTCGGCCGCGACACCTGGGCCAGGCCCGTCGTCGGCACCGGCGGCAACGACACCTTCCACGTCACCAGCCCCGCCCAACTGGAGCAGGCCGCCGCCTACTACGCCGCACGCGACACCGACTGGCTGCTCTCCCGCGACGCGGGCAACGTCACCCCCGACGGCCAACGCCACCAGTTCCGGGTCTTCGTCCTGGGCGACCGGGTCGTGCACGCCCGTGAGCACCTCCAGCCCTCGACCGACACACCCTGCAACACCTGCCAGGGCGCCACCGCCGTCCACATCGCCCCGCCGGACCTGGATCCCCGGCTCGCCGAACTCGCCGTCGCGGCCACCGCCTCGGTCGGGCTGCCCTTCGCCGGCGTCGACCTGGCGGCGGAGAACGGCGGAGTCGTCTTCGAGGTCAACGTCCAGCCCGCCTTCGTCGACGGCGAGCTCGAACTGCACGCCGTGGCCGTGCCGTACGTCCAGGCGCATCTGGACGCCTTCGAGCTGGCCGGCGGCGGCCCGCCCCGGGGGCTCACAGCCTCAGCGTGAACCAGGTCGTCTTGCCCTCGTCCGTCGGCCGGACCCCCCAGCTGGCGGCGAGGGCCCGGACCAGGATCAGCCCGCGGCCCGACTCCTCCTCCTCGACGGCCACCCGCGGCTGGGGGAGCTGCGGGCTGCGGTCGCTGACCTCGACCGTGAGGTCGGTGGCCGTGCGGTGCAGATGCAGGGCGACCGGGCCCTGGGCGTGCTGGACGGCGTTCGTCAGCGTCTCCGACAACAGCAGCAGGGCGTCGTCGGCGCTGTCCGCGCAGTTCCACGAGGTGAGCGCCTTGTGCAGAAAGGCCCGCCCCTCGGGCACCGAGGCCGGCGCGGCCGGCAGATGCGTGGTGACGGCGGCCAGCGGCGCGGCCGGCAACTGCGCGAGCAGCAGGGTCACATCGTCGTTGTGGCCGTCGGCGTCCGGCAGCAGACTCGCCAGGACATGGTCCGCGGCGGCCTCCAGACACGGCGTCCCCACGAACAACTCCTCCAGCAGCACGGTCAGTTCACCGATCCGCACCTCGATGTCGCTGCCCGGCGTCTCGATCAGACCGTCCGTGTAGAGGACGAGTGTGGCGCCCGGCGGTATCTCCGAACTGGACTGCTCGTACAGGACGTCGCCCACGCCGAGCGGCGTGTTGACCGGGCAGGGCAGCGCGCTGATGCCCGCGCCGACCCCGGCGACCAGCACCGGCAGATGCCCGGCCGAACAGACCGTCACCGTGCCCGTGTCCGGGGCGATCACCAGATAGCAGCAGGTGACGAGCTGGTCGGGCACATCGAGATCGGCGACGCAGGTGTCCAGCGCCCGCATCAACTGCTTCGGCTGCATACCGGTCTTCGCCAGCGCGTGCGCGGCCGACCTCAACTGCCCCATCACGGCGGCCGCTTCGAGCCCGCGGCCCATGACATCGCCGATCAGCACCCCCACCCGGTCGGCGCCCAGCGGAATCAGGTCGAACCAGTCGCCGCCCACGCCGGCGCCCTGGGTGGCCGGCCGGTAGCGGCTCGCGGTGGCCAGACCGGGCAGCGCGGGCGGCGTCCCCATCAGGCTGCGCTGCAGGGTCAGGGCTATGTGCCGCTGCTGCTCGTACAGCGCCGTGAGCTCGGCCTCGGCGCGCTTGCGGTCGCTGATGTCCCGCACGATCGCGCAGGCCCCGACCACGGTGCCGTGCGTGTCCCGGGTCGGCCACAGGGTGACGTCCACGTCCAGCAGCGCCCCGGTGTTCGTCATCCGCAGCGTCTCGTAGTGCTCGACCTTCTCGGCGTGCCGCAGCCGCTGGAGCAGCGCGCGGACCTCGCCGCGCAGGTCCGGCGGGGCCAGCATCGACACATGCCGGCCGATGGCCTCCTCGGCCGTGTACCCGTACAGGCGCTGCGCGGCCGCGTTCCAGTAGGTGATGTACCCGTCCAGGGTCTTGGCGAGGATCGCGTCCTGGGACGACTCCACGAGCGCCGCCAGCTCGTTGATGCGCGCCTCGGCCGCCTTGCGGTCGCTGACGTCGCGCACGGCCGCCGACACCAGCAGCCCCTCGGAGGTCTCCAGGGGACTCAGGCTGATCTCGACGGGGAACTCCGTGCCGTCCTTGCGCAGCCCGTGCAGTTCGAGACCGGCGCCCATGGGACGCACCTGGCGGTTGGCGGTGTACCCGCTGCGATGCGCGGTGTGCTGGTCGTGGAAGCGGTGCGGGATCAGCAACTCGACCGGACGGCCGAGCAGTTCCTCGCGCCCGTGGCCGAACAGCGCCTCCGTCTGGGCGTTCACGAGCTTGATCGTGCCCGTGTCGTCGACGATGACCATGGCGTCCGGGGCCGCCTCCAGCAGCCCCCGGAACCGCTCCTCGGCCCCGCCGACCGCGGCCTCCGCGACGGGCGCTCCACAGCCGCACCGTTTCTGCTCGGCCCGCTGCTTCACGCTCCGCTTCACACTCTGTTTGACGCTTTGCTTCACGTTCCGCTTGATGCTCTGCTTCATGTCCGGCTGAGCGTTCTGCTGAACGCCCTGCTGAACGCCCTGCTGTGCAACGCTCGCCCCCGCACCCGCGCGCCGCGCCGGTTCCGCCCGCATCACGTCGGCCATCTTCCACCTCATCCTGCACGACGAATCAGGCCATCTCAGCGCCTCCGCCCCGCGCTCGCTCCGCGTTGTCGTTTACTGTCCGCCGCCTGTCCGAACCTGAACGCCACCGAACCGATCCGAAGCCGATCAGTATTCGAGAAGCGCCCACCCCCGGGCCACGCCTAGGTTGGTCGGAGCAAGCCGGGCGGCACGGACGGAGAGAAGACGATCATGGCCAGAAGAACGGACGCGCAGTCGCCTGAGCTGCACGTTGCCGACCGCCACGACCTGATCAGGGTGCACGGCGCGCGCGAGAACAACCTCAAGGACGTCAGCATCGAGATTCCCAAGCGCCGGCTGACGGTGTTCACCGGGGTCTCCGGCTCGGGCAAGAGCTCCCTGGTGTTCGACACCATCGCAGCGGAGTCGCAGCGGCTGATCAACGAGACCTACAGCACCTTCGTCCAGGGCTTCATGCCGACGCTGGCGCGGCCCGAGGTCGACGTCCTCGACGGGCTGACCACCGCGATCTCCGTCGACCAGCAGCGGATGGGCGCCGACCCCCGCTCCACCGCCGGCACCGCCACCGACACCAACGCGATGCTGCGCATCCTCTTCAGCCGGCTCGGCAAGCCGCATATCGGACCGCCCAGCGCGTACTCCTTCAACACGGCCTCGGTCCGGGCCAGCGGCGCGATCACCGTGCAGCGCGGGGACCGTACCAAGGCCGAGAAGGCGACCTACGAGCGCACCGGCGGCATGTGCGTGCGCTGCGAGGGCCGGGGCGCGGTCTCCGACATCGACCTCACCCAGTTGTACGACGACTCCAAGTCGCTGTCCGAGGGCGCGTTCACCATCCCCGGCTGGAAGTCGGACAGCCAGTGGACCGTGCAGCTCTACGCCCAGTCCGGCTTCGTCGACCCGGACAAGCCGATCCGCCGGTACACCAAGCGGGAGCTGCACGCCTTCCTCTACGGGGAGCCGGTCAAGATCAAGGTCAACGGCATCAACCTCACCTACGAAGGTCTGATCCCGAAGATCCAGAAGTCGTTCCTGTCCAAGGACAAGGAGGCGATGCAGCCGCACATCCGGGCGTTCGTGGAGCGGGCCGTCACCTTCACCACCTGCCCCGAGTGCGACGGCACCCGGCTCAGCGCGGGCGCCAGGTCGTCGAAGATCAAGCGGATCAGCATCGCCGACGCCTGCGCGATGGAGATCCGCGACCTGGCCGAATGGGTGCGCGGGCTCAAGGAGCCGTCGGTGGCGCCGCTGCTCACCGCGCTCCAGCAGACCCTCGACTCGTTCGTGGAGATCGGCCTCGGCTACCTCGCGCTCGACCGGCCCTCGGGCACGCTGTCCGGCGGCGAGGCGCAGCGCGTCAAGATGATCCGCCACCTCGGCTCCTCGCTCACCGACGTCACCTACGTCTTCGACGAGCCCACGATCGGCCTGCACCCGCACGACATCCAGCGGATGAACGACCTGCTGCTGCGGCTGCGGGACAAGGGCAACACCGTGCTCGTCGTGGAGCACAAGCCGGAGGTCATCGCGATCGCCGACCACGTCGTCGACCTCGGCCCGGGGGCCGGCACGGCCGGCGGAACCGTGTGCTTCGAAGGCACCGTCGAGGGGCTGCGGGACGCCGACACGGTCACCGGCCGCCATCTCGGCGACCGGGCGGCGGTGAAGGACGAGGTGCGCAAGCCCAGCGGCACGCTGGAGATCCGCGGCGCGACCACGCACAACCTCCGCAGCGTCGACGTCGACCTCCCGCTGGGCGTGCTCTGCGTGGTCACCGGTGTCGCCGGCTCCGGCAAGAGCTCGCTCGTGCACGGGTCGGTGCCCGCCGGGGAAGGCGTGATCTCGGTCGACCAGAGCCCGATCCGCGGTTCCAGGCGCAGCAACCCGGCGACCTACACCGGCCTGCTCGACCCGATCCGCAAGGCGTTCGCCAAGGTCAACGGCGTGAAGTCGGCGCTGTTCAGCGCCAACTCCGAGGGCGCCTGCCCGACCTGCAACGGCGCCGGCGTCATCTACACCGACCTGGCGATCATGCAGTCGGTCGCCACGATGTGCGAGGACTGCGAGGGGAAGCGGTTCCAGCCTGCCGTCCTCGAGTACCGCCTCGGCGGCCGGGACATCAGCGAGGTGCTGGCGATGTCGGTGGGCGAGGCCGAGGAGTTCTTCGCCGCGGGCGAGGCCGCCACCCCGGCCGCGCACCGGATCCTGGACCGGCTCGCCGACGTCGGGCTCGGCTATCTGACCCTCGGCCAGCCGCTCACCACCCTGTCCGGCGGCGAGCGGCAGCGGCTGAAGCTGGCCGTCCACATGGGCGACAAGGGCGGCGTCTACGTGCTCGACGAGCCGACCGCCGGCCTCCACCTCGCCGACGTCGAACAACTGCTCGGCCTGCTGGACCGGCTCGTGGACTCCGGCAAGTCCGTCATCGTCGTCGAGCACCACCAGGCCGTCATGGCGCACGCGGACTGGATCATCGACCTCGGCCCCGGGGCCGGCCACGACGGCGGCAGGATCGTCTTCGAGGGCACTCCGGCCGACCTCGTCGCCACCCGCCCCACCCTCACCGGGGAGCATCTGGCGGCCTACGTCGGCGCCTGACCGGCGCGGGTGAGGGGGAGGGGGAGCGCGGTGAGCAGGGCGTGCTTTCAGTGCGCGCCTAGGCCGCCGCCGCCGAACGAGCCGCTGCTGCCGCGGCTCCAGCGCGGCCGTTTCTGATCCGTGCTCGCCCGGGTCTGCATGTTGGTCAGCTCGTACGGGGTGAGGGCGCGGCCCCCCTTCGGCGTCCGGGGCACCTCTTCGGGCTCGCGGTTCTCGCGGATCTCACGCACCGCGCCGCCCGGCGGCAGCTGCGTTTGCTCCTCGGGGCGCGGCCGGTCCGACTCGCGGTACTTGACGCGCGCGCCCAGCCAGAAGCCGCCGGCCAGCACGGCCAGCACGGCCATGCCGACGACGAACATCACGAGGCTGAGCAGGCCGCTAGCGGCGGCCAGCTGCATGCTTGCTGTAGTCATATCGGCCGAATACCCCCGTAATGGGTCATGAACCCGCCATTCCGGGACTATTTCGGGGACGTGACTCCCCGTCGACGGAACCTCACGCATCGCGTCCGGTAAGCGCATCGCCGCCGGGCGGGTTTGGCGCCGCCCCTACCGGCTACCCGCCGGGGGTGACTTCGACGACATCCCAACAGGAACTCTTCCGATTCCTGGAGGACCGCTTCGCCTGTGCGCAGGCGTGCACCGAGTGCGCGCGAGCCTGTGCGCTGCGGGCGAGCCTCGTGGACCCGGACGGGACCGAACGACCAGAACTCGTGCGACGCAAGGGCATCATGTGCGCGGAGGTGTGCGACGCGACCTGCCGTGTGCTGTCCGAGGACAACCGGATCGACGAGGCCGGCCTCCGCGCCCAGCTGGAGTGGTGCCGGACCGTCTGCCTGGAGTGCGCCCACGTGTTCGACAAGCACCCGGGAGCCGAGGAGGGCGCGGCCGCCTGCCGCGCCTGCGCCGCGACCTGCACGGACTTCCTCAGCACGCTGAGCTGAGCCCGCCCGCAGGCGCGCCCGCAAGGCAGGCGCAGCACGGCGGGCACCTCACAGCGGGCGGCCCATCCGCACGTTCCAGCGCCCCGACCGGCCGCTGAGCTCCACGGCCGTCAGCGGCGGCACGTCGGTGCGCCAGAACGCCGACTCCGGCGCGCCCAGCGCCCGTACCACCGCGGCCCGGACGACCTCGGGCTCGGCGACGGCCACGGTCCGCCCCGGCTGCTGCGCGGCCGTGTCGAGCCAGGCGGCCACCCGTTCGCAGACCGCCCGCACCGACTCGCCGCCGTGCGGCGCGGCCGTCGGGTCCGTGAGCCACGCGGCCAGCGCGTCCGGCTCCCGCGCCCCCACGTCCGCCAGCGTCTCGCCCCGCCAGCGGCCCGCGTCCAGGGCCGCCAGCCCGGGCGCGTCCACGGCGTCGAGACCCAGTGCGGCGGCCGTCTCGCGGCAGCGCACAGTGGGGGACGTCCAGACGTGCGCGGCCGTCGACAGGGTCCCGGCGGCCGCGCGGGCCTGCCGCAGCCCGCCCTCGTCGAGCGGACCGCCGTCGTCGAACCGCGCCTGGCGCAGGGCGGCGGTGAGCGCGGGGGAGACCAGGACCAGCCTGCTCGTCATGCGACGCCTTTCTCTCGTGTCTCGTCCAGCACCCGACGCATCACCGGGCCGGACAGCGCGGGACTGCGGGCCGCGTCCCGCGCGGCGCCGCGGCAGCCGGGCGGGCAGCCGGGCGGGCAGCCGGGCGGGCAGCCGGGCGGGCAGCCGGGCGGGCGGCCGCGGGTGCCGGGTGGTCGTGGCACGGATGTGGTCGTGCGGGTCGTCGAGCAGCCGTACGGCCGAGGCCGTGCGCAGCCGGGGGTCCGTCGCGGCCCGGTGCCTGACCTCCTCGCTCGGGTCCCGGCCGAACCGCTCGGCCGGCTCGGCCGTCGAGTCGGGGCCGTCCAGGGCCGGTCGCCGCATCCGGGGCCGCCGCTCGCGCGGTCCGCCGGCACGGCGACCGTCGGGGCGGGCGCTCCCGAGGCGATCCGGCGCCCGGCGGCGCGGGTCGGGAGCACGTGTTCGGGCCGCCGGTGCTCGGCGGTCTCCAGCCCGGCGCGTCCGAGCGGCGTCCTCAGTTCCTCGCCCGTCATGGGAGGTCATCCTGCCGGACGGGCCGGCGGTCACCGAGCCGGGGCGCGGGTTCCCCCGGGAGGTCCGGCCGCAGCGCAGCCGGTTCGGGCTCTTCCGGCGGCGCCCTCCCCATTCCCAATTTCTGGAACACGTTCTACCGTGTGCGCCGTCAGGACCGTCCGGACACCGGCCTTGGGAAGCCAGGAGGCGCCGTGCACCTCGACCACACGCCCGAGCAGCTGCGGCTGCGCACCGAACTGCGCGCCTACTTCGCCGAGTTGGTGCCGGCCAACGCCTACGCCCGGCACATCGACCCGGTCGCCGCGAAACGCTTCTACCGCAAGACCATCCGCCGGCTCGGCGCGGACGGCTGGCTCGGCGTCGGCTGGCCGAAGGAGTACGGCGGCCGGGGCCTCACGCCGATCGAGCAGTTCGTCTTCTTCGACGAGGCCGCCCAGGCCGGCGTGCCGCTGCCGCTGATGGCGCTCAACACCGTGGGGCCGACGATCATGCGGTACGGCACGGACGAGCAGAAGGCCGACTTCCTGCCGAAGATCCTCGCCGGCGAGATCGACTTCGCCATCGGCTACAGCGAGCCCGACGCCGGCACCGACCTCGCCGCCCTCAAGACGCGCGCGGTGCGCGAGGGCGACGAGTACGTGGTCAACGGGCAGAAGATCTGGACGACCAACGGCGACACCGCGGACTGGGTCTGGCTCGCCGTGCGCACCGACCCCGAGGCCCCGCCGCACAAGGGCATCACCATGCTCCTGGTGCCGACCACCGACCCGGGCTACTCCTGCACGGTCATCCGCACCCTCGCCTCCCACGACACCACCGCCAGCTACTACGAGGACGTCCGGGTCCCGGTGTCCCGGCGGGTCGGCCCCGAGAACCAGGGCTGGCGGCTGATCACCAACCAGCTCAACCACGAGCGCGTGACCCTCGCCGCGCACGGCACGATGGCCATCCGCGCCCTGCACGACGTGCAGCGCTGGGCGACGGAGACCAAGCTCGCCGACGGCCGCCGGGTCGTCGACCTGCCCTGGGTGCGCCGCCGGCTGGCCCAGACCCATGTGAAGCTCGACGCGCTCAAGCTGCTGAACTGGCAGATGGTCGGCGCCCTCCAGAACGGCACCCTCACCCCCCAGGACGCCTCCGCCGTCAAGGTCTACGGCTCCGAGGCCCGCCGGGACGCCTACGCCTGGCTGCTGGAGATCGTCGCGGCCCCCGGCGCGCTCCAGGAGGGCTCCGCGGGCGCCGTGCTGCACGGCGAGCTCGAACGGGGCTACCGCTCCGCCGTGATCTTCACCTTCGGCGGCGGCAACAACGAGATCCAGCGGGAGATCATCTCGTGGATAGGGCTGGGGATGCCGCGGGTACGGCGTTAGCCTGCCGGTATGACTGCCGACCCGGGGTTGTTCCGCCCAGACAGCGTGACATGGCAGGTCCATGGCGATCCGATGATGTGGGTCGCCGGGATCCGCGCGCTCTATCTCCAGGCGCTGCACCCCCGGGCCGTCCGCGGAGTCATGCAGAACTCCGACTTCCGGCAGGACGCCTGGGGCCGGCTCATGCGCACCGCGAACTTCGTCGGCACGACCACGTACGGCACCACCGAGGCCGCCGAGAAGGCCGGCGCCCGGGTCCGCAAGATGCACCGCATGCTGTCCGCGAACGACCCGGACACGGGCGAACGGTACGGCGTGGACGAACCCGAGCTGCTGCTGTGGGTGCACTGCGCCGAGATCGACTCCTACCTGCACGTCCTGCGCCGCTCCGGATACCCCCTCACCGACCGGACCGCCGACCGCTACATAGCCGAACAGCGCGCCGCCGCCCGCCTGGTGGGCCTCGACCCCGACGACGTGCCCGCGAACCAGGCGGAGTTGGCCGCCTACTTCGAGAAGATCCGCCCCGAACTCGCCGCCGGAGCCGACGCCCGCGAGGTGGACGACTTCCTGCTCCGGCCGCCGATCCACCCGCTGCTCGTCCCGGCGCGCGCTCTGCTCTGGCGGCGTGTGGCACACCTCGCGTACGCCTCGCTGCCGCCGTACGCCCACGAGTTGTACGGCAGACCAGCCCCCAAAGCCGCTGTCGTCACCCGTGAGTTGCGTGCCACGGGCATCCTGCTGCGCTGCGTTCCCGCACGTCTGCGTTGGCAACTTCCGTCCAAACACATCCCGCGGGCCATGGCACGGCTCGGCCCACAAGCCCGCCCCGCCCCGTACAAAGTCGGGCGATAGGCCGCCATACTGAACCAGCCAGGGGGAGGGCCGGAAAGTTACGGGGGCGGCGGGCGCGTTATGGCGGAGGAGAGCAGGCTGATCCAGGGCCGGTACCGGCTGCTGGACCTGATCGGGCGCGGTGGCATGGGCGAGGTGTGGCGGGCCAAGGACGAGTCCCTCGGCCGGCAGGTCGCCGTGAAGTGCCTCAAGCCGATCGGCCCACACCACGACCCGTCCTTCGGACGCGTCCTGCGCGAGCGGTTCCGGCGCGAGGGCCGGGTCGCCGCCTCGCTCCAGCACCGCGGGGTGACGGTCGTCCACGACTTCGGCGACAGCGACGGCGTCCTCTTCCTCGTCATGGAACTCCTCGACGGCAGCAACCTCTGCCAGCTGCTCGACGACAACGAGCGCCGGCCGCTGCCCGTCCCCGACGTCGTCGACATGGCCGACCAGGTCGCGGCGGCCCTCGCCTACACCCACCGGCAGGGCATCGTGCACCGCGATCTGAAGCCCGCGAACATCGTGCGGCTCGCCGATGGCACCGTGAAGATCTGCGACTTCGGCATCGCCCGCCTCGGCCACGACATCGGCTTCACCTCCCGGCTCACCGGCACCGGCATCGCCATGGGCACCCCGCACTACATGTCACCGGAGCAGATCGGCGGGGAAGAGGTCGACCAGCGCAGCGACCTCTACTCGCTGGGCTGCGTGCTGTACGAGATCGCCACCGGGGCCCCGCCGTTCGACCTGGAGGACCCCTGGGCCATCCTCGTCGCCCACCGGGACACCCCGCCCCGGCCGCCCCGCGAACTCCGCGCCGACCTGCCCGAACACCTCGACCGGATCATCCTCGACCTGCTGGGGAAGCGGCCCGAACAGCGCCCCCACGACGCCCGCGAGATCGTCCGCCGCATCGCCGCGGCCCGCACCGCGCCCGGGTATGTGCCGACCCTGGTGACGCCCCGGCCCGAACTCCGGCCGCCCGAGCCCGCCGGCCGCGAGCCCCGGCTGCCCGCCTGGACCCAGGGCATGACCACCGGCCACAAGGCCACCGGCGCCGGACTGCCCGTCCCGCCCCCGGACCCCGGCGCGGCCCTGACCGGCGAGTGGATCCCCCGTCCGGCCCTCGGCGCCGTCCCCGCGCCGCCCGCGCCCGACACACCGTCCCCGCAGGCGCTCACCGCGCTCGCCGGACGGCACAACGCCGGCCTCAGTCTGGGCCGGCTCGGCCGCTGGGCCGAGGCCGGGGAGGTGCACCGCGCCGTCGCGGCCGAACGCGCCCACCTCCTGGGCCCGGACCACCCCGAGACCCTCGCCAGCCGCTACGAGGTCGCCTTCACGCTCAGCCGCACCGGCCGCGCCGCCGACGCGCTGCGCGAGTACCAGCAGGTGACCGCCGCCCGCACTCGGGTGCTCGGCGCCGACCACGCCGACACCCTCGCCACCCGCCAGGAAATGGCCTACGTGCTCGGCCGGCTGGGCCGCCACTTCGACGCCCACCAGGTGTACACCTCGGTGCTCGCCGCCCGGGTGCGCACGGCCGGCCCCGACCACCCCGACACCCTGCGCTGCCGACACAACCTCGCCTTCAACCTCAGTAGACTCGGCCGGCTGGAGGAGTCGTACCGGATGGCGAGCGAGGTGGCCGTCGCCCGGACCCGGGTGCTCGGCCCCACCCACCCGGACACGCTCGTCACCCGCTACGAAGTCGCCTACGCCCTGGGCCAGTTGGGCCGCTGGCCGGAAGCGCTGCAGACCTACCGCGAGGTCGCCGCGGCCCGTGCGCACGCCCTCGGCCCGGACCACCCCGACACCCTCGCCGCCCGCTACGAGACCGGCATCAGCCTGGGCCGCCTCGGCCGCAGCGCGGAAGCGCTCCAGCTCTACCGCGAGCTCGTCGACGACCGCACCCGCGTGCACGGCCCGACGCACCCCGAGACCCTGCGCGCCCGCCACGGCCTCGGCGTCAACCTCGGCCGCCTGGCCCGCTGGGAGGAGGCGCTGGCCGAGTCCCGGGACGTGTGCGCGATCCGGGAACGCGTCCTGGGCGCCGACCACCCCGACGCTTTGGTCAGCCGCCGTGAGGTCGCCGTGGGCCTCGGCTGGCTGGGCCGCTGGGCCGACGCGCTGACCGAGTACCGGCGGGTGGCCTCGGCCCGCGAACGGGTCCTGGGCGCCGACCACCCCGACACCTTGGCCAGCCGCAACGACGAGGCCCACTGCCTGGAACAGCTCGGCCGCGGCCAGGAGGCCGTCGAGCTCTACCGAAGGGTGGCGGCCCTACGACAGCGCCGGGCGGCGGGCGGGGCGTAGGCCCGAGCCGGGCGGTGGGCGGCTCGTCGGCCCGGGCCGGGAATCGGCGCTGCGCGCTCGCCGGACGTACCGCGATGTGCCGTCGTTTTGCTGCGGCGCCGTCGTGGCTGGTCGCTCCCCCACTCTCGGCTGCGCTCGAGCGGGGGGACCCCCATCGCGGCGGAGCCGCAGATGT
>NZ_JBSFEV010000061.1:0-31778 GCF_053594615.1 Streptomyces sp. NPDC001858
GCCCCGATACTGGATGTATCGGGGCGATCCCGACAACGCGGCGAGCGTGCGTGCCAGGCGTCGCCGGGCAGACGGGACTTTCGAAACACGCCCTACGGGCCTCAGGCATCCAGGCGGGCGAACGAGCGAATGCCCCACGCGAGTGCCGCGGCGCTCATGACGACGGCGGCTGTGACCCCGGGGCCGATGGTCTGCGGGTCGAAGTCGTCGCGGAAGACAGCTCGCGTCGCTTCCATCACATGGGCCACCGGGTTCAGTTGGGCGAGTCGGTACAGCCAGGCCGGGGCCAGCCCTTCGGTGATCGGCAGCAGGGTGCCGGACAGCAGGAGCAGAGGCATCGTCACGGCGTTCAGCGCGCCCGCGGTGGCGTCCTCGTTCTTGAGGCGCAAGGCCAGGGCGTAGGACGCGGAAGCGAGCGCGACGGCCAGCAGGGCGACGAGCAGAAGGCTCGCCGCCAACCCGGTCCACGAACATTCCAGGCCGAACACCCACCAGGCCAGGAGAACGATCAACGACGACTGCACGACGACGTATGCGGCGATGCACAGGACTTTGCCGAGGACGAGCGCCGCGGCATGCATCGGCGTGACCCGGAAGCGCTCCAGTACGCCGGCACGGTATTCGGCGAGCAGCGTCATTCCCGCAGGGAACGTGCCGACGAGGACCATCTGGAGCATCAGGGAGGGAACGAAGATCACCCAGGTGTCGCCGGGCGGGAAGCCAGGGGTGTGGGCGACGAACTCGGTGAGCAGCGGCCCGAAGAAGAACATGAAGAGCAGGGGCTGAGCCAGGCCCAGGACCAGCCAGGTCGGTTGTCTGGTGCGATGTGACATCTCGCGACCGAAGACCAGCCACACATCGTGTGCCAAGGTGTTCCCGCCCTTGCCGAGGGAGGGAAGAAGGTCTGTCGTCGTGCTCGCCATCATGCCTCTTTCAGGCTACGGCCGGTGAAGGAGAGGAACACATCGTCCAGGGTGGGCCGCTGAACCTGGAGCGAGTGTGCGGAGATGCCCGCCGACTGCAGGGCGCGCATCAGGTGAGGAAGGACTTCTTCCCCCTTGGGCACGCGAAACCTGACCGCGGTCTCACTCGTCGTGATCTGACCGGCTCCTGGGAACCTGGAGACGAGCGCCGCGACCCTCGCCACCGCGTCCGCAGCCACGCCTACGACGACGCTGTCCCCGGAGACTGCCGACTTGAGCGTGTCGGGACTGCCCTCGGCGACGATGCGTCCCTGGTCGACGATCACCAACCGGTCGGCGAGTTCGTCGGCCTCGTCCAGGTAGTGCGTGGACAGCAGGAGTGTGATGCCCCGTTCGGCGTGCATCGTCCTGAGGACTTCCCAGAGGCTGAGCCGGCTCTGCGGGTCCAGTCCTGTGGTCGGCTCGTCGAGCAGGAGGAGGGAAGGCGCGTGCACGAGTCCCAGTGCGAGATCGACTCTGCGCCGCTGTCCCCCCGACAGGGTGCCGGTACGGCGGTGGGCGAGTTCCGTGAGCTGAAGCTGCTCCATCAGTGCGGCGCCTCGGCGCTGCGCCGAGGTACGGGACATTCCGTGGAGGCGACCCTGGACGAGGAGTTCTTCCATGACCGTGGTCTCGGGCGCGGTCCCGCCGGCCTGGGCCACGTAGCCGATCCGTCTGCGCACCTCTGCCGGGTCCCGGAGCAGGTCGTGTCCTGCGACCGTGGCCTGTCCGGCGGTGGGGCGCAGCAGCGTGGCGAGCAGCCGCAGAGTGGTCGACTTGCCGGCCCCGTTGGGGCCGAGGAAGCCCACCAGTTCGCCGGCCTGGACTTCCAGGTCGATACCGTCCACCGCGTGGACGGGGCCGCTGCCGCGTCCGGACTTCTTGTACGTCCGGGTCAGTCGGCGGGTGCTGATCACAGGGACCCCGCCCCAGCAGGTCGCAGTCGGTCCGCCACCGCGGTGTGGGCTCGCCCCGCCGGACTCGTCGACGCGGGGTCCCACACCACCGGGAGGGCGTCGAGTCCGTACACCGCGGAGTATCGACGGAAGTGGAGCTTCTCGACGGGTACTTGGAGCGTCAGCTCCGGGAACCGCTCGAACAGGGCGGGGAGCGCGACGCGCAACTCCATTCGGGCCAGGGGGGCTCCCAGGCAGTGGTGGATCCCGTGGCCGAAGGCAAGATGGCCCCGAGGGTTCCGGCGGGGCCGGAAGCGATCGGGAGAATCGGGGAAAGCCTCGATGTCACGGTTGCCCGACGGGAGCCAGCACAGCAGTCTCTCCCCGCGCCGGATGCGCTGACCGGCGAGGGTGGTGTCCCCGTGTGCGACGCGCGGAATTCCGGTCTGGACGACCGACAGGTAGCGGAGCAGTTCCTCGATGAGCTCCGGGAGCCGCTCGTCGCGGAGCAGGTCGATGTACCGGGGGTTCTGCATCAGCAAGAGGCTGCTGAGGGCCAGCATGTGCGCCGTCGTCTCGAACCCGCCGAGGAGCAGCAGATCGCAGATGCCGGTGAGTTCCTCGTCGTCGAGTTCCTCGCCGTGCTCGCGGATGAGGGTGCCGATCAATCCTTCCCCTGGCGCACGCCGTTGCCGGGCCACGATCCCGGCCATGTAGTGGAGGGAGGCGTCGAGCGCGGCCTTCCGTACCGTCGGGTGGCGTTTGGCGTCGAATCTGATCAGGCTGCGCTTCTGGAAGTCGTCCCGGTCCGCGTAGGGCACCCCCAGGAGTTCACAGATGACGAAGGAGGGGATGGGGAGTGCGAACGAGGACACGAGATCCACGCCGGGGCCGGAACGGGCCATGCCGTCCAAGGTCCGACTCACCGTTTCCGTGAGCTGGGGCTCCAAGTGTTTCAGTCGCCTGGTGGTGAATCTGGGGGCGATCATCTTGCGGAGCCGGCCATGCTCGGGCGGGTTGTACTGGGTTATGTCGCCCCGGGGCACCGTCGGCGTCTCCGCACCGGGTGCAGGGGAGCCTCGATGGGGATCCCAGGCGACTCTGGCATCATTTCCGAAGCGTTCGTGATCGGCAAGGACTTCGCGAACGGCGGAGTGACTGATGACCAGCCATACCACCGCTCCGCTGGGCAGCGTTACTTTTGTGACCGGTTCTTCGGCTCGTAAGCCGGGAACTTCGCCCGGCAGATCGAATCCTGTCCGCCGTAGATGTACGGGTACCCGTATGGCGTTCTTCATGGGTGCTTGCCCTATGTTTCCGGTCGAATATGACACCGTGTGCGAGGCTCACGAATAAAGGGTGAGTTGCAGCCTGGGTTCACTTCTCCACGAATGCGGCTCGTAGGAGATTCTGGCCAAGGGCATCCGTCGGGCCGCCTGCCTGAGGATCTCTTCGATCGCGTCCTGTTGCTGCCGGGTCAAATATCCGAGAAAAAGGCTGTGCCAGAGGACGGTGTATACGTCGTTTCCGCGAACATGCTGCTCGAGTTCGGCATGCAGCCAGCGCACGGCGTCGGCCTTCACGACCCTGAGGTCACTGCGAGCCGCCACGCTGAGGGCATCGTCCAGTTCCAGCTGGTCGATGTCCCGCTCCTGCGGGATGAAGGACCGCAGGATCACGGCGTCGACGGGATTCCCCGGATCGCGCGGTGCGAGGTCGCAGCCCGCCCGGTCGACGATCTCGACCGGCCCCGGAGACCGTCCGGCGGCCGTGAGGCGGACCAGCGAATCCGGGGCGCCCCACTCCCAGCCGTCGCCGAACCAGTGGTACCTGTCGAGCAGCAGGTTCAGGCCGGCGCACGCGCCGATCTCCAGCAACCTGACCCGGGGCGCGGCCAGCATGGCAAGGCCCGCCAGCAGTACTCCGGCGCGTCTGGGCTGATGCTGCTGAACGGGGCGGTCCAGCGCCGCCCGTATCTCCTGCGGGTGCTCCAGCACCACTCGCCGGAAGAGATCCCAGGTCGCCTCGATGTAGCCGGGGTCCTCCATGCGCGAGGTCAGGTGCCGCAGGTGGGTGTCCAAGGCGGGTACGCGGCCGGACAGCACCAGCCATCTGACGCCGGCCAGAACGCGCAGATGAAAGAGTGGGGCTGACGCATCCGGGTGATCACCGACGAGTGCCGCGATCGGCCCCTTTCTCCCGACGTCGTCTGCAAGGCGCGAAATCATCCCGGACGACATCGGTGCGTAGGAGGCCATGCCGCGAGCCATGCCCCGCAGATCGGCGACCGTCCGCTCGTGGTCGGTCATGACGTCGTTCGTGCATGCGCGGACACGTAGGAATACCGTGCCGATGCATTGACCATCCACGTCAGGGCATCGCGATGCGGTGACGTGGACGCCAATGACTCCACGAGGTCGATGAGCCGGCGCCGGATGGTGGCGATCCGCGCGTTGTAGCCCTCGGACACATCAGGATGCCGGAGCCGGTCCCACACCCACTGGCGGGCCGTCGCGTCGTGCCGGGCGTCGGCGTGGGCCCGGAGCAGAGCATCGGCCGCTGGTGCCGGGAGCTCCTCCAAGGCGTGGGCCAGGAGCAGAGTCCGGGTCCCGTTGGCGAGATCGGCGTCCTCCTGCGCGGTGCGGGCCGCACGGTCGTTGGCCGATTGCCGAAGGACGCCGAAGAGTTTGCCGAACGCTCGCCATCCCCGGATCTGCTCGTCCGTCGCGCCTGCCAGTTGAGCGGACATGGCGGCGTCACGGGCGTACGCGGCTCCCGTCTTTCCGCCGTAGCTGACGATCACCCGCGCCCAGCCGTGGTCCGCGTCGGCCACGGCCACGTCCTCCAGCTGCCCATCGGCCGAAGCGAGACCACTGCGCGTCAACTCGCGCGTCCAGACGGTCGAGAGCGAGGGAGGAATGTCCTGCCGGGCGATGAGGACTTGAGGGAGCAGCATGACGCAGGCGGCCGCGGCCACGGTCGCCGAGGACGGGGTGAGTTGCGTACGGCGCAGGTCGAGCTGTCCGTCCATCGCGTCGTCCAGCGTTTCCGCCCCCGCCCACCAGAGTCTGGAGAGCACACAGATGGGCAGCGCCGGCTCCGCCGACCCGGTCAGAGCGCCGTGCACGGACAACGGGAGAAGCCGGAATACATTCTGCGCGCCGCCGTCGAGTTGAAGTATCCGCGTGACAGTGGATCTGAGACGAGGTTCTTCCCTGCACGCGTCGTCCACAACGTCTTGGGTGGCTGCGACAACCTTATGATGCCAGGCCACCAAAGAATCGTGGGGTGAATAGGCCTTTTGTAAGGTCACAGCCATTTTTCACTCCTCGAAGGAAGCGCTCGGGGCAGAGCGGATCTGCCCCGAGCGTTTTTATGCCAGGGGTCAGCAGGAACCGCCGTAATCCTTGTTCCAGCTGCCGCCTCCGCCCATGCAAGCCTCCTCGAACTCCTCGTCCGTCATCTCGACGGATTCGGCGATCCAGTCCCCGGTCAGAACGGTCTCTGCGGCTTCGATAGCGGCAGTACTCATGATGGTTCTCCTCTCGAACTCATGCGGGGCCTTGTTTCACAGTGCTCCGCTTTCGTGATTCGGCGACAGCGCAACACTAAGGGAGCAGGTGCGGGTTGGCAATGAGTTCTGACCTCATGAAAAGACGGCAGGAACACCTTTGAGAGGCGCACTAAAAATTCATTTTCAGTGATTGAACCTCAGCCCGACAGCGTGCGTTGTAGGTTCAGCGTATGTGGAGGGCATGGCGCAGGGCGCGGAGGCCGTAGAACAGGCGGGACTTCACCGTGCCCACGGGAACGGCCAGCGTCCGGGCGGTGTCTTCAAGCGTCTTGTTGAGAAAGTACGTCTCATAGAGCACCGAATAGTGTGCTTCCGACAGGGTCTTGAGGCCCTCGGCCACGACGACGGATGACAACATCCGCTCGATATGGTCGAGTTCGGATGCCTCCTGGTCGAGCCAGGCCGCACCGTCCACCTGGTGAGGGCGGGCCTCGCTGCGCCGGTGGCTGTCGATGACGAGATTGCGGGCGACGGTGAACAGCCACGGACGCAGCATGCTTTCGTCTCTGGAGCCGTACTTGTGCCAGCACCGGATGAGCGTCTCCTGCACGATGTCCTCGGCTTCGTGACGGTCACCGCCCAGGAGCCGGCACACGTAGGAGAGCAGTGCCGGGAGATGTTCGCGGTGTGCGGTGAGCAGGGTGCGTTCCTCCTCGGCGGATCCCATGGATCCCATGGTCGACCAGCCCACAACTTCCTCCACGTGTCGCCCGGTCCTGCCGACCGAGTGGCGGCGTCGCATCGACGTGTACGGTGCCGGAGCACGATGCTGCCGGAAGGTGTGTAACGTTCAATTGACAGGCCATTGACGGCCATGGGCAGTGAACGCCAGTGCTCTACCGTGCCGACCGAGGCGGGTTCCACGGTGGGGCCACGGACCGGTCGGCCATCGGCCAGGGCTGTGGCGGAGGGGCGGTTGCCGGGGGCCGTGACAACCGGAACCCACAGTGCCCCGCCGACTTCAAGTTCCCGTAACACTGTGCACCACGTTCGCCGTCGGTCCGTGGGCGATCATGCTGCAAAGGGCGGTGCAACGCTGGGTTTGGAGGAGGGCGACTGTGCGGTTCACTGTGCTCGGGCCGGTGCGTGCTTGGGTCGAGGAGCGGGAGGTGCCCCTCGGACCCCCTCAGCAGCGGGCGGTGGTGACAGCGCTCTTGCTGCGGCGCGGCCGGGCCATGGGCATGGCCGAACTCATCGAGGCGGTGTGGGGTGAGGGCTTGCCGTCCGACCCGGTCGCCGTCGTGCGCACCTATGTGTCGCGATTACGCAAGGCGCTGGAGCCCGGGCGGGCGCACGGCGAGCCCCCGCGGTTGCTGGTGTCGGTGGCGGACGGCTATGCACTGCGGGCCGACAAGGTCTCTCTCGATCTCGCCGTCTTCGAGGGATGGCTGGCGGACGCCCGCCAACGGATGCTGGCCGGCGACCTCGCGGGGGCTGACGAGCTGCTGCACGCGGCACTGGCCGAGTGGGACGGCACACCGCTGGCGGGGGTGCCCGGACCCTTCGCCGTCATCGAACGGGAGCGGCTCGTCGAAAGCCGACTGGCGGCGGTCGAGCTGCAGTTGTCGGTCAGCCTCGCTCAAGGCCGGCACGAGGACGTGATCGCGGAGATCGCGTCGTTGCGCAAGCGCCATCCCTTGAGGGAACACTTCAGTGAACTGCTCATGCTGGCGCTGTACCGGTCCGGGCGGCAGGCGGAGGCGCTCGACACCTATCAGTCGACGCGTCGCGCGCTCACGGAGAAGCTCGGAGTCGAACCGGGCCGCGCTCTGCGTGATCTTCACAACCGCCTGCTGGTCGCGGACCCGGCCTTGACCCAGACTTCGCGCGCGGGCCGCGCCATGGACGGCGCCGTCGGTGCGGATGCTCGCAGGGGAACGAGAGCGCAGACGCGGGCCCGGACCGCGACTCCGGGGCATGTCCGTCCGTACCAGTTGCCGGCGGACCTTCCCGACTTCACCGGCAGAATCCGTGAGTTGAGCGAGGTGCAGAAGGTTCTGCGGGACGAAGGCGGCCCCGCTGTCGTGACCATCAGCGGAATGGCCGGAATCGGCAAGACCATGCTCGCCGTGCATTGGGCGCACCGGCTGGCGGAGCGTTTTCCCGACGGCACCTTGTTCATCAACCTGCGGGGCTTCGACTCGAACGAGACGGGGCTCGACCCGACTGTCGTGATTCGGCAGTTTCTTGATGCTCTCGATATGGCCCCGCACAAGATCCCGGCGGACCTGCATGCGCAAACCGCCCTGTACCGGAGCCTCCTGGCGGGTCTTCGTGTGCTGATCGTCCTGGACAACGCACGCGACGCCGAACAGGTTCGTCCGCTGCTTCCGGGTTCCTCCGGTTCTTTCGTCATCGTCACGAGCCGGAACAAGCTGCACGGCCTGGTGGCGAGCGAGGGCGCCCACCCGCTCTCCCTCGGTCTGCTGTCCCCCGAGGCAGCCAGGGAGCTGTTGAGACGACGGATCAGTTCCGGTCGGGTCGAGGCGGAACCACGGGCTGTCGACGACATCGTCAAGTTCTGCGGGGGGCTGCCGCTCGCCCTGGCCATAGTCGCCGCACGGGCCGCACTGCAGCCCGGATTCTCGTTGGCCGTGATCGCGGCGGAACTCGCGGACGCCCAGGGAAGTCTGGACGCCTTCGTCGGCACCGATACGGCGACCGACGCGCGCACGGTGTTCTCGTGGTCGTTTCTCGCGCTCACCCCGGAGGAAGCGCGTCTTTTCCAGCTGCTGTCTCTCCATCCGGGACCGGAGATATCCGTCTCGATGGCTGCCAGTATCGCCGCGGTGACACCTCGGGAGGCACGCACCTTGCTCTTCAGCCTGGCCCAGGACAACCTCCTCACCGAAATCGCCCCGGGTCGATACGTCGTTCATGATCTGTTGCGGGCGTATGCCACCGAACTGGCCGCGCACAATTACAGCGAGGCCGAGCGACACCAGGCGGAGAATCGCCTGCTCGATCACCTCATGCACACCGCGATGGGAGCCTCGACCGTCGCGCAGAGCTGGGTGCGAGGCCCTCGGCCGGCCGGACCGGCAGACCTGGGCCCCCTTGTCAAAACGTCCTGACAAACCCGTTGACATCAACGGTGAGCGGCTCCATAGTCATGCCACTAGAGCGCGCTAATGAAGCGCTCTAGTCGCCGGACCAGCCGCCGGGCGCCGGCCTGCAGACCCCACCCTGACCAGCACAGTGAGGTGCAAGGGACATGCGCACACACCACCGAGCCGCCGCTCTGACCGCCACCGTCGTGATCGGTGCCCTGTTCGCCGCCGGCTGCTCCAGCAGCTCCGGCGGGAAGAAGTCCGAGGAGAGCGGGGCCGCCGCCGGCGCGGGCAAGGCGGACACACCCCGGATGACGGTGGCCATGGTCACCCACGCCTCCCCCGGCGACACCTTCTGGGATCTGATCCGCAAGGGCGCCCAGGCAGCGGCCGCCAAGGACAACATCAAGCTCGTCTACTCCAGCGACCCCAGCGCCGGCAACCAGGCCAACCTCGTGCAGAACGCGATCGACCAGAAGGTCGACGGCATCGCCCTCACCGCCGCCAAGCCCGAGGCCATGAAGGACGTGATCGCCAAGGCCACCGCGGCCGGCATCCCGGTCGTCGGCTTCAACTCCGGCGTCGACGACTGGAAGAAGCTCGGCATGCTCG
Organism: Streptomyces sp. NPDC001858; assembly: GCF_053594615.1. Taxonomy (NCBI): domain Bacteria; kingdom Bacillati; phylum Actinomycetota; class Actinomycetes; order Kitasatosporales; family Streptomycetaceae; genus Streptomyces; species Streptomyces sp. NPDC001858. The sequence goes on from NZ_JBSFEV010000061.1 coordinate 9,095, forward strand.
AGTACTTCGGCCAGGACGAGAACATCGCGGGCCAGGCCTTGGGCGAACGTCTCGACCAGCTCGGCGCCAAGCACGCGCTCTGTGTGATCCAGGAGCAGGGGCAGGTCGCCCTGGAGGCTCGCTGCGCCGGCCTGAAGAAGGGCTTCGGCGGCAAGACCGACATCCTGTACGTCAACGGCACCGACATGCCGTCCGTGAAGTCGACGATCACCGCCAAGCTCAGGGCCGACTCCTCCATCGACCAGGTGGTCACCCTCGGCGCCCCGATCGCGCTCACCGCGGTGCAGTCGCTGTCCGACGCGGGCACCGAGGCCCAGGTCGCGACCTTCGACCTCAACAAGGACCTGGTCAAGGCCGTCCAGAGCGGCACGGTCGAGTTCGCCGTCGACCAACAGCCCTATCTGCAGGGCTATCTCGCCGTCGACTCCCTCTGGCTCTACAAGAACAACGGCAACGTCAGCGGGGGCGGCACCGCGCCCGTCCTGACCGGCCCGGCCTTCATCACCAAAGACAACGCGGACAGCGTCGCCGAGTTCGCGGCCAACGGAACGCGCTGACGGCTAGGGCTACGGCTACGGAATCGAGTCGGCCGGCATCGTGCCCACGATGGCGGCCGATTCGCGTCCGTGCGCTCAGAGCGCCTTCTCCCGGGGCGGGCCGCTGCTGCCCCGCACCACGAGCTTCGGGTCCAACACCGCTTCCCGCGGATCCAGTTCGGGGTTCTCCAGCCGTTCCGCCGCGAACCGCACCGCGTGTTCCGCCATGAGCGCCGCGTCCTGGCGGACCGTGGTCAGCCCGATCGGCATCAGATGGGAGAGGTGGCTGTCGTCGTAGCCGACGACGGACACATCGCCCGGCACATCCACGCCGGCCCGCGTCAGCGCCATCAACAGGCCCATCGCGCTACGGTCGTTGCCCGCGAGGACCGCCGTCGGCAGCGCCTGGCCCCGGTCGCGTTCCGCGAGAAGCAGCCGGCCGGTCGCGATGCCGGACTCCTCGGTGTGATCACCGGGGACGACCCGCGCCTCGGCCTCCAGCCCGTGCCGGCGCATCGCCGCGCGGTAGGCCCGCCGCCGCTCGGCCGAACCGGGGCCGTGTCCGCCGTCGATGTGCACGATCCGGCGGTGCCCCAGCTCGAAGAGGTGCTCCATCGCCTGCCGTACGCCCTTGCCCTCGGCGGAGTGCACGAAGTCGACGTGGGCGTGCGGGACCCGACGGCTGACGGAGACGGCGACCGTGCGGCGGCCGAGTTCCTCCAGGAACGCGGGCTCGGCGAAGGAACCGAGCAGGATCACCGCCTCGCAACGGTGGCTGAGCAGCGCCTCGACCGCCTTCTTCTCGCTGCGGCCCGGCGTGGTGCCCGACAGCAGGACCTCGTAGCCGAGCCGCTCCGCCTCCGGGTAGATGCCCTCGACGAGGTTGGTGTGGAAGATCTGGTGGACGTGGAACATCACACCGAGCGTGCGACTGCGGCCACGGGCCAGCAGCCGGGCCGCGCTGTCGGGCCGGTAGCCGATCTCGTCGGCGACCCGCAGGACGCGCTCCCGGGTCTCGTCGCTCGCTCCCGGCTGGTGGCGGAACACGATCGAGACGAGCGCCCTGGAGACGCCGGCCTTCTTGGCGACGTCCGCCATCGTGGGCCGCTGCTTGCCCGATGCATCCACCTGAACCCACCCTTCGACGCGACCACTCCAGGACGGGTCCCGGCGCGCACTGGAGATCCCCGGCGACAGGCCATGGACAGGACATTTGGACAGAGATCATCGTACTCGGACCGGAGCGCACCAGTGGTGCGCGCGTCCGAGACGGCGAGGCCGTCCGCCGCGGTGCACGGGCACACGCGGCGGACGGCGGTCAGTGGACGGCGAACGACCGTCAGGCGTTGGACCAGCGGCCGGCCTGCTCGAGGATCTGCTCCGGGTCGTCGGTCGGCGGGTAGATCCAGAGCGCGTTGATGTTCTGCTTGAGGGTCTTGGCCTCCTCGCCGGTCAGCGCGATCTGGCGGTCCCAGCCCTGCGTGAGGATGGCGCCGGCGGGGCCCAGGTCGAGGCAGGTGACATAGGGGTCGGCGGTGAAGGCCTGCGCGTCGAGGCCCAGGAGGTCGGCCGCCACGTTGCGGCCGGCGAACTTGCCCATGGGCAGGGCGTGCTGGCAGGACTGCGTCGCGGAGTGACCGTCCTCCATGGCGGCGAGCGCGGTGTCGCCGGCCGCGAAGACGTCGGGCACGCCGACGACCCGCAGGTGCTCGTCCACGGTGAGGCGGCCCAGCCGGTCGCGCTCGCCGGGGATCTGGGCCGTGAGCGGGCTCGCGGCCATGCCGGCGGTCCACACGACGGTCGCCGCGGGGATCACTTCGCCGTCCGAGAGCGTGATGTCCTGGCCGGTCACCGATGCCACGGTGCGGCCGAGACGGCGCTCGATCTTCAGCTGGTCGAGCGCTTCCTCGATGTTCGGGCGGGGGCCCGCGCCGAGCTCGGGGCCGACGACGTCGGCGCGGTCCACCATCACGACGCGGACCTCTTCGGCGCCGAGGTGACGGTCGGCGATGGCCTGGAGGCGTCCGCTCAGCGCGGTGGCGAGCTCCACGCCGGTGAAGCCGGCGCCGACGACGACGGCCGTGAAGCGGCCCTGGGCGGGGCTCCGCCCGGGCAGCCGGCGCAGGTGGTTGTCGAGCGCGGCGGCCGTGGCGAGGGTGTCGACGTCGAAGACGTCCTTCGAGCCCGGGAACTCGGGGCGCACGGCCTGGCTGCCGGTGGCCAGCACCAGCTTGTCGTAGGACAGCTGCAGTTCCTCACCGGTGCGGGCGAGGGCGCGCACGGTGTGCGCCTCGGTGTCGATCCCGGTGACGGTCGCCGCGACGCGGCGCACGCCGATCGGGCCGAGGACGCGGTCGAGGGCGACGCGCATGCCGTCCGGAGCGTCCTCGTACAGGCGGGGGCGTATGACCAGATCGTCGCCGCCGCTGACGAGGGTCACCCGAATTTCGTCACCGGGGGTGCCGGCCTCCCGGGCGGCGCGAACGGCTGCCGCCGCACTCCACACGCCGGCGAAGCCGCCACCGATGATCAGGACATCCTTCATGAACTTCTCCGTTTTCGAAGGCGAAGTGATGAGCCGGTGCTCCAGCGGCCGGTGCTTCCAGGAACAGGGGTTCCATGGGCAGAGGCGCCGTGGGCAGGGGCTGTCTACCGCGGCGGCCTCCCGCAGGGCCCGCGCCGCATAACCTGGACGCTATATATCCTGGATATTGGATGTCAAGATTTCAGGGCCGAGGCCGCCCGACCGATGCGGCACTTCGATCGTGGACATGTAATGTCCGTAATATGCGAATGGCTAAAGGGGTCGAGTGGGCTCTGCACACCCTGCTGAACCTCGACATGGTCGGCGGCGGCCCGGTGGGCAGCGGCCAGCTCGCCGACGCCCACGGCCTGTCGGCCTCCTACCTCAACAAGCAGCTGCAGCAGCTCGCCCGGGCCGAGCTCGTGGTCTCCGTGCCGGGGCCGCGCGGGGGTTTCCGGCTGACCAGACGCCTTGAGGACATCACCCTCCTCGATGTCGTGGAGGCCATCGAGGGCAGTACAAAGGTCTTCCACTGCACCGAGATCCGCTGCGGCGGCAGAATCGGCGCGCTGTCACCGCCGCCGACGGGCGTCTGCGCGGTGAACGCGGCCATGCGGCGCGCGGAACAGGCGTGGCGCGAGGCACTGGCCGCCCAGACTCTCGCCGACATCAGGGCGACGGTGGACGACCCGTCGGTCCAGCAGATCGTGCGCTCCGCGCTGGAATGACCGCACGCACCACACCCACACCCTCACCGACGTCGGCAGCCGGCAAAGACGACTCCTCGCGCTCGACGCGTCCATGCGTGCATCACGAACATACCGTGTGACCCAACACCTTGTCACACGACGCGGGGTCTGCTCGGTCGTTCTCGGGATGCGTTCAACCATGCTCTGTCCGTCCGTGGTTGAGCACCGGGAAAAGAAGCCGAAGAAGAAGCCGAAGCAGACGCGTCGGCCGTTACGGCCGGGCAGTCGTGCGGAAGGGGGCAACCTGCGAGAATAGCGAATGAGACGCACGTCACACCGGGTTACCTGTCACAGATCGCAGGGTGATCCCGGTCAGTAGTGTGTATCCGCAACACGGCAAGGAGAGAACACCGTGGAATCGCGTCTCAACTACTTCGGCCACCCCCTCGCGGGCAAGGTGCTCCGGCACATCAACTCGGCGGCCAAGCTCGTCGCCGACTCGACGCTGCCGGGCGCCACCCAGGAACTGGTGAAGATCCGCGCCAGCCAGATCAACGGCTGCGGCTTCTGCACCGACATGCACACCAAGGAAGCCACGCTCGCGGGCGAGAGCGCGCAGCGTCTTCACCTGATCGCGGCCTGGCGTGAGGCGAACGTCTTCACCGACGCCGAGCGCGCCGCCCTGGAGCTGGCCGAGCAGGGCACCCGTACCGCCGACGCCGCCGGCGGCGTCAGCGACGAGGCCTGGGCGAACGCCGCCAAGTACTACGACGAGGACCAGCTCATCTCGCTGGTCTCCCTCATCGCCATCATCAACACGTACAACCGGATCAACCTCATCATCCAGCAGCCCGCCGGCGACTACCAGCCCGGCCAGTTCGGCTGACCGGCCCACCGGCGTCAGCCGGGCCGACGGTCACACACGGTCCGTCTCCACGCCGCCCCGACCTACGGCGGGAGGCGGACTCTCCTACAAAGGAATGGTTCGTGGAGCAGCCGATGACACGCGGAACAGCACCAACGGGCTTGAACTCCCTTCCCCGTCCCGTGGCCGTGGTAGTGGGCGCGGGCGGGGTGCTGGGAGCGGCGCATGTCGGCGTCGGGTACGCGCTGGAGCAGCGCGGATTCGTCCCCGACATGATCATCGGAACCTCGGTGGGCGCCCTCAACGGGGCGATCGCGGCCGCCCATCCCCACAGTGCCGCACCGTGGCTGGACCATGTGTGGACCCAGCTGCGTCGTCGTCATGTGTATCCGCTCGGCTATCTGTCGTCGCGGGGCAGCGTCTTCACGGACCGCGGTCTGCGCCGGCTGATCGCCGGGGCCGGGCTGCCGTCGCGGATCGAGCAGTTGTCGGTCCCCTTCACGGCGGTGGCGATGGACCTGGTCACCGGCGATCCGGTGCTGCTCGACCACGGGGACCTGGAGTCCGCGCTGCTGGCCAGCGCGGCCATTCCCGGGATGCTGCCCCCGGTGGAGCGCGCGGGCCGGACCCTCGTCGACGGCGGGGTGATCGCCTATGTCCCGGTGCTGGCGGCCAGAGCGGCGGGCGCGGCCAGCGTGGTCGTGGTGGCGACCGGACCGGAGAGCTCGCCGCTGAGCCCCACCTTCTCCCGCAGCGCCGCCGCGATCGCGTCCCGGGCGGGGCTGCTCCTGCTGCACCATCAGATCGAGCGCGACCTGCACGAGGTGTCCGAGCACCTCCCGACCGTCGTGCTGCCGACCGGCGTCGAGGCATGGCCGGCTCCGTGGGACTTCGGCCACACCAAGCGGCTGATCAGCACCGCCGCGAGCGCGGCGGGGCGTTTTCTCGACGGACTGCAGATCAGCGGGCCCGGCCTGTACCGGGTGGACGATCCGCTGCCGACCACGGCCGGTCCTGGCGACGCATCGACTTCTCCCTCACTGGAGGTAGGCCCGTGAGCACCATCTCGTTCCTCAACATCGGTATGCACGGGCGCGTCAACCCGACGCTGCCGGTCGTGGCCGAGCTCATCCGGCGCGGCCACTCCGTCAGCTATCACACGACGCCCGCGTTCGCTGCCGAGATCGAGGCGACCGGTGCGACCGTGTGCGTCTACCCCGGGGGCGACCGGCCGATCGCCGATCCGCCGATGCCGGTCACGCTGGTGGAGGGGATCGCGAAGACCGCCCTGCGGGTGCTGCCCACGGTCCTCGACGAGCTGCGCGAGATCCGACCGGATCTGATCGTCCACGACAACGCCTGTCTGTGGGGGGCCATCGCCGCGCGCGAACTCAAGGTGCCGGCGGCGTCGTCGTGCACCACGTTCGCCTACAACCGGCAGGTGCCCAGCCCCACCGGTGCTTCGTGGAGCCTGTTCGCCTCGGGGACGGCCAGGCCGCGCAACGTCCAGGGCTATGTGCGGGCGCGCCGGGAGCTGCACCGCCGCTACGACGCGAGCGGGCTGCCCCCGATCGACATGGGGAACATCCGGGCGCCGCTCAATCTGGTCTACACCTCGCGGGCGTTCCAGCCCGCCGCCGACGAGTTCGACGACTCGTTCAAGTTCGTCGGCCCGAGCATCGGCGCCCGCCCGGTCGACCCGTCGTTCCAGGTCGACCGGCTGCACGACCCGGTGCTGTACGCCTCGCTGGGCACGGTGTTCAACTCCGACCCGCGGCTGCTACGCACCTTCGCCACCGCGCTGGAACCGCTCGGCGGCACCGTGATCGTCTCCACCGGGCAGACCGATCCCGCGGCGCTGGGTCCGCTGCCGGCCAATGTGCTCGCGCTGCACTCGGTGCCGCAGCCGGAGGTGCTGGCCCGGGCGGCGCTGTTCATCACCCATGGCGGGATGAACAGCGCCAACGAGGCCATGTACGCCGGGGTGCCGATGCTGGTGGTCCCGCAGGGCGCCGACCAGCCGCTGGTGGCCCGGCGCGTCGTCGAGCTGGGCGCGGGCCTGTCGCTGCGCACCCAGGACGTCTCCAAGGGCGCCGTGCGCTCCCTCGCCCGGCAGCTGCTGCACGAGCCGCGGTTCCGGGCGGCCGCGGCCACCATGCAGGCCGCCCAGCAGGAGGCGGGCGGGTACCGGCACGCGGCGGACGAGCTGGAGCAGTACCTGCGGGCGAGCGGCTCGGGCAACGCGTCGGCGCCCGTCGATCCAGCGCAGCGAGGCTGAGAGATGACACTTGCCGTCGCGGTACTGCTGGTGTTCGCCGGGATGTCGGAGGCCGCCGGGCGCATCCTGCCCCTGGTGGTACGCCGGCCCGGCATGTCACGGCCCGTCGTGGCCGGACTGCTCACGGCCGGCGGCCTCGTCGAGGGCGCCGTGTTCGCCCTGTGGCCGCTGAGCGCGTGGACGGTCGCCGAGCTGGTGCTGTCCCCTTCGCCCACGGGCGACGCGCTCGAGTGGACGCCGAGCCTGCTGGCCCCGCTGCTGCTCTCCGCCATCCTGGCGTTCCCGTTGCTCGGACCGCTGCTCCATATGTTCGTCTTCTTGGGCGTCGGCGCCACTCTGGCCGGCCCGCTCGCGGACACGACCGAGCTGGGCTGGTGGGGCGCCGCGGGGTGTGTGGCCGTCGCCGGGTTCGGGCTCGGCATCGCGGTGGAGGGCGTCCGTCGACTGGTCGTGCGGCTGAGCGCGACGGCGAAGCCGGAGGCGATCGCGTGAACCACTTCCTGCTCTGGGTCTTGGCGATCGGGCTGGGCCTGCTGGCCGAAGCCCTGGTGGCCCGCTACGAGGTGCTGGCCTACAGCGCCGGCTGGCGGGCTCCCACCACCGAGCTCCCCAAGGGCATGCCCTACGCCCGGGGCGCGGCCCCCGACGCTCCCCCGGCCGCCTACCTCGTCTACCTGGACGGCATCGGCAAGCGCCGCGTCCGGGACACCCGGGACGGCGGCCAGCTGGTCAAGGCCCTGCTCGCCGGGGCGCCGGAGCTGCGGGTGCTGGGGCAGGTGCAGCCCTACTCGCCGCTGGCCGACCCGCTCTCGGAGCGGCCGGTGTGGAAATGGCTGCGCGCACACATCGGGGTGGTGCTGTTCCTGCACAACGTGATGCAGATCTTCGTCGCCGCCGACCACCGCTACCGGCCCCTGTACAACCGGGCCGTCGGTTCGCAGATCGCCGAGCAGCTCCGGCTGGCCGGCTACCGGGCCGACAGCGGCATCCCCTTGGTGCTGCTCAGCTACAGCGGCGGCGCCCAGGTCGCCACGGGCGCGGTCCACGAGCTGCACTCCCAGTTGCGCGCCCCGCTGCTGCTGATCACGCTCGGCGGTTTCCACAACGGCGCCAACGACCTCACCGATGTGGCGCAGCTGCACCAGCTGACCAGCGCGTACGACCGGATCGAGCGGGTCGGCACCTGGATCTTCCCGCAGCGCTGGCGGCTGCTGCCGCGCAGTCAGTGGAACCGGGCCCGCCGCGCGGGGAAGATCACCGTGCATCGGCTGGATCCGGCCACCCATCTCGGGCCGCGCAGTTACATCAGTGCGGAGGGCCGGCTCCCCGACGGCCAGAGCTACCTCGAACACACCACCGACCTCGTGATCGCCCTCATCCGGGCCCACGAGGGCACGAGCGCGCCGAGCGACCACCAGGTGCCGTGAGGCCGGTTCGGCAGCGCCCTGAAGGGGCGCGGGGCGCTGACATATGCGGCTCCGCCGCGATGGGGGTCCCCCCGCTCGAGCGCAGTCGAGAGTGGGGGAGCGACCGGCCACGACGGCGCCGCAGCGGAACGACGGCGCATCGCGGCACTTCCAGCGCAGCGCTTGGTCGATGAACCGGGCCGACGGGCCGCTCGCCGAGGCGGGCGGCCCGTCGGCGGCAGGTCAGGCGTCGGCTTCCGCCTGGAGCGCGGCCGCGGGATCGCCGTCGAGGTTTGCCACCAGGTCGCGCACCAGGGGGCCGTACTCCGGGTGGGCGAGGGCGAACGCCATCTGGGCGACCAGATAGTCGGCCGGGTTGCCGGTGTCGTACCAGCGGCCCTTGATGACCTGCCCGTACACCGCGCGGGTGGCGGCGTAGGCGTTGATGGCGTGGGTCAGATAGACCTCGCCGGTCCGGTGCTCGTACCAGCGGCGGGTCTGCTCGCGCAGTTCGTCGATGATGCCGGGGGTGACCACATAGCCGCCGATGGCCGCGTACGACGACGGGGCGGAGGCGGGCTCGGGCTTCTCGACCAGTCCGGTGATGCGCAGCTGGCCGCCGCCGAGGTCCTCCTTGACGATGGGCACGCCGTAGCGCTGGGAATGGGTGGGGTCCATCGGCAGCAGGGCGAGCACCGGGCAGCCGGTCTGTTCGTACGCGCGGATCAGCTGCTGGGCGCGGGGCACGTCGGCCACGAAGACGTCGTCGGGCCACAGCACCAGCACCGGCTCGTCGCCGAAGGCCCGGGCGGCGTTCAGCACCGGGGTGCCGTTGCCGTACGGGCCGTACTGGTCCAGGTAGGTGATGTGACCCCGGCGGGCCAGCTCCGCGACCTCCTCGACGGCGTCCGCGTAGGCCGTCTTGCCGTCCGCCCGGAGCTGTTCGACGAGGGCCGGGTTGGGCCGGAAGTGGTCCTGGATGAGGCTCTTGCCGCCGGAGACGACGATGGTGATGTCGGTGATGCCGGAGTCCACCAGCTCACGGACGGTGTGCTCGATGACCGGCTTGTCGCCGACCGGGAGCATCTCCTTGGGAGTCGCCTTCGTCAGGGGCAGCAGACGGGAGCCGAGTCCGGCGGCGGGGATGACAGCCCTGCGGATCGTCGGGGACATCACGTCTCTTTCACTCGAACGGAACACCCTGCCGGCCGGCAGGGTGCGTTCCGACGCTACCCGTCGGCGGTTTTGTCGACGATGGCTGCCGTGCACCCCGGCTGTACCGGGGTGCACGGCGACCGCGCCGCACGGCAGAACGGATCAGGCCGTGGGGCGCGGAGCTCGCAGATGGGCGCGCTGAGCGAGTTCCGCCTCGTCGACCAGCGTGAGCATCGGCTGGCCCGGCGCGCACAGCATGGTGACGACGAACCGGCAGGGGGCGTCCGCGCTCGCGTTGCCGTCCTGGTAGTGGATCACGTCGCCGCCGGGCTCCCAGAACGTCTCGCCGGCCTTGACGACCCGCTCCGGCTCGCCCTCCAGCTCGAAGCGCACCTCGCCGTCGAGGACATAGCCGAAGGCCGGTCCCGAGTGGCGGTGCGGAGGGGTGCCCGCCGCTCCGGCGGGCCACTCGATCAGGAGGGTCATGCCCGAAGCGCCCTCGGGGATGTGAGGCGGCTTGGCGTCCTGCAGCACGGTCGCCGCGCTCATCCACGTCTCGGAGTTGTCTGCCACTGTGTGCTCCTTGCTCGTCGATGCAGTCAGTTCACTGCGCTCGTGCGCTGTCACCAGGAAAGACCGGACACATGGCGCATCTGTGACAGCCATCGGTGTCACAACAGTGGAGTTCGGCCTGTCGTAGCAAGTGCACATGGCCGACTCCTCGGAAGGAAACACCATGAAAATCGTCGTCGCAGGCGCCACGGGGCTGATCGGCTCCAAAACGGTCGCGAGGCTCCGCGACCACGGTGTGGAGGCGGTGCCCCTCTCCCGCGGGCACGGCGTCGACCTGATCACGGGGAAGGGGCTCGCCGAGGCCTTGCGCGGCGCCGAGGTGGTCGTGGACGTCACCGACGCGCCCGCCCGCACCGAGGACTCGGCGCTGCGCTTCTTCCGCACGGCTTCGGCCAACCTGCTCGCCGCCGCGGCGGCGGCCGGCGTCGAGCATCATGTCGTCGTGTCGATGGTGGGGGCCGAGCGGCTGCGGTCGGGGTACTTCCGCGCGAAGCTGCTGCAGGAGGAGCAGGTGCGGCACTCCCCGGTCCCGCACTCGATCGTGCGGGCCGCGCTGTCCTTCGAGTTCGTCGAGGCCATGGCTCTCGCGGACGCGCACCCGGACGGGGTCCATGTCGTGCCCGCGCTGGTGCGGCCGGTCGCGACGGGCGACATCGCCGCCGCGCTCGCACACGTCGCCGTCGGACTGCCGCTGTTCGACGCGATGGAGGCGGCCGGCCCGGAGGAGTACCGCCTGGACGACCTCACGGCGAAGCTCCTGGCCGCCAAGGGCGACGCCCGGGACGTCGTCGCCGATGCGCGCGCCGGGCTGCTCGGGGCCACCGTGCACGACGAGCGCACGCTGCTGCCCGGCCCGCAGGCCCATGTCTGCCACACGACGTTCGGCGCCTGGCTCGGGGAGCGCTGAACGATGAGCGAGCTCGACCAGCTGCCCGACCGTGACGCCGAGGAGACCCGGGAGTGGCAGGCGTCGCTCGACGCGGTGATCCGCCATGCCGGGCCCGACCGCGCCGTCTATCTGCTGCGACGCGTGCACGAGTTCGCGGCCGGGTCCGGTGTGACCCTGCCCGGGCTGCTGTCCTCGGACTACATCAACACGATCCCGGCGTCGGCCCAGCCGAGCTACCCGGGCGATGTCGCCATGGAGTCCCGGATCACCGCGCTGAACCGGTGGAACGCGGCCGCGATGGTGACCCGCGGCTCCCGTCTGGGCCTGGGCGGCCACATCTCGACGTACGCGTCGGCGGCCTGGCTCTACGAGGTCGGGTTCAACCACTTCTTCAAGGGCAAGGACGGCGACGGCTCGGGGGACCAGCTGTTCCTGCAAGGGCATGCATCGCCCGGTATCTACGCGCGGGTCTTCCTGGAGGGCCGGCTGCGCGAGGAGCAGCTGGACGGCTTCCGGCGGGAGGCCGACGGGCACGGTCTGCCGTCCTACCCGCACCCGAGGCGACTGCCCTGGCTGTGGGAGTTCCCCACCGTCTCCATGGGGCTGGGGCCGCTCGCCGCCGTGTACCAGGCCCGCTTCAACCGCTACCTGCGCGACCGGGGCATCAAGGACACGTCCGGGTCTCATGTCTGGGTCTTCCTGGGCGACGGGGAGGTGGACGAGCCGGAGGCGACGGCCGCGCTGGAACTGGCCGCCCGCGAGGGTCTCGACAACCTGACCTTCGTCGTCAACTGCAACCTCCAGCGGCTGGACGGTCCGGTGCGGGCCAACTTCAAGATCGTTCAAGAGTTGGAGGCCCGGTTCCGGGGCGCGGGCTGGCATGTGGTGAAGACCCTCTGGGGCGAGGCCTGGGACCCGGTGCTGCGCCAGGACGCGGACGGCTCCCTCGTCCACCGTCTCGGCGAGGTGCCCGATGCGCAACTCCAGACGTATGCCGCACGGGACGCCGCCTACATACGCAAACACTTTTTCACGGGCGATGCGTTGTCACACCTTTCGGCCGGGCTGAGCGACGCGCAGCTCACGGATCTCTTCTCGAACTCCCGGGGCGGACACGAGCCGCTCAAGGTGCACGCCGCCTACCGGGCCGCCGTCGACCACCGGGACGGACCCACCGTCGTCCTGGCCCAGACGGTGAAGGGCCACACGCTGGGGTCGGGCTTCGAGTCCCGCAACGCCAACCATCAGATGAAGAAGCTGACGATGGCCCAGTTCCGCGAGATGCGCGATCTGCTGGAACTGCCCATCCCCGACCGTGCGTTGAGCGGCGACCTGGTGCCGTACTGGCATCCCGGCGAGGACTCGGACGAGGTGCGGTACCTGCGAGAGCGCCGGACCGCTCTCGGCGGCCCGGCCCCGGTGCGCAGGGTGGTCGCGAAGCCGCTGGAGCAGCCGCCGGCCGGCCCCTTCGCCTCCCTCCTCAAGGGCTTCGGCACGCAGGAGGTGGCCACCACCATGGCGCTGGTCCGGCTGGTCAAGGACCTGATGCGGGTCGAGGGAACGGGACGGCGCTGGGTGCCCATCATCCCCGACGAGGCCCGCACGTTCGGGATGGAGGCCCTGTTCCCGACGGCCGGGATCTACTCGCCGAAGGGTCAGACCTACGAGCCGGTCGACATCGATCAGCTGCTGCACTACCGGGAGGCCAAGGACGGCCAGCTGATCGACGAGGGCATCACCGAAGCCGGGTCGCTGGCCGAGTTCACGGCCGCGGCGACGTCGTACGCGACGCACGGCGAACCCATGATCCCCTTCTACATCTTCTACGCGATGTTCGGATTCCAGCGCACCGGCGACCAGTTCTGGGCCCTGGCCGACCAGATGGGCCGCGGTTTCGCCGTCGGGGCGACGGCCGGCCGCACGACGATGACCGGCGAGGGACTCCAGCACGCGGACGGCCACTCCCACCTGCTGGCCTCGACGAACCCCGCCGCCGTCAGCTACGACCCCGCCTTCGCGTACGAGATCGCGGTGATCGTCAGGGAAGGCCTGCGCCGGATGTACGGCGACCGGCCGGAGGACGTCTTCTACTACCTGACGGTCTACAACGAGCCGAAGCGGCAGCCGCCCATGCCCGCCGGGCCGTCGGTCGAGGAGGGGATCCTGAAGGGCGTCTACCGCTACCGGGAGGCGGCGCCCCACGACGCGGGGCCGGCGGTCCAGTTGCTGGCCTCCGGCACGGCCATCCACTGGGCGCTGAAGGCCCAGGAGCTGCTGCTGTCCGACTGGGGCGTGCACGCCGACGTCTGGTCGGTGACGTCCTGGACGGAGCTGCGGCGCGACGCGCTGTGCGCCGACCGGGCACAGCTGCGGGGCGAGGAGCGCGTCCCGTACGTGACGGCGGCGCTGTCGGGCGCCCCGGGGCCCGTCCTGGCGGTCAGCGACTGGATGCGGCAGGTGCCGGACCAGATCAGCCAGTGGGTGGAGCAGGACTACTCGTCGCTGGGCACGGACGGCTTCGGGCTGTCGGACACCCGTGACGCGGTGCGCCGCTATTTCCGGGTGGACGCCGAGTCGATCGTCGTCGCGGCGCTGGACCGGCTGGCGCGGACCGGCGAGATCGCCCCGGACACGGTGGCCCGGGCGCGCGCCCGCTACGGCTGGGAGGGGTAGGCGCTGTGCCCGGTGTCACAGCTGGGGCATATGACTGGTCTGTTAGGTATGTACATTTCGCTAGCAGACGCACCGCTCCAGGCGCCCTTCTCGACACCGGTCGATGATCGCGGCCGGGAGCGGCAGGACGACTACGCGATCAGCGCCGAGTTCTACGACATCCTTCAGGCCGAGCGGGACGAGGCCCGGGTACGGCGGCTCTACCGCAGCCATGTCGGCCGCGCCCGGCTCGGCGTGCTGGACGTCGGCGCCGGAACCGGACGGGTCACGCTGATGAGCCTGCGGGAGTCACACGTCGCCGTGCATGCCGTCGAGCCCGCGCGCGCGATGCGTTCCCCGCTGATGACACGTCTGGCCGCCCTGCCCGCGGGCCTGCGGGCGCGGGTCACCGTGCACCCCTGCCGACTCGACGAGGCCGCGCTGCGCGGGGTGGCGGACGTCGCCGTGTGCCACAACACGATCGCCTGTCTCGACCCGGCCGCGCGGCGCGCCCTGTGGCGGGCCGCGGCCGAGGCGCTCGTGTCCGACGGCGTCCTGCTCGTCCAGCTCCCGCCCGCCCGCCTTCCGTCGCACGAGACCACGTATGTGTTCCCCGCCCAGCGGGTGGGCCGGCACGAGTACGGCGGGCTGATGCGCTCGCGGGCGGACGGCGACCGCATCCGGACCCGCTTCTCGTACTGGGTCCGGGACGAGGTCGGCTCTGGCGAGGTGCTGCGCGAGCACACCGAGACGTTCTGGCTGTGGCCGGCCTCGCGTGCGCAGCTGATCGGGGAGCTGGCCGAGTCCGGCTTCGCTCCGCCGACCGAGGACTCCGATCGGACCGTGCTGGCGGTACGACGCAGGCCGCTCGGGCTGCTCGGACGGCGCTGACACGCGTCCGAACCGACCATGGGGAGCCCCGAGCACACCGTCATGACCCGACTTGTAGCCTGGTGTCCCAACGTTGGAGGACACCCATGCGCAACGGTGATGACGCACACTCTCTCGATCGGGCGACGAGAGACTTCATCGCGGCGCGTCCCCAGCTCTTCGGCATCGCATATCGCGTGCTCGGCAGTGCGGTGGAGGCCGAGGACATCGTCCAGGAGGCGTGGCTGCGGTGGCAGACCACCGACCGCAGCGACATCCAGGAGCCGACGGCGTTCCTGGCCACGGTCACCGTCCGGCTGGCGATCAACCTGGCCCAGTCCGCCAGAATGCGGCGTGAGTCGTACGTGGGCCCCTGGCTTCCCGAGCCGGTGGACACCAGCCTGGATCCGCAGGTGGGCGCGGAGCGGGCCGAGGCGCTCGACCTCGCGGTGCTCTTCCTGCTGGAGAAGCTGAACCCGGCGGAACGGGCCGCGTACGTGCTGCGGGAAGCCTTCGACTACCCGTACCGGCGGATCGCGGACATCCTGGAGACCAGCGAGGCCAATGCGCGCCAGCTGGTGAGCCGCGGCAGGAAGCATCTGTCGGCGGAGCGCAGCGAGCCGGTCGACTCCACCACGCACCGGCGGCTGCTGGAGGTGTTCCTCGCGGCGGCGCGGACCGGCGATCTGGCGGTGCTCGAAAACGTCCTGACGACGGACGTGGTCAGCTACTCCGACGGCGGCGGAATCCGCGGGGCGTCCAAGATCCCGGTCGTCGGGCGGGCGCGCGTCGCCAAGTACCTGGCCGCCTTCGCCCCGCGTTTCTGGCCCGAGGCAGAGGTTCGCTGGGTCGAGGCCAACGGCAGACCGGCCGTCCTCGTCTCCTTCGAGGGGAACGCTGCGGCCCTGCTGTGCGCCGAGGCGTCGGCGCAGGGCATCGAGCGCCTCATGTGGGTGATGAACCCGGCCAAGCTCGCACCGTACGTCGCCTCGCTGAGCCGCTGAGGCGTCCTGGCCGTCCACCGCGGCGGCCGGTGTCACAGCACGGGCGCCCTGTCGGTCTAGTGGCTATCCGGATTCCGGGGCTTCTCTCTCGACAGGCCCCACAACGCGAAGGTGGACGGCACATGGCACTCGGCCCAGTCAGTCACGGCAACGACGAGCCGATCCGGTTGCCGGATCTGTCGATCGAGAAGGACTTCGACGGAGAGTCCTTCGCCCCGCTCTACACGACGACGGTGACGGTGGACGGCGGCTCGGCCAGTCACGGGCGCGCCTCGGGACGGGCGCGCTCCGTCGACGGCGTCCTGGACCTCGACCTGCGCACGCCCGTCGAGCTGGGCGGCGACGGCCAGGGGACGAACCCCGAACAGTTGTTCGCCGCCGGTTTCGCGGCCTGCTTCCACGGCGCGCTGAGCCTGGTGGCACGACAGGCCGGGCTCGATCCCACCACGATCTCCGTGGCGGCGACGGTCGCCTTCGGGCGGGACCCGGGAGACGGCGGCTACCTGCTCCGCGTGGACCTGGTGGTCGAGTGGCCGAACGTCGATCCCGAGCTCGCCGCCCCGCTCCTGGAGAAGGCGGACTCGCTCTGCCCCTACGCGAGGATGGTCTGGCGGGGCACACCGGCCACCATCACACTGGCTCCCTGACGGACGCGCAGCATGTGACAACATGCTGCGCCCACGCCCGCGCTCGCGCCTGGTGGGAGACGCCGCTGTCGCAGATTTCTGTCACAGATCCCGGGACTTCCTGGTCTTACTGAGTGACCAACCCGGCGATCGGAGTAGACCGTGGCTATCACCGAACAACGTCTTTCCACCATGGTGCTGGTGATCGGCACCGGAGGCGCCGGCCTGCGAGCATCGATCGAACTGGCCGAGGCCGGTATCGACGTCCTCGCGGTCGGCAAGCGCCCCAAGGAGGACGCTCATACGGCACTCGCTGCCGGAGGCATCAACGCGGCCCTGGCCACCATGGACCCCGAGGACAGCTGGCAGCAGCACGCGGCCGACACTCTCAAGGAGAGTTATCTCCTGGCCGACCCGCATACCGTCGAGATCGTGACCCAGGGCGCCGCCCGGGGCATCGACGACCTCGAACGCTATGGCATGGCCTTCGCCCGGGAGGAGGACGGCCGGATCTCGCAGCGCTTCTTCGGCGCGCACAAGTTCCGGCGCACCGCCTTCTCCGGCGACTACACGGGTCTGGAGATCCAGCGCACGCTGATCAGGCGCGCCGAACAGCTCGACATTCCCGTTCTCGAAGGCGTTTACATCACCCGGCTGCTGGTGCACGACGGCGCCGTCTTCGGCGCTTACGGCTTCGATCTCACGAACGGCACGCGTTATCTGATCCACGCCGACGCCGTGATCCTCGCGGCGGGCGGCCACACCCGGATCTGGCGGCGCACGTCCTCGCGGCGCGACGAGAACACGGGCGACTCGTTCCGCCTGGCCGTGGAGGCGGGTGCGCGCCTGCGCGACCCCGAGCTGGTCCAGTTCCACCCGTCCGGGATCATCGAGCCGGAGAGCGCGGCCGGCACCCTGGTCAGCGAGGCCGCCCGCGGTGAGGGCGGGATCCTGCGCAACGCGCTCGGCGAGCGGTTCATGAACCGCTACGACCCCGTCCGCATGGAGCTGTCCACCCGCGACCGGGTGGCGCTGGCCGCGTACACGGAGATCAAGGAGGGGCGCGGGACCCCGAAGGGCGGCATCTGGCTGGACGTCTCCCATCTGCCCCGGCAGACGATCATGACGCGGCTGCCCCGGGTCTACCAGACCCTGCTGGACCTGCAGATGCTGGACATCACCCGCGACCCGATCGAGATCGCGCCCACCGCGCACTACTCGATGGGCGGGGTGTGGGTGCGGCCCGAGGACCACAGCACCGACGTGCGCGGTCTGTTCGCCATCGGCGAGGCCTCCAGCGGACTGCACGGCGCCAACCGCCTCGGCGGCAACAGCCTCATCGAGCTGCTGGTCTTCGGCCGGCTCACCGGACAGGCGGCCGCCGCCTACTCGGAGTCCCTGACCGCGCACCCGCGCTCGGCGTCGGCGATCGCCGAGGCCCGCGCGGAGGTCGAGGACCTGCTGGCGGCCGACGGCCCGGAGAACGTGCGCGCCCTGCAGCGCGCCATCCGCAACACGATGACCGAGCACGCGGGAGTCGTACGCGACGAAGAGGGTCTGCGCACCGGTCTGGAGGAGCTGGCGGCGATCGAGAAGCGGATGGAGAACGTCGGCATCCACCCGGACATCGCCGGCTACCAGGACCTCGCGCACGCCTTCGATCTCAAGTCCTCCGCCCTGGCCGCCCGGGCCACGCTCGAAGCCGCACTGGAGCGTCGCGAGACGCGCGGCTGTCACAACCGCAGCGACTATCCCGACATGGATCCCGAGCTGCAGGTCAACCTCGTGTGGTCGCCGACGACCGGAGTCACCCGCGAGAGCATCGCGCCGATCCCGGACGAGATTTCCTCCCTCATGGCGGACGTCTCGACCGAAGGAAAGCTCGTCGAATAAATCAATCGTCGTTTTTCGCACAACTAGTGTCACAACCGGCGCCGTCGCCCGGTCTCTTCTAGTGCAGACCGAATTCGGGGCTGGCACCGTTAAAACCCTGCGAGAGGAATCCGTCATGAAGGTCGTAGTGATCGGTGGAACCGGACTCATCGGCTCCAAGCTGGTCGGGAAGCTCAAGGAGCACGGGCACGAGGCGGTCGCCGCTTCACCCAACACCGGCGTCAACACTCTGACGGGCGAAGGTCTGGCCGAGGTCCTGGAGGGCGCGTCGGTCGTGGTCGACGTGTCCAACTCCCCCTCGTGGGCGGACGACGACGTCATGGCCTTCTTCCGCACCTCGACCACCAACCTCCTCAAGGCGGAGGCGGAGGCCGGCGTGACGCACCACGTGGCGCTGTCCGTGGTCGGCACCGACCGCCTCCAGGAGAGCGGGTACTTCCGCGCCAAGCAGGCCCAGGAAGAGCTGATCAAGGAGTCCGGTCTCCCGTACTCCATCGTCCACGCCACGCAGTTCTTCGAGTTCATGAAGGGGCTCGCGGACATCTCGACCGAGGGCGACACGGTGCGTCTGGCCCCCGTCAAGATCCAGCCCATCTACTCCGACGACGTGGCCGCGGCCGTCGGCCGCACTGCGGTCGGCTCCCCGGTCAACGGGGTGGTGGAGGTCGCCGGCCCCGACGTGTTCCAGCTCGACGAGCTCATCCGCAAGGCACTCGCCGCCAAGAACGACCCCCGCACGGTCGTCGCGGACCCGAAGGCCCCGTACTCCGGTGCCCAGCTGGAGGAGACCACGCTCCTGCCGGGTCCCGACGCGCACCTCGCCGAGACCAAGCTCGCCGACTGGGCTGCCGCGCAGAAGTAAGCCCCCGCGGGCGGCCCCTGCCTTCAAGGCAGGGGCCGCCTTGCGCTCCGGCCAGGGACCAGGCGTTTCCACAGTGGGCCGGAATTCACTCCTGTCTGAGATTCACCCGGAAAGGATCCGGCCCGCCATGCAGAACCCCGAGGAAACCACTGTTCCACCCGCCGCCGGCCGCTACGAAGGGCTGACCGGCGTCTATGCCATCGATCCGGTCCACAGCTCGATCGGTTTCTCCGTCCGGCACGCGATGATCACCAATGTGCGCGGGAAATTCACCGAGTTCGAAGGACTGCTCAAGCTGGACGGGTCCGATCCCGTCCGGTCCGAGGCCCACCTCAGCGTCCAGACCGGCAGCATCGACACGGGTTCCGCGGAGCGGGACGCGCATGTCGCGGGGCCGGAGTTCTTCGACTCGACGACGTTCCCCGTCATGAGCTTCCGTTCCACCGGGATCGTGGTCGTCGGCGACGACCAGTTCCGCCTCACGGGCGCCCTGCGGATCAAGGACGTCGAACTGCCCGTCCAGATCGACCTCGAGTTCGGCGGAGCGAGCCAGGACGCCTACGGACAGCACCGCGTCGGCTTCGAGGGCACGGCCACGCTGCAGCGCTCCGACTGGGGGCTGGGCTGGAACACGGCCCTGACCACCGGTGGGGTCCTGATCAGCGACAAGGTCAAGCTGCTGCTCGACATCTCCGCGGTGCAAGTGGACCAGGCCGACGCCGCCTAGATCGGAAAAACCAGGATGACCCCAGTCACCGAGAACGGTGTCGACATCGCGGACACGGTCGTGTCACTGTCCGCGGAAGCCGCCCAGCTGCGCACGCGCGTCGACGAACTCCGCCAGGAACTCGTCGACCTCGACGCGCGGATGACAGCCATCTCCCAGGCGCTGCACCGGCTTCACTCCCACTGAGTCCCACTGAACTCCCACTGAACTCCCACTGAACGAACGAAGGGCGGGACGGCATCTCTGCCGTCCCGCCCTTCCGCGTGCGCGCGTGCGGCCGGCTCAGACGCGGTGCAGCGCGGTGCGCAGCGTGTGAACGGCCTGCCCCACCGCGGCCGTCGTGGGTTGAGCATCATGACGTCGTGCAGGATGCCGTTGATGCGGACGCTCGTGGTGGCGACCCCGGCCTGCCCGGCCTGGGTCAGGCTGCGGGCGTACGCCTCGCCCTCGTCCCGCAGCACATCGCCCGACGTGGCGGAGACCGTGAACCAGGTCTCCGCCACGTCGGGCTTCTCGATCGGCGCGGGCTGCAGTCAGAGCAGGTGCTTGTACTCCTGCTCGGTCGGCTTGGCGATCTGCGCGTCCTCGCCGTAGAAACCCCGGCTGAGTCGCGCGCGCAGGCGCTGGGAAAGACGGGATTCGCCGTTCGGGCCGGCCTCGATCGGCTGGTACTGCTCATGCTGGGTGAGCACGTGGAGCCTTTCCGGGCTCAGCGGCTCGTGCACCTCGACGAACTCACCGTGCGGAAGCCGCTTGATGATGCCGGTCTCACGGCCGTGCAGCACCTTGTCACGGTCTTGGCGCTGGAGAGCCAGCGCGATCCGACTCGCCACGACATAAGCCAGCACCGGCACGACGAACAGACCGATGCGCACCGCCCATGTCACCGATTCGACCGAGACATGGAAGCGAATCGCGATGATGTCGTTCGCGGCGCCGATCGTGGCCACCAGGTAGAAGCTGAGCCAGGCGACCCCGAGTCCCATGCGCACCGGGCGATTGCGCGGCCGGTCGAGAATGTGTTGATCACGGTTGTCGCCGGTCACCCAGGCCTCGATGAACGGATAGGCGCCCATGGCGAGGAACAGCCCCAGGCCCACCGACAGCGGGATCAGGTTGTCCAGGGCCAGGGTGTGGCCCCACAGGACGATCTCCCAGCCCGGCATGACGCGCAGCAGCCCGTCCGCCACGCCCATGTACCAGTCGGGCTGCGATCCGGCCGAGACCTGGTCCGCCCGGTAGGGGCCGTACGCCCAGACCGGGTTGATCTGCGCGACCGCGCCCATGACGAAGATGACTCCGCTGACCAGGAAGAAGAAGCCGGCGGACTTCACCGCGCGGACCTTGAGCGGAACTCCGACCACGGTCCTGGCGCTGCGTCCCGGACCCGGGTACTGGGTGTGCCGCTGGTAGAACACCAGGATCAGATGGGCCACCAGCAGACCGACCATGACGGCCGGGATGAGCAGAACGTGGATCACGTTGAAGCGCGCCACCAGCTCGTTCCCCGGGAACTCGCCTCCGAAGAGGAACATCGAGATGTAGGTTCCGACGATCGGGATGGAAAGGATCGTTCCGTGCACGACCATGAGTCCGGTGCCGGAAAGAAGGTCGTCCGGAAGGTCGTATCCCGTCAGCCCGGCGAACATTCCGAGCACGAGCAGCAGGAATCCGAAGACCCAGCTGATCTCACGAGGCTTACGGAAGGCGCCGGTGAAGAACACGCGCATCATATGGACGAGCATGGAGCCGACGAAGACCAGCGCCGCCCAGTGGTGAGCCTGCCGGATCAGCAGTCCGCCGCGGACGTCGAAGGAGATGTGCATGGTCGAATTGAACGCCTCGGACACCAGCTGACCGCGCAGCGGTGCGTAGCTGCCGGTGTACTCCACCTGGTTCATCGACGGATGGAAATACAGCGAGAGATACACGCCGGTCACGATGATGATGATGAAGCTGTAGAGGCAGATCTCGCCCAACATGAACGACCAATGGTCCGGAAAAGCCTTACGCGCTTTCGCCCTGACCTGGCTGTAGACACCCAGGCGCCCATCAGCCCATGCGGCAACCCTTTCCCCTTTTTCCATCCCCTTGCCACCGTTCATGAATCGTCCAGAAATGTTGGGCTCGAGGCATGCTTGAGGCATGCTCGAGGCACGACTGAAGTGCGCTTTCGTTCTTTAAATCAGCAACGTCACGCCTTTATGCGATGGCTGCTGTCACGCCGCGGTGACGACCGTGTCCTTGGTCTGACGGATCATGCGCCGCCTCAGGGCACGGCGTTCGCTCTCCGTCATGCCACCCCAGATGCCTTCGACCTGGCCCGCTTCCACGGCCCAGTCGCGGCACTGCTGCATGACGGGGCACCGGCCGCAGACGGCCTTCGCCTCGTCGATCTGGTCGAGTGCCGGACCGGTGCGTCCGACGGGGAAAAACAGATCAGGGTCCACACGCAGGCAAGCTGCCCGCTCGCGCCAATACACGGAGTAGCCTCCTCGTTCACAGCAGCCAGGGGAGAACAAACCGCTTTCTCGTCTCCGCGAGGCGGTACCGGTTGCTGTCCCATGTGACCGGGCGACGGACCCATCTGTGACAGGCGGCCGCTGCCACATGGCGAGTGTCACAACATGCGGGGCTGCCCGGTCTCACTGATGGAGCCGCATGCAAAAACGTGTGTCGTGCGCGAAGGGCGAAGGGCTCGCTGAAGCCGCCAGGGAGGTTGCCGAATGAACCAGGCCGACACGGCGCCGATCGGGGAGTTGCTCGACGAGCGTCGATACCTGCTGGACCTCGCGTACTGGATGCTGGGCAGCGTCGGCGAGGCGGAGAGCGTCGTCGAAGAGGCCTACAGCCGGTGGTACGGGCTGTCGGACGCGGAGCGCGCCGAGATCACCGAGCCCCGGTCATGGCTGGCGAAGACGGCCGGCGGGATCTGTCTGAGCCGACTCCCCCTGCCCGGCCGGGACGCGTCCCGGCCGCAGCAGGAACACCACACGCCGGCCCCGGCCCCGGCCCCGGTGGGGGCGCAGGTGGAGTTGGAGGAGGAGGTGAGTCGGGTGCTGCTGGCCGCGTTGGACTCCCTGACCCCGGCCGAACGCGCGGCATTCGTCCTCAACGACGTCTTCGGCATGACCC
>NZ_JBSFEV010000062.1:0-30485 GCF_053594615.1 Streptomyces sp. NPDC001858
TCGCCATCCGCCGCATGGACAAGGCCGGCGCCACCATCACCTCCACCAACCAACTCCTCGCCGAACTCGCCCACAACTGGACCACCGAAAACGGCGGCAAGATCATCAACATCGTCATGGAACTCCTCCCCCAGAGCTGAACCAGCACCACGGCGTGGGGCGGGGGCAAGCACCGCCCACCCCCTCCCCACCCCGCTCCACCAGCACTTCTCTCGCCCGGGAGGGCTCCATGCAGTTCGGCATCTTCAGCATCGGTGACGTCACGACCGACCCCGTCGAGGGCCGGACCCGCACCGAGCACGAGCGACTCAAGGCGATGGTCGCCACCGCGGTCAAGGCCGAAGAGGTCGGCTTCGACGTCTTCGCGACCGGTGAGCACCACAACCCGCCGTTCGTCGCCTCCTCACCGACCACCCTGCTCAGCAACATCGCCGCGCGGACCGACCGGATCATCCTGTCGACGTCGACCACGCTGATCACCACCAACGACCCGGTGAAGATCGCCGAGGACTACGCGGTGCTCCAGCACCTCGCCGACGGCCGCGTGGACCTGATGATGGGCCGCGGCAACACCGGCCCCGTCTATCCCTGGTTCGGCAAGGACATCCGCCAGGGCATCCCGCTCGCCGTCGAGAACTACGCGCTGCTGCACAAGTTGTGGCGCGAGGACGTCGTCGACTGGGAAGGCAGGTTCCGCACCCCGCTCCAGGGTTTCACCTCGACGCCCCGTCCCCTGGACGGCGTCCCGCCCTTCGTGTGGCACGGCTCCGTGCGCAGCCCCGAGATCGCCGAACAGGCCGCGTACTACGGCGACGGCTTCTTCGTGAACAACCTCTTCGGCCCCATGAACCACTTCACGAAGCTGATCAACCTCTACCGCGAGCGCTACGCCCACTACGGCCACGGCACCCAGGAACAGGCCATCGTGGGAGCCGGCGGCCATGTCTTCGTGCGCCGGAACTCCCAGGACGCGGTGCGCGAGTACCGCCCCTACTTCGACAACTCCCCCGTCTACGGCGGCGGCCCGTCGATGGAGCAGTACATGGCGCAGACCTCGCTGACCGTCGGCAGCCCGCAGGAGGTCATCGACAAGACACTGTCCTTCCGCGACCACTTCGGCCACTACCAGCGCCAGATGTTCAACATCGACATGGCCGGACTTCCGCTCAAGACCGTCCTGGAACAGCTCGACCTGCTCGGCGAGGAAGTCCTCCCCACGCTGCGCAAGGAGTTCGCCTCCGCGCGCCCCGCCGACGTTCCGGACGCCCCCACCCACGCATCCCTGCTCGCCCGGCGCACCGCGGACTCCGAGGAGGTGGCCAAGTGAACACGAACGCGAACACCGTCGAGCCGCTGCACCTTGCGGTCGTGTCGGCCGGCCTGAGCGTGCCCTCCTCCACGCGCCTGCTGGCCGACCGGCTGAGCGAGTCGGTCCGCACGCAACTGGCCGGCGCCGGACGCGAGGTCGAGATCCACTTCATCGAACTGCGCGACCTCGCAGCCGACATCGCCAACAACCTCGTCACCGGCTTCCCCTCCCCCACCCTTGAGGAAGCCATCGAGACGGTCACCTCGGCGGACGGACTGATCGCCGTCACCCCGGTCTTCTCAGCGTCGTACAGCGGGCTCTTCAAGTCGTTCTTCGACGTCATCGACAACGACGCCCTCACCCGCAAGCCCGTGCTGGCCGCGGCGACCGGCGGGACGGCACGGCACTCGCTTGCCCTGGAGCACGCGCTGCGTCCGCTCTTCGCCTACCTGCGCGCGGTCGTCGTACCGACCGCGGTGTACGCGGCGTCCGAGGACTGGGGCGGCAACGGCGACCCTCTCACCGACACACTCCCCAACCGGATCGTGCGGGCGGCCGACGAGTTGGCCGGGCTGATGCGCGGGCGTGCCGGTTCTGCCGCCCGGACGACGTCGGACGACACCACCGCCGTCGTACCGTTCGCACAGCAGTTGCAGGCGCTGCGACCCGCCCAAGGCGCATCGCCCGGGGGAATTCCCAGCCGATGAGCGGCCGTCTCCCCTCATCCGGCCACTACGTCGAGGAAAGGCCATGACTCCAGCCGCCCCGCTCCCCGTCGAGGCGGCCACGCCTACGCGGTTGACCTCCCCGGACGCAGCCGCGCCCGCCGGACAGCCCGCGCGGTCCGGCCGGCCGATGCGCGCCGACGCCGTACGCAACCGCGCGCGTCTGCTGGAGGCCGCGGCCCGGCTGGTGGCCGAGGACGGCGTCGAGCACGTCACCATGGACGCGGTCGCGCGTACCGCCTCGGTGGGCAAGGGCACCGTCTTCCGGCATTTCGGCGACCGGTCCAGACTTCTGATGGCGCTGCTCGACCGCGCCGAGCAGGCCTACCAGGCGTCGTTCCTGACCGGCCCGCCGCCGCTCGGCCCGGGCGCCCCTGCAGCCGAGCGGCTGGAGGCTTTCGGCGTGGCCACGATCAGCTACCTGCTGGCCCACCGGGAGCTCGCTCTGGCGGCCGCCCCACCACCCGAGCGCCGTCTCACCGCCCCACCCATCCGTCTCCGCCGCGCCCACATCGCCTCTCTGCTGCAGGAGACGGGCACCGAGGGCGACCTGGAACTGCTCACCGAATCACTCATGGCCTACCTCGACACCGCCCTCCTCAGCCACCTCACACACGAACGCCAAATGCCGCAAGAACGCCTCGAAACCGGATGGCGCAACCTGGTGAAGATCGTGAAGAGCCCAGGGTGATCTGACTTGCCGTTCGGTTCGGCATCGATGGACGGGCAGCCGAACTGCCGCCCTTTTCTATGGAAGAGCCTGCTGGAGGTCTGCCAGCATCGTGTGCGCAAGCTCGGCCGCACCAGCCCCGGCGCCGGTAACCGCCCCGGTGGCGAGCGCTCCGAGGACGACCCTGATCCGCTCGTACAGCCGGTGCAGGCGCCCCGGGTCGGGGGCTTGGGCCGACGCCTCCTCCAAGAGTTCGCCGGCGTCCGCGCGGAGGACCGCTGCGTCGCCGGGCGACAGGCCGAGCTCGCCGAGCCTGTCCAGCAGAGCTTGCACGCTGGCCTGGAGGTCTTCGAGGCCACGACCGGAGCTGAGGTGCTGGTTCTGTACCACATCGTGGTTACCCCACGCGATCTGGCTGTTGTGTACCGGCCCATGAAACACCGGACCGCTGGTGTCAGCCATGGAACTCCCCCTCCTCCGCAGAAACACCGGGGGTAGTGGGCAGGAGCGGGCGCAGGATGCTGGCCAGTTCAGCGGCCTGGGGCGTGCCCTGCTCAGCAGCCGCGTCCAATGCGGTCACCGTCACGGTGGCCAAGCGCGTGATAGCCCCGCTCAGCCGTACGGGGTCGGGTGAGGGTTGTCCAAGCTCGCGCCTGAGGGTTTGTGCAGCCTGCCGCACGGCTTCGAACATCGCCGGACTCACACCGAGCCGGCGGACGGCGTCCACCATGGCCTGCACTTCGGGAAGTGTGATCTGTTGCGAGCCGATGACCTGATGGATGACCTGATGTTGGTGGACGCTGCCGTTGTTGACGGCAATTTGGCTTCCCCTCACGGCCTTCCTGAACACGACGAAGTGCTGGTGAACCTCCGTCGGGACGGCGGGCCTGGACACCTCACTCATCCCGGCGCCCGGCACCTGCGCTCTCTCCTGGTCCGCTTCCGCCTCGAGATTCGACTCCGAGTCACGGATCTCTGAGACACGGTGCGCCCGCTGAGGTACAGCAGCGCCTTGGGTGCGGTGCACTCCGCCCGCTGCCAAGGTTCCGCGCTGGTGTTGGCTCTCCGAAGTCGGCATGGGGACGACTGCGCCCCTGCTCGGAGGCTCGGTTTCCTGAGGCGTCGGCGCCTGGACGACGTGTTGTCCTACCTGCTGCCGGCCAACGTCGCTCCGCGTTCTCTCCGGCCTTCGCGAACTGACCACGCGCCCCCCTCTGCACTCCATTGACCTGACGGACGCTCGGCTGACGCCGGCTTCCCCGAGCCGAGCGGCAGGTTCGTGCGTGAGTCGATTTTATCCGGATTGCACGATCCTTTCAGGGGTTCAGGCCCCGGCGGCGGACGCGGCGGGCGAGGGCGAAGGGCCGAGGGGGCCCGCGTGACGGCCGGCTGCCCGGAGTGCGGGACGTCAGTGCACTGCACTCCCGCCTGCCGCAAACGGGCCTGGGACAGGCGGCGCGCGGTGGACACCGGGTTGTGGGAAACCGCGCGTTCGGCGGCCTGTCACAGTGCTTCGCTGCGGGGCCGTGCGCCCGTCGCAGGTGCCTGGAGTCGGCTGGATGGTGCGAAGCGACGGCCTGTCGGGGCAAGTTGACGGCCTGGACAAGGTGCCGCACCCAGGTCCACCGGGGGTTGACCGGATGCCCGCGGTGATCGGGAGTGTGACCCGGGAACGCTACGGAGAGCCGGCCACACCAGACCAAGACCTCCGGGGACCCCTATATCCGCACCGGCATGGCCCAGATGGGCGCCATCGAGTCCCCGGCCCACCCCCGTGACGCTGCCGCACTACCGCTACCTCTCCGACGTCGCTTCTCCCCGTTCCCGCATGCCAGATCTCAAGGGTGGCGCCTCGAAGAAGTGGCCGCGGCGTCAGGGGTGCCCTCGTTCACACGGCGCGGTGGCCGCGACCGCACTTCCTCCGCCGCCGCTCTTGAGGCGGAGCAGGACCAGCGGCTGCCCGCCCTGGGCATTCTGGAGCACGTCGCCCGGACGGCGCACCGGACCGGCTGGTGGCGCAGGTTCGGAGCCGAAGCTGAAGAACCCGCCGGCCAGGTACGTGGTCACCGCGTTCACCCACCGATCCGGCCTCAACGCCACGCAGGCCGCCCGGCAAATGAGCACGGTCTCAGCACATCTCAGCACACGAGCACGCCGCGATCGCCAAACGCCACTGCACGCCCGAGAACCCGGCCCAGCGGGCGCCGACGTCGTCGATGCCCACCTCAACCTGGACTTGTGCGGTCCTGGGGCGACGGGTCGATGGCGGCGATGGACGGCACGATGACGGACGCCGCGGTCGACACCCGGTCCACGCCGATGCGCAAGGCCAGTCCTTTCGATTCTCGTCACCCGCTCCGGAATGAAACCCCCCGGCCTACAGCTTCGCCGTTGGGGAACCCGTCCTGCCACCTCGTACGGACGCCGTCGTCTTCACCCCGATCGCCCAGCACATGACGTTCAACCGCAGCGTGATCGCTGCCCCCGACGAAGCTGTCGGCCTGCGCGAACTGCCCCACTCCGGACAGGCCGCCGTCAGCGTCGACGGCCAGCTGCGCGGCGTCCTGGACCCGGCGATTGGATCGGCGTTTTCCGCGCCCCCCAGCGCGTTCGCCTCATCCGCTTGCGCCCCACCGATTCCTTCGGCCAGCTGCGAGACCGGTTCCGGCTCACCGATGCCCGCGCCAACGCCCAGGACGGGCCCTCGGAACCGTTCTTCAGCCCGGACCCCCGGTCCCGCCGGACCCCGCCGGGATGCGCCTGCCGCCGCCGACCGACGCGCGCTGGGATACTCACCCGGGAAGCCGGACGACGAAGACCGTGCCGACGCCGACGGTGCTGGTCACCGTCACCGTTCCGCCGTGTGCCTCGGTGAGCCGTCGCACGATGGCGAGGCCGAGGCCGCTGCCGCCGGTGCGTCGGCTGCGGGACTTCTCGGCCCGCCAGAACCGGTCGAAGACCCGGGGCAGATCCTCGGCCGGGATACCGGTACCGGTGTCGGCGACCTCGATCGTGACGTCGTCCCCGGCCCGGCGGGCCCGCAGGGTGACGCTACCGCCGGGCGGGGTGTGCCGTAGTGCGTTGGACACCAGGTTGCCGACGACCTGCCGCAGCCGTACGGGATCGCCGGACAGCTCCAGGTCGCCCTCGGTCCGGGTGGTGAGGGCCACGCCGGCGGTCTCGGCGCGGCCGTGGTGGACGGTGGCGACGTGGTCGAGCAGGTCGCGTACGCGCAGGGGTTCGGGGTGGATGCGCAGCTGGCCCGCGTCGGCCTCCGCGA
Organism: Streptomyces sp. NPDC001858; assembly: GCF_053594615.1. Lineage (NCBI taxonomy): Bacteria > Bacillati > Actinomycetota > Actinomycetes > Kitasatosporales > Streptomycetaceae > Streptomyces > Streptomyces sp. NPDC001858. Next base: position 5,985 of record NZ_JBSFEV010000062.1, read on the forward strand.
GGTCCTGCAGGTCGTCGACGATGTGCTGGAGCAGCAGCGCCTCTTCGAGCAGGGAGTCGACGAGGGCTTGGTCGGAGGTTGCGATGCCGTCCTGGACCGCTTCGAGCCAGCTGCGGATGGTGCTGAGCGGAGTGCGCAGTTCGTGGGCGACATCGCTGACCATCGCCCTGCGCTGGTCCTCCACCCGTTCGCGGCGCTGGGAGAGGTCGTTGAAGGCGGCGGCGAGATAGCCGATCTCGTCGTTAGTGGTCACTGGCACCCGCTGGTGTTCCTCCACCGGGCGGCGGGCGGCGTCGGCCAGCGCGCGCAGCGGCCGGACCAGCCGGGTGCCGACCACCACGGTGACGGCCACGGTGGCCAGCAGCACCAGCCCAGCGACACCGGCGATGCGGGCGGTGTTGGCGGCGGAGAGGTGGAAGACGGGGGCGACCGCTCCGGCCGGGGTGGTGACGTACAGCAGCGCGGCCGGTGCCACATAGGGGGTGAGCTGGTCGCGGCGGGCGGTGTCCAGGCAGGTCAGGGCGGGCTCGCTGGCGCCCTTCGTCACGATGACGAAGTCCATGCCGAACTTCGCGACTGGCTGCTTCTCGCGCTTCAGGCAGTCGTTGACCATGGCATTGAGCCGCTTGAGCGGCCCGACCTCGGTCGAGACGGGACCGCCGAACTGGTCGAGACCGCATGCCGGGTCCACGGAGGACCCGTCCAGGGCGCTGTCGGGGAGCTTGATGGCGGGGCGGCCGCTCGGCCCCTCGGTGAGGGTGACGGCACCGGTCGTGGCGCGCAGACAGGAGACGATCTTGCCCGCCCAGTCGCGCAGCTTCTTCCGCTCGACGGCGGTCAGCCGGTACGGGCCGACGGCACGGGGGTCGATCCGGTCCGTCTCACCGCCGGACAGCAGGGCCGGGTCGGTGTGCAGGGGGTCGACGACCGCCGATGTCCGGGTGGGGAGTACGGCGGTGGTGGCGGACGACGCCGCGATGGTCAGACCGTTCTGGGTGGTCAGGGTGATCCGGCGTCCGGTGCGTTCGGCGAGGCTGCGCAGGGTGGGGGCGACGCCGTTCCAGTTCGGGTGGACAGCGGCGTAACCGATCAGCGTGTCATAGATCTCGGTGTCGGACGACAGGAGTTGTCCCTGCTCCTGCTGGATGGCGCTGCTGGTGGTGCGCGCGGCAAGCCAGGCGGTGGCCGCGACCGAGCAGACGGCGATCATCACCGATGTGGCCAGCAGCCGGACCACCAGGCTCCTGTGCAGGGGCACTTTGGCCCGGACCCTGGTCCTGGGCGCCGCCTCCCCGGTCACCGGGGACCGGTCTCCGTCCCGGCGCCGGCCGCCGGCTCAGCGCGCACGGCTGCCGTCCACGAGCTTGTAGCCGACGCCGTACACGGTCTGGAGATAGGCCGGTTTGCGGGGGACGGCCTCTATCTTCTTGCGCAGGTTGAGGATGTGCACGTCGATGGTCCGCTCCGTTATGTAGCGGTCGAACCCACGGGTCAGGGCGAGCAGTTGGCGCCGGGTGAAGACCCGCTCGGGTTCGGCTCCCATCGCGGCGAGGATCTCGAACTCCCCGGGCGTGCACACCACTTGACGTCCGTCGAGGTCGACGGTCCGGCGCACCGGGTCAATGGCGATCGCGCCGACCCGCACCACCGGATCGCCCGGCGCCGCCGTCGCGGCGCGCGTGCGTCGCAGGAGGGTACGGATCCGGGCCATCAACTCCCTCGGGCTGTACGGCTTGGTCATGTAGTCGTCGGCGCCCAGGTCGAGGGCGATCAGCAGGTCCTCCTCCGTACTGCGGGCGGTGAGCATCAGCACCGGCACATCGCACTCCCGGCGCAGCACACGGCACACGTCCAGACCGTCGACCAGGGGCATCATGACGTCGAGGACGAGCAGATCCGGCTGCCGACGCCGCACCTCGTCGATCGCCGCGCGTCCGTCGTGGACGATCACGGCGGAGTGGCCCTCGCTGGTGAGATAACGGCGAATCACCTCGGCCTGTTTGACGTCGTCCTCGGCCACCAGGACATATGCGTTCACGGAGCTCACCCTAAGGTCGCCGCCGCGGCACCAGACACGAGCCTGACGGCAGCATGACAGGATCTTCATATTCTCCGGCCACGATGCCGCCATGTCGAACCTCACTCAACGACGGCGGTCCGCCGTCCTCACAGGCCTCTGCGCGGCGGTGGCCCTTCCGTTCCTCGCCGCGTGCGGCGGCGGCTCCGGCGGAGACGGAAACACCGCGTCCCAGGACAAGGGTGTCGCCTCCATCGCCAAGCCGAGCGCGAGCGGCTCGCAGACGCCGGACGCGAGCTCCGAATCAGGCCGTCCCCAGCTGAGGCTGGACACCTCTCCCGCGGAGGAGGCACGGCTGCGGGGCATCTATTTCGACTGCCTGCGCGACCACGGTGTCGAGGGCGGGTACAAGTCGGGGTCGAGCCAGTGGTACCCATCGGGCAGCTCTGACGAGAACCCCGCCGCCGTCAAGGCCTGCCTCCCCAAACTGCCGCTCCAGGCACCGGAGTTGGATCCGGTGAAGAACCCGAAGTACCTGGACGGCTTCCGCGAGTACATCCGCTGCCTCAACGCCGGAGGCCTGAAGGTCAAGGGGCAGTCCGACGGCTCCGGCTGGAGCTACGACGGGACTCCGACCATGAGCCAGTCCGACCAGGAGACGCTCGACGGGCAGTGCAAGCTGGAGGCATACCAGTGAGGCGGGCCGCGCACTCCGTCCCTGCGGGCGGCCCGAGCAGCGACGACCTCGACGGCACCCGCCCGCGGCGCGGAAGGCGCCGGCTCAAGATCGGTGCCGTGGCGCTCGCCGGTATCACCGCGGCTGCGCTGGGCATCACCGCATGGCAGGACGGGAACACGAAACCGGGCACGACGGCCGGTGACACGGCGAGCGTCGGCACCGCGACGGTGACCCGGACGGACCTGTCCAACGCCCTGACAGTGAGCGGAACCCTCGGCTACGGCACGGCCCCACCGGTCAAGGGAGGCAAGGCCGGACTGATCACCTGGCTGCCCGCGCCCGGGGCGACGGTCTCCCGGGGCGGCACGCTGTACAAGGTGGACAACGTCCCGGTGCCGGTGTTCTACGGCGGCACACCTCTGTACCGCACGCTGAACGCCAGGGGCACCACGGGCCCCGACGTCCGGGTGATCGCCGACAACCTCACGAAGCTCGGCTACGACATCGGCACGCAACCGACGGTGGGCACCTGGGTCACCCAGCACCCGGCCGAAGCCGAAACCGAAGCCGAACCGGCTGAACCGGCTCAACCGGCCGACGGCAGCGCGTCCGGCCCGTCCGCCGCCCCCTCCACGAGCGCGGCCCCGGCCCCCACCACGACCCCCGTCCAGGTCAAGGTCAAGGCGGGCGACGGGGTGCTCACCGCCGAGCTGATCGACGCGATCAGCCGCTGGCAGGCCTACGCCGGGATGCCCGCCACCGGGGTGCTGGGCATCGGGGACGTCACCGTACAGGGCGGCGCGGTCCGGGTCGGCTCGGTGCAGGCTCAGACCGGTGATGCCGCCAACGGGAGCCTGATGACGGTCAGTTCGACCGCCAAGAAGGTGTCGATACCGGTGGACGCGACCCAGGTCGGCACGATGTCCCGGGGCGACCGGGTCACGGTGACCCTGCCGGACAACTCCACCGTGAAGGGAACCGTCGAGGTCGTCGGCGCCACGGCCGAGGCCCAGGAGGGCGACACCAGCGGTGCGGCCCCCGCCCAGTTCACGGTCACCGTCTCGGTGCCCGACACCGGGACCGTACGGAAGCTGACCTCCGCCCCCGTGCAGGTGGCGTTCACCTCGGAGGCCCACAAGGGCGTGCTCGCCGTACCGGTCGGCGCGCTGCTGGCGCTGAGCGAGGGCGGCTACGCCGTCCAGCTTCCCGCCGGGCGGCTGATCGCGGTGAAGACCGGGATGTTCGCCAAGGGGCTGGTGGAGGTCAGCGGCACCGGCGTCACGGCCGGGCTGAAGGTGGTGACCACCTCGTGAGGACCCGACCGGTGCTGGCCGTGATCGACGCGGGCATGGCCTACCCCGGCGGGGTGAAGGCCCTGGACGGTGTGTCGCTCGCCGTCGAGGAGGGCGAACTGCTCGCCATCGTCGGCCCGTCGGGGTCCGGCAAGTCGACCCTGCTGAACATCATGGGCACCCTGGATCGGCCGACCAGCGGCACCGTGGAGATCGGCGGGCACGATGTCGCGACCCTCTCCGACCGTCGGCTCTCCGCCCTGCGCGGGCGCCAACTCGGCTTTGTGTTCCAGCAGTTCCACCTCACCGACGGACTGACCGCCGCCGAGAACGTGGCCACCGGCCTGCTCTACGCCGGGGTGCCGCGCCGGCAACGCCGCCCGCTTGCCAGCGAGGCGCTGGCCCGGGTCGGCCTCGCGCGCCGCGCCGCGCATCTGCCCAACCAACTCTCCGGCGGCGAACGGCAGCGGGTGGCGATCGCCCGCGCGCTCGTCAACCGCCCGGCCCTGGTGCTCGCGGACGAGCCCACCGGCGCCCTGGACACCGCCAACGGCCGTGCCGTACTGGACCTGTTGACCACGCTGAACGACGAGGGCACCACCATCGCGATCATCACCCACGACCGGGAGATCGCGGCGCAGCTGCCCCGCAGGCTGGAGATCCTCGACGGCCGCCTGGTCGCCGACATCCGCACCGGCGGCCTCGACGACGACACCCTCGCCATCCGGACCGGCGGCCTCACCGAGGACACCCTCGCCATCCGTACGGACACCCTCACCGACACCTATGGGGAACGCCGGCCATGACCACCACACCGAAGCGGCCCGCCGTCCCGGACGTCGCCGACACCAGGCCGGTGCGACTGGCCCCGCTGGACATCCTGCGGCTGGGACTGCTCGGCATCCACACCCGCAAGGTGCGCGCGGCGCTCTCCGCGCTGGGCATCTCGATCGGCATCGCCACGATGATCGTGGTGACCGGGATCCCGGCGTCCAGCCAGAAGGCGTTGATGGACCAGCTCTCCGCGCTGGGCACCAACATGCTCCAGGCCGTACCGGTCCCCAACCAGAATCCGCCGGTCCAACTGCCGCCCCAGTCGGTGGACATGGTCCACCGGATCGGACCGGTCACGGTGGCCAGCGCGGTCGCCAACACCCATGCCGAGGTGTACCGCAACGACCACGCCGACGCCAACGACTACACGGGCCTGGCCGTACTGGCCAGCCGTACCGACCTGTTGGAGGCGATCAACGCCGAGGTCCAGTCCGGACGTTTCCTCAGCACGAGCACCGAGCGGTTCCCTACGGCTGTCCTCGGCTCGGTGGCCGCCACCCGGATGGGCATCGTGCAGGTGGTCCCGGGGCAGCCCGCCCCGCAGATCTACGTCAACCACCGCTGGTTCACGGTCATCGGCGTGCTCGCCCCGACCCCGCTCTCGCCCGACATCGACCGCTCGGTGCTGGTCGGCTGGGACGCGGCACGTACCCAACTGGGCTTCACCGGCCACCCCACCGTCATCTACGTCAAGGCCAGGGAGGACGGCATCGAGGCCGTCCGTGACGTCCTCGCCCCGACCATCCACCCCGAACTGCCCGGCATGGTGCAGGTCAGCCGCCCGTCCGACGCCCTCGCGGCCAAGCGCGCCACCGAGACGACGTTCTCCGCCCTCTTCCTCGGCCTCGCCGGAGTGGCCCTGCTGGTGGGCGGGATCGGTGTGGCCAACACCATGGTCATCTCGGTCCTCGAACGCCGCAAGGAGATCGGCCTGCGGCGGGCGCTGGGCGCCAACAGGGGCCAGATCCGCAGCCAGTTCCTCACCGAGTCCGTGGCCCTGTCCTGCCTCGGCGGCCTGGCCGGCACCGTGCTCGGCGTCCTGGCAACCGTCGGCTACGCCGCCTACCAGGGCTGGCCCCCGGTGATCCCGCTCCCGGCGGTGGCCGGCGGCATCGGCGGCGCACTCCTGATCGGCATGGCCGCCGGTGTCTACCCCTCCATCAGGGCCTCCCGCCTCACCCCGACGGAGGCCCTGGCGACAGCGTGACCGTTCACCCCTGCCGGTCCGCACCGCACTCATGGACGACTCTCACATGGGCGCCACCGGACCCGGTGAGGGGAGGGAGGCAACTGTTCTCGTACCCCGCCAATCAGTCGAGCGAGCGCTCCGAGGCAGCAATCGATGCTGATTCCTCGAGCCCTTGCAACTCGTTCAGCACCTCCTGCGTGTCCTGGCCCACGAGCGGCGCGGGCCGAGGCGCCCGCGTCACCCGAGAAGCGCGCCATCCGCGGAATCACCCGATAGCTCCCGATCACAGGATCGTTGCTCAGCGGCAGCTGGTCGACCCTTCGGCGAACACAGCAACTTTCAGGACCTCAGCGGCACGGAATATAGCGGGTGTTCGCCGGTTGGCCAAACCGGCGAAGAGCCAGATCATGGAACCGTCAAGGCACGGCAGCCGACGGAATCGACGTGCTGCCCTCAAAGCGTCACAGCCCTAAGGAACCATGACAGCACAGTTTATGACCCTGCAAGAAACTGCTGAATATCTCAATGTATCCGTTTCATGGATATACAGGAATGCCGCCTCTTCCGGCCTCGCACTGTACAGATTCGGAACAGGCCGAAACGCCAAGATTAGATTCAAGGTATCAGAAGTCGAAACATGGGTTAAGCAGCAGCGCATCCATTAAGAGCAGGGCCAAGTGTCGGCTCAGACTAACCAGTCCGAGCATTTCAACCGTAGACGTTGTAAATTTCTCAATCGGAGATGTCCTCCCCTATGTCTCGTTCGTTGATCCGTGGAATGGGTTCGTTCTTCAAGGCGTGCGAGCATCCGCGGTCGCGCTGGTCGAAGTGCGCTCATCTCTACAAGATCCGCTACCGGTCGGTGGCCGGAAAGCAGGTGCAGGAGTCGGGGTTCTCGACCCAGGACAAGGCCATCGGGCGCCTGACAGAGATCTACAACGAGAAGAAAGCCGCAGGGCCCCGATCCCAAACCAAGGCAGCGCGGATAGCCGCCTATGGAGCAATGCGCTTCGAGGAGTACACCACCGGGTGGAAGGCTGCCCAGCGGGACTTGGGCCCAGCCTCAGTACGTCACTTGGAATCTCTGATGGAGCACCATCTATTGCCCGCGCTGGGCAGCCGACGGATGAACACGTTCGACCACAAGGTCGTCGATGAGTTCATCCAGACCATGGAACGCAACGGCGTCGGCCTTGCCACTCAGTCCAACGTCTACGACAAGCTCAAAGCCGTCCTGCTCGACGCCCACCGACTGGGCCTGTACGACGAGAGTCCCCTCAGGGGGGTCAAGGCACCACAGTATGACCCCAAGCGTGCGATCATCCCCTCACCAGAGCAGTTGCGTGTAATTCGCGCAGCGGGTGATGACGCGTTTGTTTTGATCGTCGACCTGATGAGCGGTTGCGGCCTGCGCAATGGCGAGGCGGCCGCGGTCAACCTACGCAACATCGTGGCCGATAATGTCTACCGGATCACTGAGCAGGTCAATCAGACGACCGGTCAGTACGCCCGCCTCAAGCACCGCAGGCCGAACGAGTACCGCGACGTACCCCTCCCTGCCCGGGTCAGGGAAACCATCGAGTGGTACGCCGAGAGGCACGGCACCGTCGACGGCTATCTGTTGCGTCACCCCAATGATCCGTCTCGGACGCTCCCGCATTACTGCCTCAGCAACCAATGGCGGCGCATCAAGGAGAAGAGCCAGGCTGCCATCCCCGAGGGGATGGTGATCTACGGCTTCCGACACTTCTTCGCATCCCATTGCCTCACCCACGGCATACCCATCACCGATGTAGCCGAATGGATGGGACACAAGAACATCGACATCACCTTCAGGATCTATCGGCACCTCATGCCCGGCTCGATCAGCACAGCCGCCAGGGTCCTCAATCTGGACCTCGCCGCGTAGCCGCCCGCCGGTGGCGGGCGCAGAGCGGATCTGCACGGGTAGCCCCTCATTGCGCCGTGAGAGCATCCTTTCGCACTTGCCCAGGCACACCGCAATCGGAGCATCGCCCAGCAGACAACCCGCGTTGTCCGGCGTGGGAGCTGCGCTGTGCTCCCACGCCGGACCGGCCAGGCCGGTGGATTTGCCGCTCGCGTCGTCCCGGTGTCCGTGCCGGCCGGTGACCGACCCCAGCGGCTGGCCCACGAAGGGCAGCCGACAGGCGGTGATCGCCTTGGAGGCGTGGGCCGTTGCGGTCTCGAAGACCGGACCCACCAGTGTCACCCCTCAGCAATGAGGCCGCCGGCGTGAGCATCCCGTCCCGGCAGACACCAGGCAACGGATCCCGGCCACGTTACGCGCCCCCTCAGCCATCCATAGCCTCTTGCTCAATCAGCGAGGCTACGGTTGAGCGCCTTCGCTGCCGTGCTGATCGAGCCGGGCATAAGGTGCCGGTACACCTTGAAGGTGATGTCGACGCTCTTGTGTCCCATCCACTCAGCCACGTCCGTGATCGGGACGCCGTTGCTCAGGCAGTTCGACGCGAAGAAGTGACGGTTCCCGTAGAGCACCATCCCTTCCGGGATGTCCACTTCGCCTGCCGCCCTGATCCGACGCCACTGATTGTCCATCCCCCAGTGCGGATACGGCCTGCTGGGATCGGTGGCCTGACGGAGCAGGTAGCCGTCTACCGTTCCATGCGTGTCGGCGTACCACTCGATCGTCTCCCTGACCTGAGCGGGGAGGGGGACATCGCGGTACTCACCCGGCTTCCGGTGTTTGAGAGGCCCGTACTGCCGGGTGGACAGGACCGCCTGCTCGGTGACTCGATACACGTCGCCGGCCACGATGTTGTTGAGGTTCACCGCCGCCGCCTCACCGTTGCGCATACCGCAGCCGCTCATCAGGTCGACGATCAACATGAACGCGTCATCGCCTGCGGTGCGTATCGCGCGCAACTGTTCGGGAGACGGGATCACGGCCCGTTCAGGGTTGTACTGCGGCGGCTTCACCCCGACCACCGGGTTGTCGGGAAAGACACCGAGCCGTTGGGCGTCAAGGAGAATCGCACGCAGCTTGTCGAAGGCGTTGGCCTGAGTGGCCAAACCAGCACCGCTGCGTTCCATGGAGCGGATGAAGCCGTCAACCACCTTGTGGTCGAATGAGTCCATCCGTCGGCTCCCGAGTGCCGGGTAGAGATGATGCTCCAGGAGCGAGTCGAGGTGCCGTACCGAGGCGTCGGCCAGGTGTCGTTGCCCGGCCTTCCACTCCTCGGCATACTCCTCGAACCGCATCGCCCCGTACTTGCGGATACGCTCCGCCTTCGTCTGAGCCTGCGGGGTCGCCTTCTTCTCCTTGTAGATCTCCAACAGGCGCTCGATGGCCTTGTCCTGGGTCGAGAAGCCCGCCTCCTCCACCTGCCTCCCGGTCGCCGACCGGCACCGGATCTTGTACGGGTGGGAACACTTCGACCACCGCGACCTCGGATGCTCGCACTCTTTGAAGAACGAGCCCATCCCACGAACCAACGAATCCTGCGCCACGGCCGACCAACTCCACCGACTGATGCTGACGGTTTGCTGACCGGCAGCCAGCCAGAAGAGCGCTGACCTGCAAAAACAGCAACGAAGTTCGATATGTTCTGGAACTTCGTCGGCCGCACCCAGGCCGAGATCGAACAGGCCCGCGAGGACTGGATGACCGGCACCCGCTTCGGCGAGGTAAAGGGCTACGACGGCGCCCCGCTCCCCGCACCGACCCTGCCCCCGGTCCCGCTGAAACCACGGGGCAGGGTGCGCTGACCTGCAAGAAGTCGGACTTCCGCACCAGAGATCCCGGAGTCGCCGGAGCACGGTCGCTCGGGTGCTTGTGGGAACCAGACAAACGTAGTCGGCTTACGCCAGGGCGGCTACCTGTCGCCGGCTCAAGTGTCCGGCTCAGATGGCCAGCTGTGCTCAACTCCGGGACCGACCGCCCGCGCACTACGGCCCACCGCCCCGTGTCTCATGCTCCTCGTATGCCTGCGGACCGCTACCGTCGGCAGCGACCTCCTCCTGGTCGACGGTCGCGACATGCTGGCCGGGGCCTCTCCCATCAGGGGCTCAGCGGGCTCGGGTGACCTCGATGACGGTGTCTGGGCAGCCGCCGAGGACTTCGGTGAGCGTGGCCTGTTCCGCTGGGTCGACAGCGAGGCGAGCTCTGGCCCGGGGCAGGCTGTTCGCCGAGCCCCACCGGCTGCAGGACGGGAACGGGAACCTGAGGGGTCGCTGTAGGTGACTCCTTGGCGTGATCAATCGTGCCGACAGGTAAGGCACGTAGCCGGGAGCGGTTCGGACAGGCCGTTCCCGGGACTCCCATTCGGCTGTGACGGTCTTTGAGGAGTACCGGCACCGGGGGTGGCCGTGATCCGGGCAGGCCAGGCTGCGGGACGATGGCCGACGGGCGACTACCGGGTCTGACGCATGAGCCCTGTCCATGTCGTTCGGGGCATGCCGGCCCGCCGCAACTCCGTGCGGCCCGGTTGTCGGTACGCGCTGATACAACTCTTGCGTACCGACCCGAACCAGCAGAGGAGGCCCATGGGCAACTGGGGAACCGGGAACTTCGACAACGACACGGCCGCAGACCACCTGTCGTTCCTCACGGACCGGCTCATCACTGAAGTGGCAGACGCGATGGCCGGCGACCTGGTCGCGATCGAGCCCGACGAGTACTGGGGAGTTGCGGTGCCGGCCAACCTGGAGCTGCTGAGCCTTCTGGCGCGGCAGGGCTACGTGGGGGCGTCGCTGCCCGAGGCCGAGGTGGTCGAGGGGTGGAAGAAGACGTACATGGCGGTGTGGGAGGGCTACATCGACAACTTGACGCCCTCATCGGGCTACAAGGACGAGCGACGCGCAGTACTGATCCGTACTTTCGACGATGTGGCAGAGCTCAGGAGGAAGGAGGGCTTGGGCTGAGGACTGTCCCCGAACGAACGCTCACACAGCGGGCAGAACGATCGGCACCTCCGCTCCACCAGCCGGTGCGGAGGCCTGGACGACCCCCGGTCCGCTCGCCAGAACGAATGCGCATCCGGACCGCCGCTTACTGACCCCAGGTTCTTCCGCCCTCGTTGTCGTGCTCGGCTCGTTGAGCAGTCCCACCAGTTCCGCGACCAGCAGTCTGTCCGTCCCCGGCTCGACGGTGCTCACGACGGCTTTCCGGGGAGCGCGGCCAGCTGCTCCACCTCGTCCACGCCGTCGTTGCCACACTGCCACACCGGTCGCCGAGTCTTGGGCCGCTCGGGCAGGCGGACGTCGAACGGCACCCGGGTCTCGTCTTTGAGCGACCATGCCGTCGGCCCGGGGCTGGAACACCATGGAGTCCCCGTGCTGGGCGTCCTCAGAGATGTCGGCGACGGTCTGCTCCATCGAGGGCATCCACGGCAGCAGGTGGTCAGGTCCTTGCGCAGGATGCGGACCTCCTCGGCCTCGCGCATGACCTTGCTGCCGGAGGTGGCGAGCGGGAACGGAAAGCCGTCACGGTGGGGTGCGGGACCTTCAGCAGGTCCAGGTCCCGGCTGATGTCGGCCACGGTGGCCTTCCACTCGCCGTAGTCGACCTCCCGCGGCGAGGACAGCGAGGACCGGGCCCGTCTCGGCGATGCCGCCCGGGCCCGGATTCACGCCGCCTATGCCGTCGCGATGATGACGCCGACCGTGCTGATCGGTGACACGCCTCGCGACGTGCGGGCCCCGCATGACACGGGGGCACGCTGCATCGCTGTCACCTCGGGCATCCACTCGGTGGCGGAACTCCGTGCCGCTGGCGCCGACTTCGTCGTTCCGGATCTGACGGATACGGAAGGCCTGTTGGGCCGCCTGCGCGCAGCAGCGGCCTGAGCCGGTCTGCCCCTGCCACCGGAGGGCCTCGTCGAGGTCAGGATCGGGGCCGTGACGGGTCAGGGGCGCAGGGCGTAGCAGCGCATCGAGTCCAGGTCTTCGCTTCGGACCGACGACCAGGGCGCGGTCAGTAATTCTGCCTGCTGGGAGGTGATTCCGATCGATTTCCGTTCGTCCGGGAGGCGTTCAGCAAGAGGGGTCACCAGCCAGAGGGTTCCGCCGGGCGGGAGGAGGCAGCGAATGCGGTCGAGGAAGGCGGGCTTGTCCTTGATGAAGGCGAACGCCAGGCGGCAGGTGATGAGGGCGTAGCCGGCGTCGGGGAGCACGCCGGCGTCGTCGGCCTCGATGTCCAGCTGCTGGAAGAGCGGGCCGTCGTTCGCGTTCGGGGCGGCCTGGGCGATCTTCAGGGCGGCGGCGGAGCAGTCGATCGCTGTGGTGCGGTATCCCAGGTCGGCGTGCAGGTACCGGGCGAGAGCCCCGTCGCCGCAGCCGATGTCGAGGGCAGGCCGGCCGCGGCCGGCGCCGAGGAAGCGGCGGGTCAGCTGCTGTTCCTCGGGACCGAGTCCGCGGTAGCGGCGTCCCGATGCCCAGAGTGGGTCCCAGTATTCGGCCGGGCTGGTGATCGTCATGGGTTGGCGGGCTCCTCGGTCGGGGTCAGCAAGATCGGGGCGGCGGGGCCGAGAGCGCGGACGGGCGAGCTCCACAGCACGAGGAACGGGACGACCAGAGCCGCGGTGATGAGCATGAGGGTGCGGCGCAGGCTGAAGGCGAGCCAGGCTCCGGTGGCCTGGGCCCGTCCTTGGAGATGGTCCGGGGCAAGTTCCTGGCGGACGGCACGCTGGCGTCCGCCATGGCACACGGCGGCGCCGGTTTGGATGACCATGCCGGCGCCGATGGCGATCTGCCCGCCGAGCCCGGGACCGGCGAGGACCAGCGGAATCTGGGCGAGTGGGCTGAGAGCGAGGGTGCCGAGCATCACCAAGCCCGAGCCCCAGCGTCGTTCCAGGGGCTGCCAGACGAGGGCGCCGAGGATGCCGCCGATTCCGCCGGCACCCATGACGATGCCGAGGGCGGTCGGGCTCCAGTGCAGTTCGCGCAGCAGGTTTGTTTCCGCAGAGGCCGTGTCCCTCGCAGGTCGTGTCTCTTTGGGCCGGGGCCGAGTCTCTGGCGCGTGTCGCGCTGCGACGGGCCGCCGTGTCCGATTCCCCGCCGCAGGCGTGACGGACATCACGCCTTGCCGAACTCGGTGGCCGAGGAGAACTTACGGGCGGGAGGCGCCCAGGCGGCTGATTTCTGGGCTGCCCGCTGGCGCGGTGTTTTGCAGGGAGGGTGCGGCAGGTGTCGCAGCTGCTCTGCATCCAGGTTCGCAGCCCGTCGCCGCGGAGGCGGAGGCCGTCGAGGTTGCCGCAGGCTCGCAGGTACGTTCGGAAGCGGTGTCGGTATGGGCGGTCGCCTGGTCGGCGAACTCGCCGCCGAACTCGCCCTCTTGAAAGCGGCCAGCGACCGTACCGAGCACTCCAGTCGGCACCGTTCACCGTATGAAGTGCTGAGAGCTGGGAGTCGACACGGCACCGCCCGATGTGAGCGTACGCCGGTCGGGGGCCGTATCGCCCCGAGCTTCAGCGCACCCCAGTGCTGACCCTCGCTGCGGTAGAGCGGTTGTTCGAGCCGGCACTGGGCGCTCCAGCGGCTCTGCTCCCGCTCCCCGATGGATCGCGGTCAACACTGACGGCATCGTGAACGGCGCCGCCGAGTCATCGATGCAGCCGCAAGGCTTACTGCGGCGCGGCCGACGTGCCCGCTGCTTCGGCGGATCAGGTGGCCTACTCGGGGGCGGGCTGTTCGTTCGTGGACGCCTCGGGTGCCGTGAACCTGGCGAAATTCGTCTGCCCGCCCGCCCTCTCGCCGCAAGGCCGCCGAGGGCCTGCGGGTGGGAGGGGGGTCGCTCCGAGCGGCGAGAGGGAGTCGAGCAGGAGCGTGACGTAGCGGGACCAGTCCTCGTCTTCGGAGGGCGTGGTCCAGAACAAGCTCATGAGCATGCTCATCAGCTTGTGCATGTCGTCGGGGACGACATCGGCGCGGACCAGACCCGCGTCCTGCGCTGTGCGGGTCAAGAGCGTCAAGGACTCGAGGTACGGCTCCGTGATCTCGGCCGTCAGGGCGCCGGATCGGTCGGCGGCGGTCAGGATGTGGCGTTCGCGGGCCACCATGGACAGGGTGGCCCGCAGGAAGATTTCCAGGCCGTCCCGGGGGTTGCCGTTGGCGAGGGCCAGTTCGATGGCGGGCTGGAGCTGCTCGGCGACACTCTGCCGGAGTGCCGCCTTGAGCAGGTCTTCCTTCGTGGGGAAGTGACGGTAGAGAGTGGCGATGCCGACTCCGGCATTTCGGGCCACGGCCTCCAGCGGCGCGTCGGGACCGGCCGCGGCGAACACCTCGCGGGCGGCGTGCGCGATCTTCTGGGCATTGCGGGCCGCGTCTGTATGCACAAGCCCGCGATATTGATCGTCGGGGCCGGAGCGACGGGACTACCTGTCGGCTACCACCTCACGTTGGCCGGCGCCGACGTCACCTTCCTCGTACGCTCCGGCCGCCGGGACTCACTCGCGGCGCCGCAGTACCTGTATTGCTACGACGACGCTTCGCTGAAGACCTTCGAGGACTACAGCGTGGTGGAGGATCCGGCCGAACTGGCCGGTCGCGTCTTCGATTTCGTCCTGGTCACCCTCGACGGCCAGGCCAGCCGAACCCCGGAGGGGGTCGCGATGCTCCGCGCCCTGGGAGACGCGGTCCGTCCCACGGCGGCCACGGTGGTGATGAGCGCCTTCGGCCAGGGCATCCGCGAGCACTACCTGGACACGTTGCAGCTGCCCGGGGAACGGCTGCTGCTGGGGTTCCTCGGCATGCTCAGCCACCAGTCGTCCGCGAATCTGCCCGTGCATCCGCCCACCGACGCCGACCTGCTGGCCCGTTCAGTGGTCAGCTACAGACACCCGAAGAGCAAGACCGGCTTCCGTCTGCAGACCGGAACACCCGCGTCCAAAGACTTCGTTGCGCTGCACAACCGCTCCGGCCTCTCACGCTGCGCCGGCTTCAGTCCGAAGATGACCGCGATCTACGCGACGATCGGCTTCCCCGTGTACGCCGCGTGCGAGCTCGCCGACTGGGCGGACTTCACCTCCGTGGCCCAGGACAAGGAACTCTGGAACCTTGCTTGCCGCGCCCAGCGCGAGCTGGCCACACTGCCTGCGAACGGCTGGCGCGGGCGGCTGATGGGTGCCGTCATAGGGCCAGGGATGACGAGGAGGATACACACCACGACCGAGCGGGAGATGCTCCCCCTGGACTACCAGGCGTTCAACCGTTTCCACCACGGCGGGAAGGTCCGCGCCCAGGACGTACAGTCTCTGCGCGACTCACTGGCCGAGGGGCAGCGCCAGGGCAGGTCCATGACCGCGCTGGCAGAACTGCTGAGGCGGATCGAGGCGCATGAGTCGGGCGAGAGCGCCTCGTAGAGGGGTGCCGGGTCGCACCCCACGGCTGCTTGAAGGGGAGCGTGCCTGCACAGATGAGCAAGCCCCCTTCGAGGCCGACGTCTTCGGCCCCTACGGACAGCGGGTCTCCCTCGTTCTTATGCGGCTTCCCTGCACACTCACGCGCCCATGATGGTGCCCGATCTGTTGCAGACCCCCGCCTACGCCCGGGGCTGCATGGGCTACGGCGTCCCGGACGGAGCGGGTGACTTCGAGCGGATGGCGTCACATCGGGTTCCCGCCGTCCGGTCGGTGCGCCGCGACGGCCACGCCCTCGATTCCTCCATCGGCTCGGCGCCACGAGGGAGCGCTCCGAGCCGACGGCGGCCCCCACTCGGCCGTGCGAGCGGGGGTCGTAGCGAGCGAGATATGCGAACTTTGGGCACGAAACCACAGGTCGGCGGCAGGCTTCAGCGAGGGAGCCGGTGCGTCGTCGGCGGGCTCAGCCGAGGGTGGCGAGGTGATCGGCGTCGCCGCCTCGCCACTCGATGAGGAATATGGTCGCGTCGTCGGTCGTGGTGCCGCCGCGTTCCCTTTTCAGGGCGTGGGAGAGGGCGCGTACCACCGCCCGTACCTGGGTGCGCTCGCGGAGGATCCGGTTGGTCCATTCGATGAGTTGCTCCTCACCGAACTGTGTCCCGCCGGTCTGGTGCTCCTCGGTCAGGCCGTCGGTGAAGCACAGCAACCGGTCCCCGGGTTGCAGCATCCGCTCGCTGACCACAGGTTCCTCACCGCCGAAGCCGACCGGCAACGTGGTCGGGCTCGCCAGCCGGTCCACCACTGCGCGGTCACGGATCAGGAGCGGAGCCGGGTGGCCGGCGTTGACCCACTGCAGCCGGCCTGTGGTGACGTCCAGGACCATCATCTGCGCGGTGACGAAGTGGTCCTGGCCGAACTGCTCGTTGATGGCCCGGTCCATGAACGCGTACACCTGGGACAGATCCGTATGGGCCCGTCGCGTGTGGCGATAGGCGCCGACGGCCACCGTCGCCATGGTCGCCGCGTCCAGCCCGTGCCCCATCGCGTCGAGCATGGCCACGTGCAGGATGTCGCCGTTGAGGGCGTAGTCGAAGCTGTCGCCGGCCACGTCGTAGGCGGGCTCAAGGATTCCGGCCACCTCGACCTGCGGAACGGTCATCGACAGCGGGGGCAGCAACGACCACTGGATCTCCGCGGCCACACTCATCGGGGAACTGCGGCGGGCCTGGAAGAACTGGTCGGTGTAGGAGTCCTTGGTGACGATCATGTCCGCGACCAGACCGGCGAGTCTGCGCAGCAACCGCCGGTCGTCGTCGTCGACGCTGTCCAGGGTGACGGCCATCACCCCGATCTGGTCGCTGCCGTCCAGCAGCGGCAGGTACATCCGCACACTGCCGTTCTCCGCCACCTCCACCGTTCTGCGGCTCAGAAACGCCTCGCCGGCCGGGGAGTCCTCGACCGGCTCGGGGCCGCCGACCTTCAGCCTCCGGCCCGGCAGCGGCACCAGAAGCACCTGTTCGTAGTCCTGTAGGAGGATGGAGACGTCCCGGCCCCCGACCCTGGCCACCTCTTCCGCGACGAGCGGGGCGATCAACTGCGGCGGCATCTCGTGGGCCCGGTCCAGCAGCACACCCAGCAGTCGTTCGCCGAATCCCTCCGACCGGTCCACCCCGACCCGGTCCGGCTTCCGCCCACCGTCCGTCATCGCTGTGAGCTTCCCTTCGTCCCGGGGTATGGGGAACTCCTCGGGGTGGCAGCGTCCACACGGCGTTCACCAGGAGGCCGGGCCCCCGGCCTCGTCGCACCGCAACCGGTGCGCGCGGTGCAGGCCGGAAGGGTCCGGCGCTTCCAGCACCCCGGCCACGTTTTTGGACGCCGTGCCCTGACGCAACGCACACCGCCCCTCTCGGATCCACCCGGCAGGCAACGGCGATCAGCGTGGACGACGCTGCCGACCGGCGGGCGTTCACGGCTTATCGGACCGGTGCTCCAACGACCCCGGCGTATACACACCGGGGCCGCCCTTCCGGGCCGGTCGCACGTGAGAGTGTGCCGACCCGCCTTCATGCTATGCCTGGTAGACATTTCGGGCATCAGGTGTTTCGTGTTTGTCGTGCCTCAGATCTCGTCCGTCTGCGTACGGCTGTTTCCGGAGGGCCGACTGGTGACCAGCCAGGAGCGCGCAGGCTCTGCTGCCCGGGCGGTGTCCACCGTGAGGTGGAGGCGGGTTCCGCCGGCCACCGTGCCGACGGGATAGCTGCGCTGCTCGGACGAGGCGAAGCAGCGACGGAGAACCTCCGCGACCTGGCGGGCGGCCTCGGGGGACGAGGCGACGAGGCGCACGTCGACGTTCCCGGCAGAGAGCGGCTCCTGTGGTTCCACCGGGTGACGCCGTCCCGGCCTGCCCACTGCTTCCGCCGGGGAACGGGCCGAATCATCCGTGGCACCGCCCGGCTCGGCTTCGTCGACAGCAGGCGATGCGACAACGGGCGATACGGAAAGCCTTGCCGCTCGTCGGTTCTTCTTCGCCCGCAGACGGCCGATTCCCGGCAGCGCTTCGCCGTAGCGGTAGGCCGCGATCCGTACGTCGTGCTGCGCGTTGAGCTGATGAATCAGGCCGATCCCCAGGGCGATCACGGCGATGATCAGTACCGCGGTGACGACGGTCTCCACGTCATTACCTCCCTCGGGCGAAGCGCACTAGGGATGCCGTGTGCGCTGAGGGCTGTACCTCTTCTGGTCGTGGTCATGGCGCGAACCTGTCCCCGGGATCGTCTTCGACGTTCCGGTCCTGTCGCTCGCCGGGAACGGCACCAGATCTGATCTGGTGTGCGAAGTGCTCCCGGTATTTCGACCTTACTCCGCTCGAAGGCCCCTGTGAGTGGGGCGTGTGACCAGCCGTTCTCCCCGGCAACGCGCCGTCCGGGCCACCATGCGGGGGACTTCGACCTCGTTACCGGGCGCCGTGTGCCTCCGGCTTGGTGATCACTCACCTTCTCCGGAAGCGCCTTGGGATCGTGCCACTCCGGAGGAGGAGCGCAAGGGGGCGGTTCGCCCGCCGACGGACGGCGGCCCGTACTGCTTGGCCGAGGAGTACGCTGAAAGCACCGAGGATATTTCGCGCACCGGCTATCACGCTCGTGTCGTTTTCGGCGATCGAATAGGCCGGGCCGACCGTGGTCGCCCCGGGGCAGGGTTCGCGTCATGACTGCGACCATTTCCCTCTCGCCGACACTCGAAGACCGGCACGCGTCGTCTTCGCCCACTTCTCCCCCTCTCCGCCTGTCGCTGGCCCCTGCCGGCGCCGCGCCGGCTCTCCTGGACGGCGCATGGTGGCCCCGCTCCCGCGATCTCGGAGCGGAACTCCCCACCCTGACCGCCGCGTTGGAGCCGTTGTGGGGGCGGATCACCCGGGTCACGGTGAATCCCACCCACTGGCCGGCCATCCCGCGCAAGGTGCCCGTCGCCGGGCATGTGGTGAACGTGGGCTGGTTCCTGGCCGAACAGGACCCGCACGAACTGCTGCTGCTCTCCTATCGCATGGGCCGCTGGGACCTCCTGGTGGTCCCGCCGCGGACGGACCCGGCCACGGCCGCCTGGCTGATGTCCGCCGCGAGCGACCCTCTGGGCACGTCGACCGCGAGCCGGCTGATGGAGCAGGCCGCCCGCCTGCGGACGGCGACGGAAACCGACCGGGCCGGGGAAGCGGTCTGGGACTCCGAGGGAGGGCATGAGGCCCGCGATCCGGCCGCACGTCCACGGATCCCGGCGGTCATGGCCGATGGCGGAGATCGAGCCGCTGCACCTGTCGCGACCCCGAATCGGCCGATGGGGATGTGAGGACGATGGAGACCTTCGTGACCGTGGTCGTGGTCATGGCGATGATCGCTATGGGTGTCCTCCTCATCCACCTGGCCAACCGGCAGCACGCGATCGCATCGCCACCTTCCACCACAGTCGCTCCTGGGCGACCTGGCGAGGACGCGACACCTGCAAGGGAGCGGGGTGAGTCCTCGTGATCCCCCTCAGGCTTCTGGCGGACACCAGCACGGAGCCGATCCTCCCCGGCACAGCGGTCCTGCGGATGGAGACGACGTCCAAGCGCACGGGAACGTTCGACGGCGCGTGGTGGCCGAGGTCACGCGACCTGGAGACCCAACTGTCCGGACTGCTCGCCGCGTTGACCGCCCGGCTGGGTCCTCTCGCCCGGGTCGGCCTCGACGCTGGAGCCTGGGACGAGAGGCCGGGCCATCTGGTCGTCGACGGGCGTTGGGTCCGTATCGACTGGTCGGCCGTCGCTGACGACACCATGATCGTCACTCGGGGCGACCAGGACCACTTCATGTTCCTGGTGATCCCTCCGCAGACGACTCCCTCGCTCGCTCGCGCCGCGATGGCCATGGCCGTACGGGACGACAACGACGCCTCGGCCGAACGGATTCTCGCGGCCACCGGCGTCACCCCCACCGACCGGACGCGCGTACTGCCCGGTGCTCCCGGCTGGTAGCCCATCGGGTCGCTCAGCGCGCACTCCAGTGCCGGAGAAGCTTTCAGGCACCGCGTTCAGGAACCGAGGGCAGGAACTCGGTTCGCCGGACCCGAAGTTCATCCCGTCCGTCACCGCGCACACCCACACCCATGCCCACAGCCTCACGCGTCCGGACAGAGGAGCCATGGCCCTTCCACAACTGAACGTCTACCGGCACGAACGCGGTACCCGCGCTCTGATCACCCTCGCGGGAGAGATCGATCTGGATACGGCACCGCTGGTGCGCGACGCGCTGGCCGAGTGCCTGTACGACGGCATGCGCAGGACCGATGTCGACGTCACGGCGGTCACCTTCTGCGACGTCAGCGGACTCAACGCCTTCCTCATGGCATCCCGGCTGGCCACGGATGCGGGCGGGACCTTGCGACTGCTCCACCCGTCGCAGAGCATGGCCCGCGTCATCGAGATCACCGGCTCCGGATTCCTGCTCCACTCGTTCCCGGCCGCCGGCGCGCGACCGCGTCGGATTCCCGTTGCCGCGGGCGGTACGCCGTGACGGCCCCGCCCGGGCGGGAGCAGCCGCCGCACGGTGACCGAAGCACACCGTCGCCCAGGGACGCGTTACGCCTGCGCCGGCTGAACCGATGGCAGGCCGAGACCCTCAAGGAGGACCTGGCCGATCTGTACGTGGAGTCCTCCCAGGCGCAGCCCGGCGAGGGGTACCGGGGCCGGGAGGCGTTTCTGCGACGGCTGACCGGTGCCATCCGGCGGCCCGGCTTCGCCCTGCTGATCGCGGAGAGCACCGCTTTCGCCGGGTGTGCTTACGGATTCCCGGTACGGCGCGAGGGGACCTGGTGGCGTGGGTTCGACGGGCCCCTTCCGCGGAGCGTCGAACAGCTGACGGCGTCCGGTCACGTCTTCGCGATCACCGAGACCCTGGTACACCCGCACACCGACGACCAGGGCCTCGCCCGCCGTCTTCAGCAACGCCTGCTCGCCGAGCATCACGCCTCACTCGGAGCGACGTTGGTGGAACAAGCCGACTCGGCGCTCTGCAACGCCTTCCTGTCGTGGGGCTGGCAGGACATCGGGCTGGTTCGTCGGCCGCCGGACCAGCAGCTTCTCCGGCCGTCGGACCCCATGGTGCTACGCGCCCTGGTCCTTCCGCTCGGGCTCGGGCCGCGGACGGCCACCCACGCGGACGGGCTCGCCCACGAGAACCGGACCCAGCGGCCAAGCTGAAGATCCCTCAAGCAACTGACCGCCGCACGCTGTCCGGCATGCTGGCCGCCGCCCTCGCGGCGACGGTTTCCGCTGCGATGGTCTTCCTGACGCCGCATGCGGCGTCGGCGATCGCATTGCCCGTGCCTCTGGGCACAACCGCCAGTTACTCCGTTCTGGCGGGTCAGGGAGTCACCAACACCGGCAACTCGGTGCTCGCCCACGACCTCGGGACGCACCCGAATCCGGCCATCACCTGATTCCCCCCCCCCGGCCTGGTGGGAGGTGCCATCCACGCTGCGGACGCCGCGGCCCTCCAGGCCAAGGCCGACCTTCTCGTCGCGTACAACAACGCCGCCGGCCAGGCCGTGGACTTCGCGCTTCCGGCGGGAATCGGCGGTGGCCCGGCGCTGCTTCCCGGCGTTTACCACGCCACAGCCGGTGTCGGCATCACCGGCGACCTGGTCCTGGACGGTCAGGGCAGCTCCGACGCGGTCTGGGTGTTCCAGATTCCTGAGTCCCTGACGACGGCAACCTCCAGCCGGATTCTCCTCACCAACGGCGCTTCGGCGTGCAACGTGTTCTGGCAGATCGGCGAAGACGCCTCGCTCGGCGTCACCACCGCCTTCGTGGGCACCCTCATGGCCGAGAACTCGATCACCGTGAACCAGGGAACGAACGTCGAGGGCCGGTTGCTGGCCCAGGTAGGGTCTGTGACCCTCAACAACAACCGGATCTTCCTCGGCGGGTGCGCGGCCTCCACCACTGGTGGAACGACGACGGGAACGACCACCGGCACCACCACAGGCACGACCACCGGCACCACCGCAGGCACCACCACCAGCGGAGGGCTCCTCGGCGGCGGCCTCGTCAGCGGTGGCCTCGTCACCGGTGGCGTCCTGGGCGGGCCCATCGTCGGGACCGGCGGCACCTCGGGCATCACCGCCGGCAACTCGTCCGGAAACACCGTGGGCAACACCGCCGGGAACAACGCGGGCAACACCGCCGGGAACACCACCGGCGGGGACACCGCGGGCAACAGCGCCGGAAACACCACCGGCGGAAACGGCCCCGGCGGGAACGGCCATGCGCCGGGCGGACCGGGCGGACCGGGCCACGGTGGCAACGGAAAGCCGGAGCACGGCGGCAAGCTCGACCTCGGTCAGTACATCCACCCCGGTAAGCCCGACCACGGCAAGTACGACCAGGGCCAGCACGACCAGGGCCAGCACGACCACGGCAAGCAGTCGGACGAGAACTTCGGCTACGACGACGTGCCCAAGGGCCACGAAGGCCACGAAGGCCACGAGGGCGACGACCACGCCAAGGACTACGAGGGCTAGGCAGCGCACTGTGGTCAGCCCGCTCACCGGATGACGGCGCGCGGCGGAACTCTCATCGAGTCCGCCGCGCGCCGTCGGGGGCAGCCGACGCGGAAAGCTGGTGCGATCAGCTGAAACGAGAAAGACAGGGTACGCGGTGTCGAGCGGAATTGACTCAGCGGATGTGAAGGAAGTCCAGCACTCCGAATCAGGTCCGGTCCTGCAGGAAAGTCCTGACGCGACGGCCGCGCCGCCCAAGCTGCCGAGAGGTGCACGTGCGCTGAGATCCGGACTGTGCGCCACCGTGGTCCTGTGCCTGGCGGCGAGTGTCGTCCACGTGATTCTGGTGTTCCTCCACGTGGCACCGGCCAACACCGTCTCCAAGCGATACAGCCCGCTGATCAATTCATGGGTGTACCCCTTCTTCGAACAGAATTGGCGGCTTTTCGCTCCGGACCCCGAATCCGTCAATCGGCAGATTCTGGCGAGAACCGCGCACACCGGTTCCGACGGATCGGTTCAGGTGAGTCCCTGGTTCGACCTGACCGTTGTGGACCGTTCCGCGGTCGTGCATGATCCGTTCCCGAGCCACACGGCGCAGAACATGTTGCGCCGCGCCTGGGCCGGCTACGTCGACTCTCACGGAGGAGACGACAAGGCGCGCACCGAACGCGCCCTGATGATGCAGAAGTACCTGCGCAACATCGCCGCGGACCGCGCCGCCGCCCGCAAGGACGGCCCCTTCGACTTCATCCAGCTCCGCGTCGTCACACTGCCCATCCCCGCGCCCGGCCCCGCCGCCGGCGATCGCCCGCCCACACCGGTCGAGAACCGGCTCCTGCCCTGGTGGAAGGTGTCCCGCCATGGAAACTGAGGCGCAGAGGACCGCGTCCGCCGGCGTCGACCGGTGGCTCGCCGACCGGATCACCGCCGTGTGGGACCTCCTGACCGGCCGCCCGGTGTCCCTGTACGCGGCGTCGGTGCTGCGCATCGGCTACGGACTGCTCTACCTGATCTTTCTGCTGCGCGAGTTCCCGCACCGTGACGAGATCTGGGGTCCGGGTTCCGCGTGGACGCCCGCCCTGGCACACCAGCTCTTCGAGCAGACGGGCTGGTTGAGCGTTCTGGTCCTGTCCGACAGCCGCGCCTACTTCGAGCTCTGCTACGTGCTGGCGCTCGTCACAGCCGCACTGTTCATGCTGGGCTGGCGGACCCGTGCCCTGTCGGTCCTCTTCGCCGTCGTGGTGACCTCGTTCCACGGCCGGGCGATCTTCATGACCGACGGGGGCGACAACCTGGTCCTGCTGATGTCCGTCTACCTCGTCCTCACCGCGTGCGGCCGACGCTGGTCCCTGGACGCACGCAGAAACAGGCTGAAGGCGGTTCATGCGGGCAGCACGTCGGAACCGGCCGGCACTGCCTTCGCGCGGCAACTCCGCGATGCCCGAACCACTTTGATCACCGTGGTGCACAACTGCGGCATGTTCGTGATCGCGGCGCAGGTCTGTTTTCTCTATGGTTCAGCCGGCCTGTACAAGGTCCAGGGAGCCTTCTGGGGCGGCGGCACCGCGCTCCACTACGTCCTGAACCTCGAACTGTTCCAGCCCTGGCCCCCCATCTCGGCCTTCGTCGACGAGCACACGCTCGTGGTCGCCGTCGTCGGCTGCCTGACCGTGCTCTTGCAGGTGGCCTTCCCGTTCGTGCTCTTCGGCAGGCTCAAGTACCCAGTCCTCGTCATGCTGCTGGGCATGCACATCGGCATCGCCGTGCTGATGGGGCTGCCTCTCTTCTCCGGCGCGATGATCGTCGCCGACGCCGTGTTCCTGCCCGACCGTTTCTACACCTTCCTGCCCCGCCTCTGCCGACGCGTCGTGCGGCGGACGGACAGCAGCAGGCCGTCGCCCGGACCAGCGGCAGGCCCCGGAGCCGTACCTGCGCAAGGCGGGCCCGGCGGCGCACCCGGCTCCAAGCATCGAGTCGCACTTCCGGCAGATCGGAAAGACACAATGGGGCTTTGTTCACGAGTTGCGGGTTCTGGCACAGATCTTGGGGAGTCGTCGCAGAGCGTTACCCCGATGTTCGATTGCGAGGAGACAGGGTTGCGTGAGACCGCGTACGCCTTGT
>NZ_JBSFEV010000063.1:0-29476 GCF_053594615.1 Streptomyces sp. NPDC001858
TCCCACTCTGCATTCGTCAGATCCCCACGGCCCATACAGCCAGCCTGGCCCCCAACATCCCACTCACGTCAGGAGATCCGAGAAACAGCGCCTAGACCCGGTCGGCGACAACACCATCCTCATCACCCGCGGCCACAGCCAGTAGCACGCAGGAGAAGGGCTCTACGGCATCTCGGCGTTCGGGTGGGGCTGGGCCGGGAGCCTCTCGCGCAGGTCGATCTCCTCAGGGGTGAGGGGGTCCTCGGGCCAGCGGATGTGGATGGGCTTGGGCCGCAGCGGCAGGCCGTCGTCGATTGCGGCTTCCTCGGCTTCGGCGAGTGCCCGGTAGAGGGAGGCGACCGAGGGGTTCTTGCCCGCGTTCCTCCCGGTCTTGATGGTGAGCTTCTTCGCGATGTCGGGTACGGGGACACCCTTGTCCTTGAGGGCGATGGCGAAGGTGAGCATGTCGTCGTCGATGACCTTCGGGCGTCCGCCGTGGTTGCCCTTGGCCCGCTGCGGTGACCTGGCCTTCGAGGGTCTTTCAGCGCGAGCGCCGCCTCCAGCTCCGGCCGGACCTTCACGCGGGTGTTGATCTGCTCCTTGAACACCTTGTGGCAGTCCGTGCGTTGGAGGGCTTCGAGCTGGCTCGCAAGCTCCTGCCGGGCGGTCGAGGTACGGGCGTACCCGATCCGGACCGACCACTCCGTGCAGGGCGCAGGCACGATCGCGAGCGCGGGGACGAGGGACGAAGCGCCGGGTGTGGTACTTCGCGACGGTCTTCCCGCCCCGGGCGCGGCAGGCGCGTCACAGTTCGGGCAGTTGTGACGCTCTACTCGACCACCGGCTACCGGGCCCAGCCGTCGGCACGCGCCCGGCCGCCGGCAGAGTGCTTACGTATTCGTACGTGGCGGGCGACTCACCTTCGGTGATGTCTTCGTAGGAGATATCTGCAGCCGCCAGCTCCGCGTATTCCTTGGGGGCCGGTTCTCCACCAGCTTGATGAACACGCTCATACCTTGACGATAGACCTCGCGGTTTTCTCGCGTGACATGCCAGAGTCACGGCCAACGGCCGGACTACGGTCGGGCGGCATCGGCTCATTGCGGGTCTTCGAAGCCAGTGGGGTCGCCGCCGACGCGCGCCCACGGGCTGCCTTGCTGCGAGATGCTCGGCCAGGGCGTTCGGCCGTCCGCCAGGGTTCGGGGGCAGGGTGTGGGAGAGGGAGCGCGCCACCGCCCGAACCCCTTCCTCGGCGTGCTCGATGCGGTTGACCCAGGTGATGAGTTGCTCCTCGCCGAACTGCTTGCCGCGGACATCGTGCTCCTCGATCAGGCCGTCGGTGAAGCACAGCACGCGGTCGCCGACCTGGAGCGTCTGCTCGCTGAGCTGGGGCTCGTCGCCGCCGAAGCCGACCGGCAAGGTGATGGGGCTGCGAAGTTGCCGGACGACCTGGTGGTTGCGAATCAGCAGCGGCGCGGGGTGGCCGGCGTTGACCCATTGCAGGTGGCCTGTCGCGACGTTCAGGCGCATCATTCGTGCGGTGACGAAGTGCTCGGGCCCGAACTGCCCGGCGATGGCCCGGTCCATGAACGCATAGATCCCGGACAGTCCGACGTCGGTGCGTCGGGCGTGCCGGTAGGCGCCGATGGCGCCTGGGCGTGGGGCGGACCACCCAGCCGGGGGCCGACTGTGGTGGAGGGCCGGGCAGATCCGCTCCTCCCGGCGCGCGTGGAGCCGGGCCCGTCCACGGTCTGCCCGTCCGGCAGCGTCAGCGTGACTTCGGCCGGCGAGGGTCCAACCGCCTGCCGGTCACCGTGCGGGCTGGTTACCTGCCGGGCCCCTGGTGCCAGCTCTTGCGCCGAGGAACGCAGCGCTGCCCGGTCCCGGCCTGCCAATAGGTGGCTCTGGCGTGGGGTGGTGTTCAGTCGTTGGCGTCGTCGTATGCCAGGTCGGCGCCGAGTTGGCGGGAGGCCTGGGCCTGGGCGAGGAGTTCCCTGGCCTTGGCTTCGACGCCTTCGATGGCGTCGGCTCCGGCGACGAAGCGCAGCAGTGGTTTCTCCTGGTCGGCGATGGTCAGCAGGGCGCGGGCGAGCTTGGCGGGGTCGCCGCTCTGCTGTCCGTTCATGCTCTTCCAGGCCGCGATGGTTGCCGTGGTGCGCTCGGCGTAGTCGTCGATGGTCGGCTCGGGCCAGGTGGTGGAGGCGTCCACGAGCAGTTCGGTGCGGAAGAAGCCGGGTTCCACGACCGTGGTGTGGATGCCGTAGGGCTCGACGTCGTAGCGCAGCGACTCCATCCAGCCCTCCACGCCGAACTTGGAGGCGGCATACGCGACGCAGAATTCCTGGCCGATCAGGCCGGCGGAGGAGGAGATGGTGATCACGTGCCCGGCTCGCTGCTTGCGCAGGACGGGCAGGACGGCGCGGGTGACGTTCATGGGTCCGAAGAGGTTGGTCTCGATCTGCCGGCGCATCTGCGCGGGGGTGATCTCCTCGAAGTATCCGGCGTAGAAGTTGCCGGCGTTGTTGATGAGGACGTCGATGCGGCCGAAGCGGTCGACGGCGGCCTGTGCGGCGGCCTCGGCGTCCTTTGGGCTGGTGACGTCCAGCTTGGTGACCAGCAGGTTGTCCTGGGGTCCGCCCAGGGTTTTCTCGGCCTGGCCGGGGCGGCGGCCGGTGGCGACGACCTGGTGGCCGGCGGCGAGGGCCGCGCGGACGATGTCCGTGCCCAGACCGCGTCCGGCACCGGTGACGAGAATGACCTTGCTCATGGGGGCTTCCTTTCAGGTGCCGTGATCGGGCACCCGGTGTTGTGCGGTGCTGCTGCGTGGCGTCCCGGCCGGTGGGCGAGCCGGGAGTGAGGGGAGACTGTTCAGGCTTGGTCGGTGGGCATGATCCACAGTTCGCCGATGGAGGCGTGGCGGGGCCGGGTGACCATGTAGGCGACGCCGTCGGCGATGTCGCCGGGGGCGAGGACCTCGGTCTGCTCGTAAAAGGCGCCGATCGCTTCGCGGACCTCGGGCTTGTGGTTGTTGTGCGAGCCGAGCTCGGTGTCCACACCGCCCGGTTCGAGGACACCGACGCGGACGTGCCGCTGGGTGACCTCCTGGCGCAGGGACTCGGTGAACCCGTTCACACCGAACTTGGTGAGGTTGTAGACGCCGTATCCGTTCCATGCCACACGGCCCGCGATCGAGCTGATGTTGACGATGTCGGCGACCCGACGTGGTCCCTCGTCGGCGGCCTTGAGCAGGTGAGGGAGGGCTGCACGGGTGGTGTGGAGCAGGCCCTGTACGTTGACGGCGATCATCCGCTCCCACTCCTCGGCGTCCGCGCCGAGGACCGGGCCCAGGAGCATCAGGCCGGCGTTGTTGACGAGGGTGTCCAGTCGTCCGAAGTGCTCGACGCACCGCTGTACGCAGGCTTCGGCCTGGGCGCGGTCGGTGATGTCGGCTTCCACCGCCAGGGCTGTGCCGCCCGCCTTCTCGATCTCGGCGGCGAGGTTGTCCAGCCGGTCCTTGCGGCGGGCCACGAGCGCTACGCAGGCGCCGTGCTCGGCCAGCCGACGGGCGGTGGCGGCACCGATACCGCTGCTCGCGCCGGTGACGAGAGCGACGGTACCGGTCAGATTCGATGCGGTCGGGGGAGCCATGGAGGTGTCCTGTTCTCTGGCCGGGGTTCGTGGTGCGGTGGGCCCGTAATCCAGGCAACCACCTGCCGACCCCGCCTGGGCCGCCGAAAAGGGCACCCCTGCACCGGGGGTCCCGCAGTACCCCTTTCCGCGCAGCTGGCGGCCCGCGACCGGCCGTACGGTGGATTAATGGACCGCAGCACCGAGATCCGCGAGTTCCTGCGTACCCGCCGGGCCCGGGTCACCCCCGAACAGGCCGGCCTCGTCCCGCAGCCGGGCGCCCGCCGGGTCCCGGGGCTGCGGCGCGAGGAAGTCGCCCAGCTCGCCGGGGTCAGCGTCGACTACTACATCCGCCTGGAGCGAGGCCGCGTCCAAGGCGTGTCCCACGCCGTCCTGGAGGCCGTGGCCCGTGCCCTGCACCTGGACGACACCGAACGCGCCCACCTCTTCGATCTCGCCCGGCCCACCGAGACCCGGGCCCGCCGCAGGCGACCGCTGACCCCGCAACGGGTGCGCCCCGTCCTGTACCGGGCGCTGGACTCACTCGGCACCCCCGCGATCGTTCTGGGACGACGTATGGACGTCCTGGCCGCCAACCGGCTCGGCTACGCCCTCTTCACCGACTTCCAGGACCGCCCCCACCGCGAGCGCAACTTCGCCCTCTACGTCTTCCTCGACGAGAGCGCCCACGCCCTGTACGCCGACTACTGGGAGACGGCCGCCGGCGACTGCGTGGCCACGCTGCGCCTGTACGCCGGACGCCACCCCGACGATCCCCAACTCACCGAACTCATAGGTGAGTTGTCCGTACGGAGCGAGGTCTTCCGCCGGATGTGGGCCGACCATGACGTCCTCGCCCACACCACCGGCACCAAGAGCCTCCATCACCCGCTGGTCGGCGACCTGACCCTCGACTACGTCGTGTTGGCCGTCGAGGGCGACCCCGACCAGAACCTCACCATCCTCACCCCCGAACCCGCCTCACCCTCCGCAGACGCCCTCGACATCCTCGCCAGTTGGACCCACACGTCCGACGGTCAGTCGAGCGAGGGGACCATGCGGAGAGGCTGAGCCAGGACGCCGGCCAGCCATCGCCAGGCCATCCCGTTGGTGGGGGTCGACACACTTCCGCCCCGGAACGGTCGCCGACGACGCGTTTGTGGCCGGCGCCGGGTCGTCGGATGCGTCCCAACGGAGCCTGGCCGGAGTCGAGTTCCCGCACTCCACCAGAGACAGTGGCCTCACGGACACCGGCGGCACGGGCGACTGCTCGGATCCCGCCGTGGCCGACGGAGTGGGCCTTCGCCCCTATTGACAGGCGCCCCTGCCGCTCGTCGAGGTGCGGCAGAATCGCCTCGAACTTGGCTGCCAGTACGGCCCGTTGCCCCTCCAACCCGCTCATGCCAGATCAACGCACCACCCGCACGAAAGCCACGAGTCAACGCACTGATTCGCGGCGTGCACGGCATCACCGAACGTGCGAACGCCCTGCTGAAGGTCTCCTTCAAGGCCAGGCCCTGCGTAGAATCAGCTTCGACCCGGCCGCCATCACCCGGATCGCCCGGGCCGCCCTCGTCCTGCTCCAGCTCGAACACGGCCGCACCGCCCGAACATCGATCACATAACGTCACGAGACGTTACCGAGAAGGGTTCATGGCGTCCTGGCGCTCGTTGCGATCGGAACGACGCCACAGGCCGTGGTCGAGGACGACGGAGTGGCCGGCGCGCAGGTGCTCCGCGAGCTGCGTGCGTGCGGTTTCCACCGCGGAGGCCTCGCGTTCGAAGTAGGTGTGTTCGGGGTAGTCGACGCCGTACCGTCCGTGAAGGCGACGGACCTCCTCGTCCACGCTGAGGCGGACGAGGCCGCCGTCGGCGAGGGCCTGGGCCAGGTGGGTCTTGCCGGAGCCGGTGATCCCGATGAGCAGGACGGCGGTCGGCTCGCTCACGATGTTTTGCTCTCATGTGGTACTCGTGCTGGTGGGGCAATCGTGGCGCACTCGCTGTTCCATCGGGGGGGGGCTTGTCGCAGGGCGGCGGGGTGCCAGTGGGCGTGGATGCTGCGGGCCTCGTGCGCCCAGCCGTCGGGAACGGAGCCGAGGTGGACGCGGCGGAAGGTGAGGCGCGGGTCGGCGATGTCGATCCGGCCGGGGTGAGCAGCCACATGTTCCAGCGGCCGGGTCGCCCGGTCGCGGACCGTGGGCCTGCTTGCTCCAGTTGCCGCTGGTGAAGCGGGCGACCGACGGGGCCGGTCGCCTGGGACCCTGCGCGCGCCACTTGAAGTGATAGACGCACCCCAGGCGGCCGGGCCAGGCGGGTGCGCGCTGCTAGCAGGGCTTGGTCAGGTTCGTTTGTCGGTGGCGTGTTCGGTTGAGGGGCTGTGTCGTTGACCGGTCTGTGACACCTGGGGAGTCGGATGAAGGCCGGTGCCGTCTGGAGGACTTCCCGGCGGATGTGTTCAAGTCGTTCGCGCGGGCGGATCAGCGTCGGTGGGGCGGGGTGTATCTGCGGGGACGACTGCTGGACGGCCGGTGGAAATCGGTGGAGCCGATGGCGGCCCGGCTGGGTGCGGACGGCAACCGCCGGGCCCTGGCCCACTTCATCACCACGAGTCCGTGGGATCCGGCACACGTGCGAGCCCGACGCGCGTGGAAGATGGCCGCGGCGATCAAACCGGAGCCGGGATCCCGCCAAGGTGACCCGCCGCGAACGGTGCGGCATCCCGCCGGAAGTGGGCCATGTCGAGAAGTGGCAACTGGCCCTGGACATGATCGACGAGACCCGGTCCTGGGGCGTCGACGTCCCCCTCGCCGAGGCCGACGGCGGCTACGGCGACACCGCAGCCTTCCGGCTCGGCCTTCAGACACGCGGGCTGCACTACGTCGTGGGCAGCTCGAGCACCCTCACTGCTCAGGCGGGCTGTGGGGTGAGGCGTTTGTGGCCCTTGCGGTCGTAGTACGTGGTCATCGCGAAGCCGAAGAGCAGCGCGAGGGCCACGCCGATCCCGATCATGGTCCAGGCGCGGGCGAGGCCCGCGTCGCCCCGCGCGTCGAAGTAGAGGATCGCGCGGACGCCGTCGCTGAGCTGGCGCATGGGCTCGAAGTGGGACAGGAAGTCGTAGAAGCCGGGGACCGCCTGGAGCGGGACGGTGGCGCCCGAGGACGGCAGTCCCAGGACGATGAAGACGAACATGGACACCAACTGGCCGATCCCGCCGAACGCGGCGTTGATGGCCTGGACGCCGAGGCCGACGGCGAGGGACGCGCAGTAGGAGTAGATCCACAGCAGCGGGATGCGGGTCGCGTCCATGCCGAGCATGCTCACGCAGGCGAGCATCACGAGGGAGACGCTGATGAGCGTGATGCCCGCCGTCATGGCCATCTTCAGCAGCAGGGTCTGGGTGCGGTTGATCGGGACCGTCGGCAGTCGGGTGTGCCAGGGGCCGATCTCGTTGTCGGCGTAGCCGAGGGCGGTGTCCACGCCGTTGCTGATGACGTTGCCGCCCATGAATCCGGCCAGGACGAGCAGCAGGGTGTAGTAGAACGCGGTCAGTCCCAGTCCGCTGTGGCTGCCGAGGGGGTGGCCGACCTGGGTGGTGACGGCGACCGGGTCGGCGAGCAGCAGCTTCGTCCGGGAGTCGGCCCTGGTCGCCGCCGTGAGCTGCTTGCCGACGGCCTGCGAGGCCTGGTGGGCGGCCGGCATGGTGATCTGGCTCGCCAGGGAGGACCCGAGGCTGCCCTTGCCCGGGTTGGTGAGCACGGTGATGACCGGACGCTCGGTGGCCCTGGCCGTGGTGAGCGCGGCGACGGAGTCAGTGAAGTCGGAGGGGATCACCAGGGCGCCGTATACCTTGCCGGAGTCCAGTTCGTCCTGAGCCTGCGCCCGGGTGAGCATGCGCCACTCGGCCTTGCCGCCGACGGTGTTGGCGGCAATGGCCGCGCTGATCTGCGTGCCCAGGTTCTGCTGCTGACCGGGCAACGGCCTGCCCGTGTCCGCGTTGACGAGCGCGATCGGCAGATCGTGCAGGTCGCGCTGCGGGTTGACGATGCCGCCCATATAGAGGAGGGACAGCAGCAGGGCGAGCAGCGCGGTGAGGATCGTGGGCGCCAGCCACAGCTTGGGGCGGCGCAGCAGTGCGCCGGCGCGTGCCTGTGGGCCGGTGCCGGGAGGCGTGGCGTCGGAGGTCATGGTTCTCCGGTGTGTTCTGGGACGCGGCGGGCGGGGGTCCGCACGCGGACTCCTCGTTACGCGCTTGCGCGCGCCTTCTCGTACAGGACGGGGTCGTGGGCGCTGACGATGGTGAGGTCAGTATCTGCGCGCCGGTACAGCTCGGCGAGGCGGGCGCGCTTCTCGCGGACCTTGCTTCGTGCTCCGTCGCGCCCCGTTCCTCGTCGAGATCGCCGGTGGCTGCGGCCTCGCCGGGCCCCCGTTGCTGCACAGGGGCAAGCGGGCAAGCGGTCAAGCCGTCAAGCCGTCGAGCCGTCAGGCTCGTCCGCCGCTGGAGGCGGAGGCGCGCTGTTCCAGGCGCTTCAGGGCCGTCTCCCCCCAGCGGAGGTCGTCCCTCTCGAAGGCGATGCCGCGCATCAGGGTGAGGTAGGGGCCGATGGGCTCGCCGTCGGCGAAGTACTCGTCCTCCGTGCGCCCGTTCAGCAGGCGCTGCTGCAGACGCGTGTAACGGGCCAGCTTGGCCGTGGCCCACTCCATGCGTTCGGCGATGGCGGACCGCACGGCTTCGATGTCGCCGACGTCGACGCTCTGGACCTTGACCATCAGCTCGTCCCTGATGGCCGTCGGCCTGCCCGGCGGCTCGGCGGTGTAGGACCGCACCGCCTCCAGTCCGGCCTCCGTGAGGGAGAACAGCCGCTTGTTGGGGCGGCGCTCCTGTTCCACGACGCGGGCCGTGATGAGCCCGTCGGCCTCCATGCGCTCCAGTTCCCGGTAGAGCTGCTGGGGGGTGGCCATCCAGAAGTTGGCGACATAGGCGTCGAACCCCTTCGAGAGGTCGTACCCGGACGCCTCGCCCTGCAAGAGGGCGGCCATCACCGCGTGACGTAGAGCCATGACGCCAACCTAGCATCAGGTTGATTAGTCAATAAAGTGACTAGAGGATGGACATCCTAGCCTCCCTGCTCCTAATCTGCGATGCGCCTGCATCTATTCAATTCGTTGACTATGAGAGGTGGATCCTGTGCACCCCTTCCGCAAGGCCGTCGAAGCGGGCGACAAGGAGGCCATCGCCGCCCTGTTGGCCGAGAACGTCGTCTTCACCAGCCCCGTCGCCTTCAAGCCGTATCCCGGCAAGGCGATCACCGCGGCGATCCTGAACGCCGTCTCGGAGGTCTTCGAGGACTTCACCTACATCCGGGAGATCGCGAATCCGGACGGCCGTGACCACGCCTTGGTCTTCACCGCCACCGTGAACGGCAAGCAACTCACCGGCTGCGACTTCCTCCACTTCGACGAGGAGGGAAAGATCGACGACTTCATGGTGATGGTCCGCCCGCTCTCGGGCGCGAACGCGCTCGCCGCGGCGATGGGCGCGAAGTTCGACGAGATCGCGCGCGAGGCCGGCGACCATGGGTGACGACGCCGTCGTGTGTCGGTGATCATCACTGGGTACGGTCCGGTCATGCCGCGCCTGGTGGAAGTTCCTGGCGGTCGGTCAGGTCGCCGTGCACGATGTCCACGAGTGGGTTCGTCGCCGGCGCGGAGCCGGGCGGCACGATGCGGTCGACGAGGACCAGTCGGGTGATCGGTGCGCCGCGCAACGTCGGCCGCTGCAGTGCGCCGGTGAGCCGACGGCCCAGGAAACCGAACGCGCCCGTGATCACGACCCTCACGTGTCTTCTCCTCGCGCGCCCGGGGCGGCGACGGCGGACTACGCCTTCGCAGGCATCAGTCGATCACGGCGGCCCGCCAGGTCTCCTCGTCGGCGTCCAGGAGCGCCTCGACGAGGGCGGGGTCGGGCAGGGGGCCGTGGTCGGCGGCGACCCGCAGGGCCGAGGCCGCGGTGAGATGGCCCAGCCGCAGGGCGCGGTCCACGGGCAGTTGCCGCAGCAGGCCGCTGAGGAAGCCGGCGGCGAACGCGTCGCCGGCGCCGACGGGTTCGGCGACGCGCACGGTCAGGGCGGGCACGCTGTGGGCGACGGCCCCCACGAAGGCGGTGGCGGCGCGGTCCCCGTCCTTCACCACGAGCATGTGCGGGGCGGACAGCAGGGCGCGGACCTGTCCCGCGTCGGTGATCTGATCCCCCCAGAGGGCCTGGGCCTCGTCCAGGCCGACGAGGACGATGTCGGCCCGGTGCGCGAGATCCCGCAGTACGTCGGCGGCAGCGCGGCCGGTCCACAGGGCGGGGCGGTGGTTGACGTCGAAGCTGACGGGCCACGGGCGGTCGGGGCGCAGCGCGCGTTCGACGAGGGCGCGGCAGCCGGGCGACAGGGCGGGGGTGATGCCGCTGAGGTGGACGAGCGCGGCGCCCGTCACCGCCGGGTCGTCGAGCACGTCGGCGGTGAGAGCCGAGGCGGCGGATCCGGCGCGATGGTAGTGGACGCGGGTGCCGTGCGCGCCCGGGTCCTTGAGCAGCAGTCCGGTGGGCCGCTCCGGGTCGGTGCGGACGCCGCTGACGTCGACGCCGCCCGCGGCGATCCGGGCGCGGACGCGGCGGCCGAACGGGTCGTCGCCGACTGCGGAGACCCAGCGGGCGGGGATGCCGTGGTCGGCGAGGTAGAGGGCGACGTTCGACTCGGCGCCCGCGACGTCGACGCGCAGCAGGTCGGCGTCGTCCAACGGCCCCAGGGGGTCGGGGGCAAGGGCGGCCATGGTCTCGCCGATGCAGACCACGGGGCCGGGGCGCAGTGGCCGGGGGGTGCTCATGGTGGGCTTCCTAGGGTGTGTCGGCGCGGTCCGCCGGGCCGGGGGCGGAGGGGACCGCCGGGCGGTACGGGGCCGCCGGGGCGCCGGGGACGTCCACCCGGACGGCGAGGACGGCGCCGTCGAGGGGGCCGGGGGCGGCCAGGCCGATGTGCGCGCTGGTGACGAGGAGCGTCCGGCCGTCGGGGCCGCCGAGGCAGAGTCCCGCGGGCTGCCCGGCGGGCAGGTCGACGACCTGATCGAGGCTCCCGTCGGGACGGTAGCGGTGGACCTGCCCGGCGCCCCAGACGGCGGTCCACAGGCCGCCCTCGATGTCGGTGGTCATGCCGTCGGGGCTGCCCGTGCCGAGGGTGACGAAGGGTTCGGGGGCGCCGAGGTCGCCGGTCACGGGGTCGACCGGGTAGCGGCGGATGACACCGCGGGCGCTGTCGGCGAGGTACATGACGGTGCCGTCGGCGGTGAAGGCCGGGCCGTTGGGGATCGTGACGTCCCGCAGGACGCGCGTGACGCGGCCGTCGCGGTCCAGGCGGTAGAGGGAGCCCGCGTCCTCGGTCGCCTCGTACGCCATGCTGCCCGCCCAGAAGCGGCCGTGCGGGTCGGCGACGCCGTCGTTCATCCGCATCGGTACGGGTGCGTCGTCCTCGGGACGTGCGATCCAGTCGACGTGGCCCGCCGGGTCGATGCGGCAGATGCCGGTGCCCGCCGCCGCGACCCAGTGGCCGGGGGAGCCCTCCACCGGGGCCACGGCGCCCAGCGGGCAGGGCAGTCGGGTGATCGGGGCGAGCGGCGCGTCCGGCCCGTCGGGCAGGGCGAGCAGCCGGCCGGTGAGGATGTCGGTCAGCACGGCGCGGCCGTCCGTCCAGCGGATGCCCTCGCCGAGTTCGAGGCGGTCGGTTCCCAGGACCGCGGGGGCGGTCACGGGCGGTCCTGCGGGCGGACGATGTCCAGAAAGGCGCGGGCGCGCTCGCGCAGGGCGGTGAGGTCGCCGCCGTCGGCCGCGTCGCCGATCAGGGGCGATCCCACGCCGACGGCGATGGCCCCCTCGCGCAGGTAGGCGGCGGCCGCCGCCGCGTCGACTCCGCCGACGGGCACGAACGGCAGGTCCGGGAAGGGGCCGCGCAGGTCCCGCAGATAACCGGGACCGCCGGCGCTGCCCGCGGGGAAGATCTTGAGGGCGTCGGCGCCGAGCCGCACCGCCTGGAGGATGTCGGTGGGCGTCATCACCCCGGCGAGCACGGGCAGTCCGAGTTCACGCCCGGTGGCGATGCCGTCGCTGACCGCGGGGGAGACGAGGAACGCGGCCCCGGCCTTCTGGGCGGCGTGGGCGTCGTCGGGGCTGAGCACGGTTCCGGCGCCGAGCATCGCGTCGGGGCCGAGCGCGGCGCGGGCCCGCGCGATGACGTCGAGCGCGTCGCGCCCGGAGAGGGAGACCTCGATGAGGGGGACGCCCTCCTGGGCGAGGGTGAGCACGGTGGTCAGCGCGGCGTCCGGGTCGCTGCCGCGGACGATGGCGAGCAGTCGGTGGGCGCGCAGCGCGGCGAGCAGGTTCATCCGAGATCCCTTCTGGTGATGGGGGTTCAGGTGATGGGTTCAGGCGTGGCGGGTCGCGGTGACGGTGAGCCGCCAGGAGACCTCGCCGCCCGGTGGCACGACGGCGGTGTCGCCTTCGTCGGCCACGGCGCGGTCGAAGACGCGGCCGAGCATCGGTTCGACGCCGATCGAGCGGTAGGGCGCGTCCTGGGGGAAGCCGCCGAGGTTGCGCCACAGCGCGACCGCGACGGGCTGCCCGTCGGCCTCGACGGACAGGTGCAGCGTGTCCGCGCCGTCGCGCACCGCCACCCGGGAGGTGAGGACGACCGCGCCGACGGCGCTTCCGTCGTCCGGTCCGAGCCGGTCCAGCGGTACGCCCTCGACGCTCGGCCAGGTGCCCGTGACCCAGCGGTCGCCCTCGTCCGGGTAGAGCCGGGTAACGGCCGGTCCGGCGATGTCGATCCGGGCGGCGGGGGAGAGGTCCAGCAGTGCGTGGGCGGCCCACACGAAGCGGTAGCCGGGCTCGGCGGCGAGCGTGTAGTCGGCGACGACGGCGTCCCCCTGCTCGGCGATGCGCCGGGTCAGGCGGAAGTCCGGGCACTGCACGACGTCCGCCTCACCCGCCCTGTGCCAGGGCCGCGACCAGGCGTCCCCGTGGTCGGGCAGCCCGCGCACGGTGGGCACGCACTCCTCCAGCCCGCCGGCGTCGGCGAACGGGTCACCGGGCCGGACCACCGGGCGGCGGGGCTCGTCGCGGTGCCACAGCCACTCGCGGCCGCCCGCGGTCAGCGACGTCCAGCGTCCGCCGTGGTCCGGGTCGGTGACGACGCGCACGGGCAGCCGCGTCACGCTCACCATTCGGCGAAGGAGCCGTCGGCGTGCCGCCAGACGGGGTTGCGCCAGGCATGGCCGGACCGGTCGGCGGCGCGGACCGCGTCCTCGTCCACGGCGATACCGAGTCCGGGCAGTGCGGTGCGGTGCGCCTGGCCGTCGACGAAGCGGAACGGCTCGGTGTCCACCAGGTAGGACAGCAGGTCGGCGTCCTTGTTGTAGTGGATGCCCCGGCTCTGCTCCTGGATCAGGAAGTTGGGCGTGGCGAAGGCGACCTGGAGGCTCGCGGCCAGCGCGATGGGACCGAGCGGGCAGTGCGGCGCCAGATGCGCCCCGAACGTCTCGGCGAGCGACGCGATCCGGGTGACCTCCGAGATCCCGCCGGCGTGCGACAGGTCCGGCTGGGCCACGGCCACGCCCGCGGTCAGCACCGGGAGGAAGTCGGCGCGCCCGTAGAGCCGTTCGCCGGTGGCCACCGGCACGGACGAGGCGGCGACCAGCCCGGGCAGCAGATGTGCCTGTTCGGGCAGGACGGGCTCCTCCACGAACAGCGGGTGCAGCGGGGCTATCTCATGCAGCACGCGGCGCGCGTTGGCGGCGCTGAAGCGGCCGTGGAAGTCGACGGCGACGTCCCGGTGCGGGCCCAGCGCCTCGCGGGCGGCCGCCACGCGCTCGACGACGGCCGCCGTCTCGGCGGGGCTGCCGATCGGCGGAGTGCGCCCGGCGGCGTTCATCTTGACGGCCGTGAAGCCCGCCTCCACCTGGGCGGTGATCTCCTCCGTGAGCCGCTTCGGTTCGTCGCCGCCGACCCACGCGTACACCCGGACGCTGTCGCGGACCGGGCCGCCGAGCAGCGTGTGCACCGGCACCCCGAGGGAGCGGCCCGCGATGTCCCACAGGGCCTGGTCGATGCCGGCGACGGCGCTGGACAGGACCGGGCCGCCGCGGTAGAAGCCGCCCTTGCTCAGCACCTGCCAGTGGTCCTGGATGCGCAGCGGATCCTGTCCGATCAGGTACTCCGCCAGCACCTCGACGGCCGACCTGACCACCTCGGCCCGGCCCTCCACCACCGGCTCGCCCCAGCCGACGACGCCGTCGTCGGTCTCGATGCGGCAGAACAGCCAACGGGGCGGGACGAGGAAGGTCTCGACGCGCGCGATCTTCACTGTGACTGGCCGTCCTTCTTCTCGGCGGAATCGTCCGCGCCCTGGGGCCCGGACGCGACGCTGAGCTTGTCGAGGTCGCGCGTGGCCTGGTCGAGCAGGGCGCGCATGGCATGTTCGGCGGCGTCCGGATCCCGGTCGCGCACGGCGTCGAGGACGGCTCGGTGGCTGGGCACCGGGTCCTCGCTGTGGGGGGCGCTGTGCACGAGCCGGTCACGTTGGGCCAGGCCCGACTCGATGACCATCTCCATGCGTTCCAGCAGTTCGTTGTGGGTGGCGGCGAGCAGCGCCCGGTGGAAGGCGAGGTCGGCCTCCACGGCGTCGCTCGCGCCGCCGTGCTGGCCCATCGCGGTCAGCGCCGCCTCCAGCGCTTCCAGGTCGGCGTCGGTGCGGCGGGCCGCGGCCAGCCGCACGGCGGCGGGTTCGATGATGCCGCGGACCTCGCCGAGGTTGCGCAGCAGCGCGGGCTCGGCGCCGGTGGCGGTGCTCTCGGAGAACTGCCAGCGCAGCACGTCGGCGTCGAGCAGATTCCAGTCCGAGCGGGGCCGGACGAACGTGCCGCGCTTCTGCCGGGCGTCGACCATGCCCTTGGCCGCGAGCACCTTGAGCGATTCGCGCAGGGCCGTCAGGCTGACGTCCAGCTCGCTCTGCAGGGCCGCCATGTCGAGCGTCGCTCCCTCGGGGATCTCGCCGCTGAGCACCCGGCGGGCGAGGGTCTCCACCGTCTGGCCGTGCACCCCGCGGCCTGCGTATGGCGTCATGTGTGTGCCTTTCTTGCTGGTAGGTCGATGGCTGGAGCGGTCGGCCCCGTCATGCGGAGTCCTTGGCGACGCTCCAGCCGCCGTCCACGAGCAGGCTCGATCCGGTGATGTAGGAGGCTTCCCCGGCGGCGAGGAAGGCGACGGCGGCGGCGACCTCCTCGGGGGTGCCGAAGCGGCGCGCCGCGGTTCCGGCGGCACTCAGCTCGCGATCGGCCGGCGGGACCCGGTCCCAGGCCGCGGTCAGGATCGGTCCCGGCAGCACGGCGTTGACGCGGACCTCGGGACCGTACTCGACGGCGAGCTGACCGCACAGCGACAGCAGCGCCCCCTTGCTCGCCGCGTACGCCGGATGGCCGGGGATCCCCCGGTGGGCGTGCACGGAGGAGACGAGGACCACGGCCCCGTGGTGCGCACGCAGGTCGGGCAGCGTCGCCCTGACCCCCAGGAAGGCGCCGGTGAGGTTGACCGAGAGCTGCCGCTCCCAGGAGGCGAGGCTGGTCTCGTGGGCCGGGGCGACCGCCACCGTGTAGGCGTTGCTGACCAGGACGCCCACCGGCCCGAAGGTGTGGGCGGCGGTCATCACCTGCTGCCAGTCGTCCTCGCTCGCGACGTCGGCGGCGACGAAGAGGGCCCGGGCCCCGTCCTTGCGCAGCCGTTCGGCCGTCTCCTCGCCGCGTTCGGCGGCGATGTCGACCAGGACGACGGCCGCGCCCTCCGCGGCGAGGCGTGCCGCGGTGGCCGCGCCGATGCCCGACGCGGCGCCGGTGACGACGGCGACACGGTTGGTGAAACGGGCGGCTGCGTTCATGGGGTGGATCTTCTCCTGTTCGAGAGGGAGGCGGGGTGCAGTTGTTCGGGAGCCGATGCGGGAGTCGAGTGGGGTGCAGATTCTTCCGCTGTCGTCACTTCCGGGCCAGAACGGTCAGCTCCGCATCGTGTCCGGCCGTCCAGGCGAACGGCAGTCCCGAATGGAGCAGGTACGCGCCGCTGTAGCGGGCGCCGGTGGCGGCGTCCGTGTACACGGCGTCCGGCGGCAGACCGCGCAGCCGCAGCCGGGCGGCCCGGCCGGGCACCAGCGGCGCGCCGTCGAGCATGCCGGTGTTCCAGGCCGTCACCACCAGGCGGGCGCCAGGGTCCGCTCCGCCTTCCCCCGGCTCCGTGTACTGGATGCCGCAGGTCGGGTCGGCGGGGCTGCCGAGCAGACTGACCTCGCCGTGGTGCACGATGTCGCGGATCTCCTTGTAGCGGGCGATCCACTCGGCGGCCTCGGCACGCTGCTGCGGCGTCCAGTGCCGTATGTCGGCGCCGATGCCGAGAACTCCGGCGATGGAGTTGACGAACCGGAAGGCGAGGGAGCGGGGCCGCGGGTCGAAGACGCCGGGGGCGTCGGTGACCCAGGAACTCATGGTGTGCGGGGCGTGCGCGTGGAGATAGCCGTACTGGATGCGCAGCCGGTCCATCGGCGCGGTGTTGTCGCTGGGCCACACCACGTCCGTGCGGGCGAGGGTGGCGTGCTCGACGCGGCCGCCGCCGCCGGCGCAGCCCTCGACGGTGACGTGCGGGTGGGCGGTGCGCAGATGGTCCAGGACGCGCAGGTAGCCGGCGACATGGGCGGCGTCGAGGTCCTGGAGCTCGGGGTCGGGTCCGGCCGGGTGTCCGGGCCGGCCGCGCTCGGTGGGCGGCCGGTTCATGTCCCACTTCAGGTAGCTGATGGCGTGGGAGCCGAGGAGCCGGTCGAGGGTGCCGATGACGAATTCCTGGACGTCCGCACGGCCGAGGTCGAGCAGCAGCTGGTTGCGGACGAGCGTCGCGGGCCGGCCCTCGATCCGGTACACCCATTCGGGGTGCTCGGCGTAGAGCCGGGAGCGGGGGCTGATGCCCTCGGGCTCCACCCACAGGCCGAAGTCCATCCCGAGGGCGCGGACGTCCTCGACGAACCGGTCGAACCCGCCGGGGAACTCGGCCGGGTCCGGGTCCCAGTCGCCGAGGCCGCCGGTGTCGTCGGGGCGTCCGACGAACCAGCCGTCGTCGACGACGAAGAGTTCGGCGCCCAGCTCCGCGGCCGCCTTGGCGAGCTCCAGCTGTCCGGCGGCGTCGACATCGAAGCCGGTCGCCTCCCACGAGTTGTAGAGGACCTT
Source organism: Streptomyces sp. NPDC001858 (assembly GCF_053594615.1). Classification (NCBI taxonomy): domain Bacteria; kingdom Bacillati; phylum Actinomycetota; class Actinomycetes; order Kitasatosporales; family Streptomycetaceae; genus Streptomyces; species Streptomyces sp. NPDC001858. Next base: position 16,897 of record NZ_JBSFEV010000063.1, read on the forward strand.
GCGCGGACGGTCGATGCGCTCGCCGCTGAGCCGGCGCTCGTAGCGGTGCCAGACGCGGGCCAGGCCGTCGAGCCCGTCCGGGCTGAACGCGCAGGCCAGCCGGGGCGTGACGAGGGTGGCGCCGGGGGAGAGGCGGACCGCGCCCTCGTGCGGCACCCGGCCGGCGCGCACCCGCACGGCGCCGCCGGGCTCGGCGTCGGCGGTGATCCGCCAGTTGCCGGACCACTCCAGGGCGATGCCGTAGGTGGGCGTGGCGCCCTCGGCGGGGGAGGCGGCGTCCTGGATCGCGAGCCAGGGGTGGTACGCGTGCCCGGCCGAGCCCTGGGTGCTCTCCATCTCGAACCGGCCGCGTTCCAGCTCCACATGCTTCAGCTGGAACTCCTGCGACCACTGGCCGGACAGATACGTCAGCCGCGCGCCGCCCTGCACGGGGACGTTGACGGCGGCGGAGTCGAAGCGCTCCAGCCGCACCTCCTCCGTACCGGTGCAGGTGAGCTCCGTCCAGCGCAGGACGACGTCGGTGCCGGGCACCGTCTCGTAGCACAGCGTGGTGCGCAGGCCGAGCAGCTCGTCGGCGAACTCCAGCCGCAGCGCCCGGTCGCCGTCCTGCGTGGCGCCGGTGAACCACCACCAGCTGCCGCGGTCGCCGCCGGGGCGGGCCGCGATCAGATCGGCACCGGTGAACGGCCGCAGCCCGTACGGGATGTACTCGGCCGGAGCGGCGTCGGCGGGGACGATGAAGTGGGTGCGCCGCGACCAGTCCAGGGGCGACGGCCCGTCCTCGGCGCCGTGCGGCCCCCAGGCCGCGAGCTCGGCCCAGCGGCCGTCGCCGCCGAGGGTGACGGCGTAGATGGTGGTGTCGGTGCGCAGCAGCCACCGGTCGGGCGGGGTCACTTGACGGCTCCGAGGTTCAGTCCGGCCACGAAGTAGCGCTGGAAGCGGAGGAAGACGGCCACCGTCGGCGCCGCGGCGATCACCGAGCCGGCCGCGATCACGTTCCACATGGACACGTACTGGCCCTGCAGTCCGAGGAGGGAGGCGGTGATCGGCATCTGGCTGTCGGTGCGCAGCACCGTGATGGCCCACAGCAGATCGTTGAAGATCCAGGTGAACGACAGCGCGGTCAGCGCGGCCAGCGCCGGGCGGGCCAGCGGCAGGATGATCCGCCAGTAGATCTGCCACGGGTTCGCGCCGTCGATGACGGCGGCCTGCTGGATCTCACCGGGGATCGCCCTCATGAAACCGTGCAGGACGAACACGTAGAAGCCGACGCCGAAGCCGACCTGCACGCCGATCAGGGCGTACAACTGGTCGTAGATGCCCAGCACTTCACTGAGCTTGGAGACCGGGATCAGCAGGATCTGCGGGGGCAGCAGGTTGCCGCCGAGCATGAGCAGCAGCAGGCTGCGCCGGAAGGGCAGGTCGTAGCGGCTGAGCGCGAACGCCGCCATGGAGGCGAGGCCGAGCGAGAGCAGCACCGTGGGAATGGTGACGTACAGACTGTTGATGAGGGCTTGCTGCTGGCCGCCGTCCACCCACGCCTGGCGGAAGCCGTCGAAGGTGAAGGAGTGCGGCCAGCTGCCGACGCCGTGCGCGGCGATGTCGTCGAACGTCCGGGTGCTGGTGACCAGCACGAGGGCGATCGGCAGCAGCCACACCAAGGACAGCAGGCCCGCGGTGAGGTGGAAGCCGGTGGTGCGCAGGGCGCGGCCGCTCACCAGGGGGCGGCGGGGCGCGGCGGCCTTGCCGGGGCCGGTCCGGCCCGTGGGGCCCCCGGCGTCCTTGTCGACGTGCGCGGTCGCGTCGGTGGCGGTCATCAGTCGGCCTCCCGGAAGGCGCGCACGAGGTAGCTCGCGATGACGCCGAAGGCCAGCACGAAGATGACGACGGCGAGCGCGGAACCGTATCCCAGCCGCAGCGACTGGAACGCGGTGGAGTACATGTAGGTGCTGAGCAGTTCGGAGGAGTGGTACGGGCCGCCGCGGGTGAGCGCCCACACCACGTCGAACGAGCGCAGCGAGTCGATGACGATCACCGACAGGACGACCGCGTTGACGCTGCGCAGCTGCGGCAGGGTGATGTGCCGGAACTGCTGCAGGCGGGTCGCGCCGTCGACCTTCGCCGCCTCGTACAGCACCGGGTCGATGCCCTTGAGGCCGGCCAGGTACAGCACCATCACATAGCCGACCTGGCGCCACAGCGCGGGCACGATGACCGCGTACAGGGCGGTGTCCTGGTCGGCCAGCCAGGCGTGCGTCCAGCTGTCGAGGCCGACGCCCTCCAGCACGTTGTTGATCAGGCCGTCCGGCTGGTACATGGCCTGCCACACCAGCGCGGTCGCCACCAGGGAGAAGACCACCGGCAGGAAGAGCGCCGCCCGGTAGAACGCGATGCCGCGCCGCTCCTGTTGGAGCAGCAGCGCGGCACCGAGCCCGAGCGCGGCGGAGAGCCCGCCGAAGAGCAGCAGCCACACCACCGTGTCGATCGCGGCGGTGCGGAAGACCTCGTCGTGCAGCATCTCGCTGTAGTTGTCGAGGCCGACGAACTCCGGGGACCCCAGCCCGTCCCAGGAGGTCAGGGAGAGGTAGAAGCCCTGGAGGGCGGGCCAGAAGACCCAGAACGCCTCGGCGAGCAGCGGGACGAGCACGAAGGCCAGGACCACCGAGGGCACTCGGGTGGCCCTGGACCTTCGGGTGGAGCTGATCAGCGCCATGTTCACTGGCTCCAGATCTTCTGGGCGCTGCGCTGCCACGTGGTGAGGATGGAGCCGATCTCCTTGGGCTTGGCCAGGTAGTGCACCAGCGCGGTGTCGGCGGTCGGCTGGAGGGCGTCGCTGGAGTCCCGGTTGAAGAACTGGGTCAGATCGACGGCGCTCTCGATGAGCTTGCGCCCCTTGAGGACCAGCGGGGTGCCGGCGTCCTTGGCGTCGGGGTGCGTGGGCAGCGTGGTCCCGGAGCCGCTCTTGAGGTAGAGCTCCTGCGACTCGGCGGTGGCCAGGTAGAGCAGCAGTTCCTTGACGCCGTCGGCGCGCTTGGTGCGGGCGCTGGCGAAGAAGCCGTCGGTGGGCGCCTCCTCGGCGACCGGCACCTTCGGGTCGATGATGGGGAACTGGAAGAAGTCCAGGTCGCCCAGGGCGTCCTTGGGAGCGGCGTCGGCGAAGAAGGTGCCGATGAGCATCATGCCGGTACGGCCCTGGAGGAGCGCGGTGGTGGCGTCCTGGAAGGGGATGGCCGTGCCGTCGGGGTCGAAGTACGGGCGGGCCTCGTCCCACTTGTCGAAGACCTTGCGGACCTCGGGGTCGTCGAAGCGGTGCTTGCCCGCGAGGAGGTCGCGGTGGTAAGTCGCGCCGTTGACGCGGATGTTGAGGTAGTCGAACCAGGAGGAGGCGACCCAGGGCGTGTCGCCGCCGGCGCCGATGCCGATCGGGGCGACGCCCTTGCTCTTGAGCTTGTCGCACAGGTCGAGGAACTCGTCCCAGGTCTTGGGCTCCTGGACGCCCCACTTGGCGAAGTTCGACTTCCGGTAGAACATGCCCCACCAGTAGTAGCTGGTGGGCACGAAGACCTTCTTGCCCATGGAGGACGAGGTGCACAGCTTCTTCAACGCGTCGGAGTAGCCGGCGAGTTCGGGCTTCGTCCATATGTCGTCGAGGTCGAGGAGCAGGTCCTTCTTGGCGTACGACTCGGCCACGGAGCCGGGGTACCAGCTGTAGACGTCCGGCGGGTTGGCCGAGGTGAGGTAGGTCGGCAGCTGGGTGCGGAAGGTCTCCGACGCGACGGTGTTGAGCTGGGCGTCGGCCCCGCCGCGCTTGTCGAAGGCGGCGACGATCGCCTGCATCGCGGTCTTGGCCTGCGGGGAGGAGAGGTTGGACTGCAGGGTCACCGGGCCGCCGGACTTTCCTCCGGAGGCGGACGGGCTCGAGGTGACGCAGCCGCTGAGCAGCGCGCCGGCGCCGACTGCGCCTGTTCCTACGAGGAATCTGCGGCGGGTGGCGTTGAAGGCGGTCATCTGTGCACTCCTATGTGCGGAACGGAGCTGAGGGCCCCTGACGGCCCGGCTCCGGTGCGGCAGATAGAGCCTGTCGCAGGGGTCCGGGCAGCGTCAAGATTAATTACTAATTTATTATCTGGAGGGCGTGTCCGAGTCGGACAAGCCGGACAAGGCTGTGAAGCCGCTGAGGTCTCCCGAGAGTTGATGTGCTCTGGGCGCACCGCTCGGTCGTGCCGGGCGTCGGTGCCACGGCGGAAACTGTGCCGAGACCCCTCAAGACTGTCAATATTAATTGCTAATTAACTTAAAAATGGGATCTCGTGGTGACGTCGGCATCGCCGCCGGACGGGTCCGCCAAGCCGGAGATCCCCAGGCCAGGCGCGTCGGGCAGCACGACCGCGGCGCCTCGGTACCGCATGCCGCCGACGACGGCGGGACGCCAGAGCCACCACACCGCGTCGAGGTCGCTGACCAGCGTGGTCCCGTAGGCGGCCACCAGACTGGCCGCGGCGCCGGTGCCGATCTCACTCTCCAGCATGCAGCCGACGATCGTGCCCATGCCCTGGGCTCGCGCCAGTTCGAGGAGGGTGCGGGCGGCGCTGAGTCCGCCGCTCTTCGCCAGCTTGACGTTGACCAGGTCCGCCGCGCGCCGGCGGATCACCTCCACCAGGTCACGCACGTCGAACACGGACTCGTCCGCCATGATCGGCGTCTCGACGCGGTCGCTCACCCACGCCAGGCCCTCCACATCCCGGTAGGCGACCGGCTGTTCGACGAACTCCACCCCCGTGCCCGCGTCCTCCAGCGCGCGGATGACCCGTACCGCCTCGCGGGGCGTCCACCCCTGGTTGGCGTCGAGACGGATCCTCACCTCGGGACCGACCGCCCGGCGCACCGCCGTCACACGGCCGACGTCCGTGGCCGCGTCCGTGCCGACCTTGACCTTCAACACGTCGAAGCCGTCCGCGGCGCGGCTCCTCGCCGCCGCGGCCAGACCGTCCACCGTGCCCGCCGCGAGGCTCACGTCGGTGGGCACCACCAGCCGGGAGCCGCCCAGCAGCCGGACCAGCGGGACCCCGAGGCGGACCGCCGCGAGATCGTGCAGCGCGATGTCCATCTTGCTTTCGGGCAGGGTGCCCGGTCCTTCAGGGCCGGGGTGGATGCCCGCTCCCGCGGAGCGGGGCAGGGGCAGCCGGATCGCCGTCAGGGCGATCCGGTGTTCTCGTCCAGGATGTGGAGGGTGGCTGCGGACAGGTGGCGGTGACGGGGAGTGAATGACCCGGTGGCCGGTGGCCGGTGAGGTGTGGTCACTCGGACGAGTGACGGTGATCGATGGGGTGCGCGGCCAGGGAACGTGTGGTCTACGTTCACGGCATGGCGCGGTTTCGGATGTACCCGACGGGCGGGCAGGAGCGGCAGATGCTGCTGCACTGCGCGCACGCCCGCTACGTCTGGAACCTCGCCGTGGAGCAGCATGCGCACTGGAGGCCGGGTCGTGGGTCCGCGCCGGGGTTCGCGGAGCAGTGTCGTCAGCTCACCGAGGCGCGGCGGGAGAACGAGTGGCTGGCGACGGGGAACGCGGATGTGCAGCAGCAGGCGCTGAAGGACTTCGCGAAGGCCAGGGCCGCGCGTTTCACGTCCGGGTTCGGTGAGCCGACCTGGCGCAGGAGGCACCGGCACGAGGGTTTCCGGGTCATCGGCACCGACCGCGTCCCCGAGTGCCACGAGGACGGCACGCCGAAGCTGAACGCGAAGACCGGCAGGCCGATCATGGGCCGCTCGGTGGTCGTGCGGAAGCTCAATCGTCGGTGGGCGCAGGTGAAGGTGCCCGGCTGCGGCTGGGTCCGCTTCCGTCTCAGCGCCCGGGGCAGGGGAGCGAAGCTGCCCGGCGCGAAGACGTTCCGGGTCACCTTCCGCAACGGGCAGTGGCATGCCGCGTTCGCCGTCGTCCCCGAGCCGGTGCCCGCGCCCGGCACCGGTGAGGCCATCGGCATCGACCGCGGCATCACGATCACCGCGGCCCTCTCCGACGGGCGGCAACTGAACTGCCCGCAGCTCACCGCCCGCGAACGCGCCCAGATCCGCAAGCACCAGCGGCGCGCCGCCCGCGCCCCCAAGGACAGCAAGCGGAGGACGGCCGCCCACGCGGCCGTCGCCCGGCTCAGGGCCCGCGAAGCCAACCGGCGCAAGGACTGGTGCGAGAAGACGTCCACCCTGCTCGCCCGCGGCTACGACCTGATCCGCTTCGAGAAGCTCAACATCAAGAACATGACCCGCTCCGCGAAGGGCACCCTGGCCGAGCCGGGCAGGAACGTGGTGCAGAAGGCGGGGCTGAACCGGGGCATCCTCGCCCAGGGCTGGGGCCTGCTCCGCCAGCGCACCGGACACAAAGCCCCCGGCCGGGTCGAGGACGTACCCGCCCCCTACACATCTCTGCGGTGCAGCGCCTGCGGCTGGATCGACAAGAACTCGCGCAAGAGCCAAGCCGAGTTCGTCTGCTCCTCCTGTGGTTTCACCTGCAACGCGGACACCAACGCAGCAACAAACGTCGCGGCAGGACAGGGCGGGATCCCCCGCCCCCGGCGAACAGCCGGTGCCGGAGGGACGACACCCCGCAAGGGGACGAGCGTCCGTGAACCTCAGCCCAAATGGGCTGGAATCCCCCTCTTTTAAGAGGGGGAGGATGTCAAGAAATGACCACCGCGCCGCAGCTCGCCGCCCTGCGCGACAAGAGCATCGACATCGGCCTGCTGCGCGAACCCCCGGCCGACGAAGAAGAGTTGAACTTCGCGACCGTGCTGACCGAGCCCTTCGTGGCCGTCCTCCCGTCCGCACACCCGCTCGCGGCCCGGCGGACCGTCCCCGTCGCCCAGTTGGCGAACTCGCCCTTCGTGCTGCTGCCGCGCACGGTGGGCCCGCAGCTGCACGATCAGATCACCGGCCTGTGCACGGCCGCCGGCTTCATGCCCCGGGTGGTGCAGAGCGCGGTGGAATGGCAGACCGTTTGTGCGCTGGTGGAGGCAGGCCTGGGCGTATCGCTGGCTCCGGCGAGCATCCGACGCATCCGCCTCAAAGGCGTCGCCTTCCGCAGGATCGATCCGAGCACCGCCCGCACCCGAGTCGCCGTCGCCTGGCGCAGGAACGACCGAAACCCCTTGGTCGCAAGCCTGTTGTCCACCATCGACGAGGGTCCGCGGGACAGCCGCTGACGCGACGGAAAGAGCCTCACCACATCCGCCGGGAAACACAGCGAACGGCCGCCGGAGAAGTGACCGGCGGCCGTTCTGTGTCACTCAAACTGTGTCAGTCAAACTGTGGTCAGTCGGACTGTCTCACTCGGAATCAGCGGCGTCGCAGGGCCAGGTCGTTGCGAGCCAGCTTGACCGTGGCGAGGAACGCGGCGAACACCGTGGTGAAGATGTTGATCGTCATCAGCGTCTCGGTGAGCGCATCCCCGTTCCAGCTGACCCCGGCACCGTCCTTGACGATGCCCTCCGAGGCGCCGATGAAGTAGGGAATCGAGCTCAGGCCCAGCGCCGCGTAGAAGAGCACGTTCTGCGCCAGCACCCCACGTCCCTCGGTCTGCACCGACACCGAGCCGGACGCCGGCTGACGCTTCATCAGGTACAGCGCGAAGATCTGGAAGTAGAGGTAGGTGACGAACCACCAGCCCAGGTAGTTGGTGTACGGCACACCGAAGACGCCGCCGCCCTCTTCCCAGATCCAGACTTCCTTCACGGTGGCGGCGATCGAGTCGACGCCGAGGTCGAACATGGTCATCAGGGCCGCGGCCACCATCGGCAGCGCCACGACCTCGACCCGGCCGGTGAGCGTCCCGGACGAGCCGCTCAGACGGCTGTCCGCCTCGTCGAGCAGGGTGTTGGCCACCTGCCAGCAGATGTAGCCCAGACCGAAGTAGATCGGGCCGATCTCAAGGGGCACATGAATCAGCTGCGGCGACCCCGTGTAGTGGTACTCGCCGAACGGGAACCCGGTGGCAACGCTCAGGTTCTCGAAGAAGTTGCTCACCACCAGGGTCACGATCAGAAAGAAGAGCAGCGTCCGCCACCCGTACCTCCGCCACCCGTGGATCAGCGCGAACGGGACCGACAGCAGCAGCACCGGCACCGTGACGTGCGTCCCGGTCAGCGGTACCGTGAGGCCCACTACTGCGGCAGTGCCTGCCAGCAGCCAGAGGACGCGGTTCCATGGGTTCATCTTGGTTCTCCTGTAATGGTGGGTTGTGCTGCTTCCGACTCCTGCGGCCGCCGAAGCGGCGGAGTGTCGAACAGGACGTGCGGAAGCGTGGCGCCGATCAGTACGGCGCCCTCGGCCGGAGGACGGTGTTGGCGGACGGTCTCGACGGCAGCCGGGGCGCACCGCGCCGGGGTGAGGTGGAAGCGCTCCACCTCGGAGTGCGGCCACTCAACGGGGTCCGCAGGTTCGGGTACGTAGGGGACGGCACGGCGGTGGCCGGCGAACACCGCGACGAACTCGGGACGCGGATCGACCACGGTCACCGGTACACCGTTGCGCAGAGCCAGGCCGCCGGCCCGCCGTCATGCCCCCGTACCCGCCGCCGGCAACCGCCACGCTCGGCGTTCCTGCTCATCATCACTCCCATGTTGTGGACTCGGCATAAAGACACCGGCCCACCTTCTGCCGTAACAGCCCACAGATGAGACGTAGCACACACCACAGCCAAGGCAACACGGTGCATTTCCCAAGCGGTCCGAACTCATCCAAGGCGAAGACCCGCATACGATGACGCCCTGCGCGCACTGAACGCCGCACTCGGTCCTGACGAGACGTGATCCGCCCTGCTGTCACTGACGGATGACGCGTACGCCCCGTTCCTCCAGGATTTCCAGGAGCAGGGCGAACAGCGAAACCTCGCCATCGCTGGTGGGCTCGGCCTCGGCCTCGGCCGAGGAATCCCAGTGCAAGGTGAACGGGGTGGTGGCGCCCCAGCCGCCTCGTAGACAGTCGTCCAGAGCGTCAAGGTTCCAGCCGAAGTATCCTCCAGGCCCGTTGACGGCCTCACCGATCGCGCAGTAGAAGCTGTCCTCGTCGACGATGCGCCGACCGTCCAGGGTGAACACCTGGCCTGGAGGAGCGTCGGGCCGTCTCTGACGCTGGTACTCCCGGGACCACAGTGCCACCGACAGCCACGCGTGTCTGTCCTCGGGCGCAAGGTCGTGCCACATGCCAGTGCAGTTCAGGCGCCCCGCGCGGATCAGGTCCCACACCCGTTCCGCTCCCGCCAGGGCGTTCTCGCACCACAGTGTCACCGTGAGGTCGATGAGACCGGCTCCACGGGCGGAGGGCTTGACGTCGACGACGGTGACCTCGTTGACGAAGTAGGACCCCATGGTGGCACCGTCACCGTCGAGGAGGTCGAACCAGGCGTTCCCCGCCACGGCACGACGACTGCCGACGTGGTCAACGCACTTCAGTAGGCCGCCCTGCGGGAGGCAACCCGCGAGCTGCACTCGTCGTGCTCCCTCCTCGTCCGGCAGCGGCGTGAACAACCCCTCGGCATCGTGAGCGAAGCCCCAAAAGTCGCCGTCGTCCTCGTCCGAGGTCAGTGCGTACTTCTGCTCCTCGCTGCCGCCCCGCCGTGATGTTCGCATCGCACTCCCCATGAGGGCGCCGACCTTACCGACGCCCCTGCCGCCGTTCACCGTGAGGGTGAAGTGCAGAGAAGCTCAGGCGATCACCAGATGGCTGCGGGAACCATGTTGTGGTGACACGGTGTGTTGTGTGGGTGGGTCAGCGGATGCGGAAGGGCAGGCTGACGGTGGAGGGGTGGTCGGGGTCGTGGAACACCTGCTGGTCCGCCGCCTTGAGCTCGGTGGCGGTGTGCCGGGGTTCGCCGGTGCCGGGGTTGCGGTTGTACTGGGGGAACGCACCGCTGGAGACCTGGACGCGGATGCGATGGCCCGCGTGGAACAGGTAGGCGGTGGGGGACAGTGTGACGGTGACACGTGACACTTCGTCGGCCTGTGTGACGCCGATGAAGCCGTCGCAGATGTTGGTGGAGCGGCCTGCGGCATCGACGTCGCATACGCGGATGAACACATCGGCGTGCGGCAGGCTGGAGCGGAACCAGATGTCGGCGCTGACCTCTCCGATCATCTCGACGTCCTCGCAGAGGGTGTCGCTGGTGTAGGTGAGGACGTCGGGGCGGGCCTCCAGCGCGGCGTTGTCGACCCGGCCGGCTTCGATGCCGGGCAGCAGGCGTACTCCGCCCGAGGCAGGCGTGGGGTCGGCCGGGTCGTAGCGGTAGGAGTCCGGTTCCGAGGTCGGCGACGGCTCGAGGGCGAGATGTCCCGCGGGGTGCAGGTGAACGCGCTGCGGTGCGTATTCCGGCGGGGGCCAGGCGGACAGGTCACGCCACTGCTCCGCGCCCATGACGAACACCCGCACCGGCGCCCGGTCGGCGGGGCCGGTGCCGTGGACGTGGTCCAGTCCGAACTCCAGGGTCTCGGCCACCACGGTTTTCACGATCGAGGACGAGTTGTGCGACCAGGGCCCGATGGTCAGGCGGGGATGTCGGCCGGCGGCCTGCAGACGGGCGTAGTCGCGCAGCTGGCCGGGCAGGAACACGTCGTACCAGCCCGCGATGAGGCTGGCGGGCACGCTCACGTCCGGGACCTGGTGGCTGGCGTCGGTGCCGTCCCAGAACGGGGAGTCGGTGTCGTGCACCATGAAGTTCTGGATGATGTCGGAACGGTAGCCGAGGGCCGCGCTGTCGGCGTCGGACAACGGCAGGACTCGCTCGGCACGGCGACGCCGGCGCGCCCCCAGCAGGAACCGGGCCGTCGCCCAGCGGCGTTGCTGAGCCTCGACGAGCACACCCCAGCCGAACGCCGCTTCCAGGGCGAACGCATCCTTGCGCAGCAGTTCCAAGCCCAGCGCCGACTCGGTCATCGCCGGAATGATGGCCTTGACCTGCCCGGGCAGCTGGTCGGCCATGGCCCACAGGGTGTAGCCGAGATAGCTGGGGCCGCACAACACCATCGATCCCGCGAACCACGCCTGCTTGCACACCCAGTCGACGGTGTCGATCCCGTCGAGCCGTTCATGGCGCAGCGGGTCGAAGTCCCCGCCGGAGCCCGCCGTACCGCGCGTGCTCTGGATCAGCACCTGAAACCCTCGTTCGGCCAGCGGCCGGGCCAGCTGCAGCGCGATCGGCCCACCACGCCCGTAGGGGCTGCGCAGCAACGCGGTGGGCAGGCCCTCGCCGCCGATGCGGGGCGCCAACCGGTCGGCCAGCAGCACGGTGCCGTCCCGCATCGGGACCTTGAGGTTGCGTTCGACCAGCAGGTCCCGGGTCTTCGGCGCCGGCAGCCCCAGTATTCGCTCGACGAGCAGGCTGGTCAGAGGTGGTCTTTTCATTCGGTTCCTCGGTGTGCGGGCGGGCCCGGCCGCGGCCGAGTCGTTCGAGCGCGGCATGAGTGGGGTGTTGGGGGACCGCCTCGGATGAAGCGGCGCAGGACCTGTTCCGCCTCCGTGGTGCCCAGGCACAGGGCGGTGGTGTACCAGACCATCTGGTCGTACTGCGGGGCGCCGGACCGGTCCCCGCTCATCACCGGCGGTTCTGCCACATCTTCACATCAGTCAGAATTTTAGCTGCAGAAGGGAGCAAGACGGGCGGGCGACGGCCCCGACCGGCAGGAGGGTGGCGAGAGTCACTTGCCTGTGGACTCGACCCGGGTGAGCTTTTTGGGGTTGCGGACGTAGTACAGCCCGGTGATACGGGCGCTGTCCGCGCGGAAGGCCAGCACACCGTCGATCACACCGTCCACACGTAGGATGAGTGCGGGGTTGCCGTTGATCGTCGTGGGCTCGCTGGTGAAGGCGTCGGCGACCCTGCCGAATCGGCCGGCCAGGTAGCGGAGTACTTTGTCGGCACCGACGACGGGTCGCAGTGTCACCTGCTGGAGACCGCCGCCGTCGCTGATGAAAACAACGTCCGGAGCGAGTATGTCGAGCATGCCCTTCAGGTTCTGGGTCCGGAGGGCGGACTGGAACGAATTGAGCGCCCGTGACAGGTTCTCGAAGCGTTCGACGTCGTCGGCTGCTTCTGGCGTGGTGCGCAGGGACTTGGGCAGCCAGGTGCCGGTGTAGGTGGCGGGGGCGGAGCCGTGGTCGTTCATGTCGTATTTTTTCGCTCTCTGGCGGTCGGCCCATGCGCAAGTGGCAGGCCGTTGAAGATGAACCCGGTCTGATGACGGGGTCGTTGGCAGCCTCGCAACTGGTCAGGTCGGGTGGGGCGAGCTGGTGTGAAATACGCCGCGGATCCAGGCACGGAATGCGAGGCGTTGTCTGCTGGTCACTGCTGTCGGTCTTCCTGCGGCCGGACCGGTCGGTCCGGCCGGAGACAGGATGGTCGTCAGGCGGCGCGCCCGGCGCGGTCGGCGTTGGGTCGGGAGCTGGCCTTGCGTGCTCCGGAGAGGAGCTTGTTGAGGGTGAAGCGGCAGGCGATCTCTTTGACGCCGGCGCCGGTGCGGCCGCTGATGCTGGCGGCGTTGACCTTGTCGTTGGGGTAGGAGAACTGGGTGACGCCTTCCTTGCGGCCGAGGCT
>NZ_JBSFEV010000064.1:0-29300 GCF_053594615.1 Streptomyces sp. NPDC001858
TGCAGGGCCTCGGTGCGGATGAGCGTCCACGAGAAGTGCCCGCCGACCGTCACGACTGCAGCCCGTGCCCCTTCCCCGTATTCCTCGTACAGGTAGGGCAGTTGACGGGCGACGAACGCGCGGGCCTCGGTGTCGGCGCGCTGCTGGAAGCCGACGATGGCGGCCTGGAACTGTGCAAGCCGGTCGGCGACTGTCCGGGAGCGGGCATCGCCGCCGATCGCGGCGAGCACGGCGGCCTGCTGGTCCGGCCAAGCGCTGCCGGGCGTCCTCCAGCACCGCGGCAACGCACGCAGCCACAGTCTCGGCGTCGCCGGGCGTCAGCGGCAGCAACTCGTACGCCGCTACCGCCACCGGTTGTGGCGGCGCCAACGGGCAGAGTGCAGCGGGGCGATGACGACGGTCTCCCCGCCGTTCGGGTCGACGGGGCCGGTCAAGCCCTCCACGGAGGCGATCTGCCGTTCCAGGCCGGTGAGGTTGTTGGACTGGTCGAGGGTGGCCACACCGTTGACGGTCAGCTGCAGGGGCTCGGAAAGCAGCTTGGCCCTCCGCTCGTTGAGCACTTCCAGGGCCACGGCCCTGGCCGAACCGAGCCGGGCGTAGCGGGTCTGCAGGTCGGTCTGGTCGGTGTCGGGGCCGAGCTGCGCCAGGAGCCAGGCGAGGACGGCGGGATCCACGGGCGGTGTCCTTCCGGATGGCGGCGCGGCCCGGCAGCCCCGCCACGCAGGGGTGTCGGGCCGCGCCGGTCTCGGTTACTGCTCGTCGGCCGGCTTGCGGGTCCGGGACCGCGTGGGCTTTGCCTCCGGATCGGGCTCCGGGGTGGGTGCGGGGTCGGGTTCGGTGCTGCCGTCGCCGGCGGCCTCCCCGCTCTCGCTCGCGTCGTCGTCCTCGTCCGGTTCCCAGGCATCCGGGTGCGTGATGACCTCGGCCAGGTCCTCGTCAGGCTCATCGCCGGGCTGCAGGATCAACTGCTCGTTGGTCTTCGGGTGCCGCACGTGCACCCCTGCCGCCAGTCGCCGCCCCATGTCACAGCACCTTCGCAGTGATGTGGCAGTCCGGGGCGTACAACACGGGCATGGCCACGGCCGCGCCCTTGGTCCAGATCTGCACCGGGTCGTCCTGGCCGCCCCGGGTGATGATCAGGCCGGGGGCGTCCTCGCGGGTGATCTGCGGGTTGCTTCCCCGCGACAGGAGCAGCGACTCGGCTGTGGTGCCGTACAGCGTCTGCCCCCACTTCGCCCGGTCCGGCGGCAGCATCACCCACCGGTCGTCCGGCAGACACTTGGTGGAGGTGCCGTCCACGCGGACCTGCGCCCGGTACAGGATGATCGGCGGCAGGCCGTAGTTGTCGCGGACCACCTTGATCTGCTGCGGCGTCAGGGATGCGGTGGGGGTCGTCGACGGGTTCACCGACCCGTAGTAGGCGGCCCGGTAGGCGTTGTTGCCCGCCAGGTAGGAGTAGACGCGCCGTGAGGTGACGACCAGCACGGGCATGGGCGCGCTGATGGAGTCGAGGTAGGAGATCCAGCCGAGCTCGTCCCCGATGGCGTCGGCGGTCGGGTCCGACCAGAGCTTCGGCGCGGTCGGCATGTTCGCGGCCGGGACGCCGAAGTCGACGTCGAGGGTGAGCCCGTTCTCCGACGACAGGGAGAACTTGGCGTCCGTGAGGACGTCGCCGGCGGCGAGCTCCAGTCGGGAGTTGACGGCCTCGACGTGCCGCTCCACGTCGTCGTACAGCAGCTGCTCCAGACGGGACGCGTCAGCACCGCGGGCCGCCTCCTGCGGCAGCAGCTCGACCTCGCCGACCATCAGCTTCTCGCCCAGGGCAGGCAGCATGCCCTGGGTCGACGTCTGCCACGCCTGCCGGTCCGCGAACGGCACCGAGGCGTCGAAGCTGCGGTACTTCGCGGCGTTGACGTAGCGGCCGGTGTTCTTGATCCGCCACATCACGTCCTGCACCGACACCTTGGCGAACACGGTCTGGGTGAGCAGGAAGTCGGCCGGGGAGGGGATGTAGCGGGCGAACGTCGTCAGGTCCGCCGTGGTGACGTCCTTGATCAGGCCCTGACAGTCATCGACAGGGCTCCCTTACACGAACCGGATCTGGCAGACGGAGGACGGGGTCACGGCGGCGACGGCGACCGGCAGCTTCGCGGTCCTCACCGAGCCGTGCCACAGCAGCGCGGCCGGGACCTTGGTCTGCGCCGGCGCGAACAGCACCTCTGCGAAAACGAACCCGGCGAGGGCCTGCGGCCGTCGGTAGCACCTGTGGAGTAGAGCCCGTACAGGCCGCTCGCGGTGATCTTCCCGAGGGGGAGGCCGGACAGGAGCCGTGAGTAGGGGATGTCCGTGTCGGTGGACGGGGTGTAGTGCGTGCCGGATGTGAAGGTGGACATGTTGAGGGTGACGGAGTCGACCGAGTCGGTGCCGTGCAGGCTGGCGAGCCAGGACCGGTCGGCCGTCAGGTTCTGGGTGGTGGTGACCGGCTAAACGGTCATGAGTCCTCCCGTAGGCGACGAAGCGGGTGATCCTCCGCTCACCGGCTGGTGGCGTCGTCCACGGAAAGAGAGCGGGGCGTGGTCCCCGCGCATCCGGCCTATCCCGCCGGTGGGAGGTTCAGCTGCTGGTCACAAACCCGCGTTGGCGGGCCATGTCGGCCCCGGCCTGACCGGGCCTGGGCACGTTGGGCGCCGCGCGGCGGCGGCCCGCCGGCGGGCGAACCCCCAGGGGCTACGGGCGGTGCCTGGGCGGTGGTGCCGAACAACTCGGGGCGGCGGTCCTTGAGGGCCTGGGCGGCCTCGGCGACGGCGTCCTCGTCGGCGTCGTCGACGACGAGGAGCCGTTCCGCGTCGGCGAGGTCGTCACCGGTGCACCGAGTCCGACGAGGACGGCGCGGCGTGCCGCGGCGCGCTCACGCGTCAGGGCCTGCGCCTCGCGCTGCGTCGCGGCGGCCGTGGCCTCGGCGGCAGCCTGCTCACGCCGCTCCAGTTCGGACATGGCGGCCGTCTGGGCGTCGCGCTGCTGCTTTATGAACGTGGTCAGGTCCTCGGCCTTGGTGAAGCCCAGCTGCTCGACGAGCCGCCGGACTGCGGCGCGTTCGCCCTGCTGCTTCTCGCGGGCCAGCAGCCGGTTCAGCGCTTCCTGGTCCAGCGTCGGCGCAAGCCCGGCAGGATCCTGGTTCAGGGTGGGGGGCAGCTGCTGGTTGGACGGATCGGTGGGGTCCGCGCCAAGGATGGGGAAGACGGGGGCACCGTCGCGCCGGTAGCCGACGGGCGTACGGGGGTCGGGCAGTTGCCTGTCCATGGGGATCGAGTCCTCCAGCGGTAGCGCCCCCGCGCCGTCGATCAGTGTAGCCACAGCCCTGCGCGCGGCGACGGATCTGCGCGCGGACGGTCAGCAGGAGCCGGGGAACGGCCTCGCCGGTGACCCCGGTAGACCCGGGCAGCCGCAGCGACTTGGCCGAGAACAAGCTGGTCAGCGCCCATCCTGCGCAAGCTGACCTGGCTGACCCGGTTGAACGAGCGGCACCGTAGGGACCGGGTCGGCTTCAAGCAGGCCCAGGTATTCGCGCACCGCCTTGTTGTCGCCGGTCGCATCCGCGAGGCGGGAGGCCTGGTCGAAGGCCCGCTTCTGGATGCGTTCGATCTCCTCGGTGACATCGTCGACGGGATACCCGGCTTCCTTCAGCATGCGGACCGCGGTCTCCAGGGAGAACACACCGGCCTCGTAGCCCGCCGTGACGTCGTTGAGGGCGGTGGTGCGGTCGGTGGGGGTGTGCGCGCCCCACACCAAGCGGGCGGGCAGCGACTCGCCGGCGGGCCACTCCTGCCCGGCCTGGTGCAGCCGCTGCACCAGGCGCAGCATCAGCTGGTACTTGTGGTCGCGGGCCAGACGCATCGCGCCGACCAGGGAGTCGAGCGGGTCGAGGGCGAGCTGGAGTGCGTAGCCGGACGGTACTTTGGCCACGTCGAGGGTGCCGAGTCCGGCCGTCGTCAGGCGGGTGTTGGAGGCCAGCCGGTCGAGCAAGTGGTCGACGCGGCTGCGGAGTTCGACGAGCTGCGCGGAGGGGTCCAGGGTGTCCATGCGGCCGTTGTCGGCCAGCTGCCACACCGTTCCGGCCCTCCACGCGCACCGGGAGCGGCTGGCCGGTGGAGCGGTCGATGGGCAGCCGCGCCCCGGCAAGAGCGACGATCGGCGTGCCTGTGGTCGATGACGCGGACGCGCTGTCGGTGTCGGTGGCCTGCAGCTCGTCCAGCAGCTGCAGCACGGTCGCCAGCGTGAACTTGCCCCAGTGCTCGCCGGCGTCGGGGACCGAGTTCGCGATGTGCACGACCGGGATGAAGTCCACCATGAGGCCCAGCCGGTCGAGGACCTGGCCGTCGGAGCGCACCCGGCAGGCGGCCTTGTCGGCGGGCAGGCTGAACACGTCGTGTGCGGAGCCGAGGTCTTCCAGCAGCCATTCGCCGTCCGTCAGGCAGCACGTCGTCGACGACGGCCTGCCCGGCGCCCACGGGTAGGTACGGGTCACCGTGCCCGTGCACGGGTCGAGGGTGTCGCCGACGGTCAGCACCGGCTCGCCGTCCGCGCCGGCCGCCTGCTCACGGACCGCACTGCCGTCGCTGGTCCGGCCGGACGCGGTGGCGGGCCCGATCGGACCGAGCCCGTAGGTGATGCGCCGCACGCGGTCCTTGAGGCCGCGCACCGGATCGGCAGGCAGCTCCCACGCGAAGTGCACCCGCTGCGGATACTCCTGGGCGTCCTGCTCACCCTCGTCCCACTCGGGGAAGTACCAGCCGGGGTCGTAGGTGCGCAGCAGCACACGCCGCTTGGACGGTTCCCACGCCAGCGTGTAGACGCCGTCACCGCTGCGCACCGCGCACCGCTCGGCCTGCTGCACACGCAGCGGCAGCAGCTCCTCGTCCGCCCACGAACGCAGCCTGTCCTGCAGGTCGGCCGCCGCTTTGACCTCGGAGCCGGGCTCCTCGCCGGCCTGGTCGGGATGCTCGGCCCCGGGCACCACGATGGTCTGCTCCGCACCCAGCAGATAGCTGAGGGTGGTGTCGACCGGCTTGGACGGATCGCCCAACTCACGGCGCTCCACGCCGTGGTGGTCGTCACCGGTGACGGAGGCGAGCTGCCCGGCCTGGTTGGAGTCGTAGGCGGCCAAGAACTTGTAGGCAGCCAGACGACGCAGGTCCTCGGCAGGCACCCACGAAGTATTCAGCCCGGGGAACGCATGGTGGCCCGGCCGACTCGGGTGGGGTGGGCCATCGTCTGCTTGTAGTTGAGCCACGGCCAGGCGTCGATGAGCAGTTCACGCAGATGCCTCACAGGTGCCCCTCCAGGCGACCAGGCCCCGCGCCCACAGCCAGCTTAGGCGGCCTTGATCCACCGATGGGGCGGAAGTGCCAGAGTCTGCGGAACACGGTCTTCAAGGCCTGCGCGGACCATCCCCGCAGGCGCGGGGAGCAGAAGCCAGCACCGCCGTTCCCCGGCGTCGACAAGGGACCATCCCTGCGGGTGCGGGGAGCAGGCGCTCGTCGGCCGCGACCGTGCGAGCGGCGTGGGACCATCCCCGCGGGCGCGGGGAGCAGTGCTGGCCGTAACGCCGGTTGTCGGTGGCCCGGGGACCATCCCCGCAGGTGCGGGGAGCAGCTTGCGACGTCGGCAGCGATCGCAGAGGAGCGTGGGACCATCCCCGCGGGTGCGGGGAGCAGCGGTTGTAGACCTGGTAGCCGGTCAGTTTCGGGGGACCATCCCTGCGGGTGCGGGGATGCAGAGCATGCCGTCGCGCAGCTCCGTGAGCTGGCCGGGATCATCCCTGCGGGTGCGGGGAGCAGGTGGCCGGCACCCGGTCAGCGTGGTAGACCGTGGGACCATCCCCGCGGGTGCGGGGAACAGACGAGCTCCTCGTCGAGCAGCCATTCGGTCTGGGGACCATCCCCGCTGGCGGGCGGGGAGCAGCCATACGTCTTGTCTTTCAGGCCGCCTTGCATGGGATCATCCATGCAAGTGCCGGAGGCACACCTCGGAACTCACCGACAGTATCGTCTCAGGCGCTGCAGGTACACACTAACAATTCATCCGAATGCTGCTGACGGCGTAGAAGGAGCCGTGGAGCGGTCGGTGGCTAAGAGGCCGGAACCAGGCCGTCAGAACGCGCAGTCGCACTAGTCTCGTTATCTGCACTGACCGGCATGCTGGCGGGGGAAGCACGAACGTGACGCGCATTGTTGGGGTACATGGCATTCGGCAGTCCATGACGTCGAAAGCACGGCTGACGGACGACTGGTCCGGGGCGCTCAATGGTGGTCTTGGCGAGTTGGATTTGCCGCACCTGCCTGGCGACGCGCTGGAACTGCCGCACTGGACTGGGCTGTTGGCACGCGGAGCGAACCATCTCGGTCCAGAGGAGGATCGCTTCGATGCCGCGGTGCCCTTGAGCGAGGGGGAAGCCGACTTCGTAGCCGCGGCGCTCGAGGAAGTCGTCCGTCAGGAAGACCTGGAGCGTATCCAGCAGTTGGAGCTGCAGACGCTCGGTCTGCCGCAGCTTTGGCCTCAGCGTCTGACGCGCCTGGTGATGGCGTACGACCTGCGCTTTCCCAGAGGCGGGGGCAAGCTCCTTGTGAGCGCGATGCGTGAGGTGCGGTTCTACCTGTATCAGCCCGACCTCGCCGCTCGGGTTCGGGCCTTGGTTGCGGAGGCCTTCGGTGCGAGCACGTCCGTCGTCATCGGGCATTCACTGGGAAGCGTGATCGCTTACGACTTGCTTCGCCGGGGCGAGATCGCACTGGACCGAACGGCTGCCGTGCGCACGCTAGTGACGTGCGGATCCCCGTTGACCATTCCCTCGGTGCGGCGTGGGCTGAATATCGCCGACGGGGAGCCTTTGAAGCTGCCCGGTGGCATCGCGTGGGTCAATGTCTTCGACCCCGGGGACTTCATCACCGGAGGTGGGGGGCTCAGCACTCTCTCGCCAGATGTCACTGATGCGGAAGTCGACAACGGCATCGGCGACCCGCACAGCGCGCTCCGCTACCTGCGAGCCAGTCCGGTCGCGCGCGTGATTGCGGACAGCTGCCGGTGAACCAGAGTACGGCTCCGAAGACGAAGCGACGAACGCTGATTGAGATTGCTGTATCGGAGTACGACACCGGCGACGCGTCCGGGGACGTTGTCTTCAAGAAGGGCATCGACGCACAGGTCACCGCCGTGAGGGGGTGGTGGGCCAATGAGGATCTCGGCACGGAGCGCAGCTTCACCGTTGCTGCGCCGGAGCGACTCCACGATGTCTACGATCTCCGCGCATTCCTGGATGAGAGGAGGCCGGAGAACGCTGCCCACAACGAGGCCCTTGTCATCTACGTCACCGGCCACGGAGTCGGCCGGCCGTCGGGCGAGCATTTCCTGCTCCTGCCGAAGTCTCGCGAGCACCGTCTTCCGGCGACGGCGTTTCCGACCGCCGACCTGATCACAAGGGTGCTGGATTCCGATGCCGACCATGTCCTGGTCATGGTTGATTCTTGCTTCTCCGGTGTCCTGGACGGGGAGTTGCTGAGGCGCTTCCAAGCACTGAACCACACACGGCGGCATCTGAACTCCCTCGTTGTCATCTCGTCTGCGAACGAGACAGGGACCCCGCATCCGGAACAGTTCACGCGCTTTCTCGACGCCGTTGTCACCCACTTCAAGGATCGAGAGTCAGGGTTCGCCCGTTCTCACCTGAGCTTTGGGGAACTCTTCACGGCGATGACGGGCTTGTACGAGGCGGGAGTCGCGCCCGAAGTCCAGTTCCTCTGGCCGAGACATTCGCTGCCGGGGCGCAAGGACCACGAGCAGCCCAGTCCCTGCCTCCCTAACCCCGGCTACGAGCCTCAGCCTGACCTCGACGCGTACTGGCTGTCCCGAGCCTCCGGGCGACCTTCTCACGATGCCCTCGGCTGGTACTTCACCGGCCGGACCAGTCACGTACGGCGCATGACCGAGTTCCTTGAGGGAGGGAGCGGCACTCTCGTCGTCACGGGGGAAGCGGGCTCGGGCAAGTCGGCACTGCTCGCTCGGGTCGTCACACTCAGCGCCCCGACGTTCCGGTCCGACGAAAGGTACCGGTCTCTCATCGAGGCGATACCGCCCGATCTCCTCGTGCCGGAGGGAGTCGTCGACGCTGCGGTGCTCGCCCGGAACACGGACGTTGATGAGTTGGCCGTGGCACTGTACACCGCGCTTACGGACAAACCGCTCGCCGGTGGCAGAGCGTTCACCCCACTCGATCAGCTTCTGGACCACGTGCTGGCCACCGTCCGCCAGGAGGGCCGGCCTCTGACGATCGTCATCGACGGCATCGACGAGGCGCGGCACCCCCGTTGGATCGTCACCAACCTCATCCGTCGGCTGGCCGACCAGTGGATGGACGACGGACAGCCCGCCGTCCGGATGCTGCTGGGCATCCGCAGTGCGCAGGCAGGCACAGTTGGCCGACTCCGTCCGTCACAGGACCGGGCATCGGATCTGCTCGACCTGCTGGTCCGTTCCACGGACGCGGACGAGCCCCTGCGGACGGACACCGGCACCGCGGGGGACCTCGAGGCGTACGCGCGCACGCTGCTCAGGACCCTGTTCGATGGTTCCGACTCCTCAGAACGTCCGGATCCCCACAGGCTGGACGAGGTCGCTGCCGCGCTGGCCGAGGTGGTGGCACCCTCGTTCCTCGACACCCGACTTGCCGTCGAGGCGCTTCATACCCGGGGGCGGCTGCCTGATCCGGACGATCCGGAGTGGCGGCGCACCTTGCGGCAGGGGACGCAAGAGCTTCTGCGGCAGGACATTGCGGCGATACGGCGCAACACAGGTCTGGCGGCCGAGCATGTCGTGCACGTCCTGCGGGCCACGGCACTTGCGCAGGGCGCCGGCCTTCCGTGGGCCGAAGTGTGGCCGTGCGCGGTGGCGGCACTGGCAGGAGGTGACATCACCGCTCCTGACACGGTGATCCGGGGCGTACGGGAGACCGGGCTCAACGGTTACCTGGCGACCGGAGTGGAGGACGACAGGTACGTCTACCGGCCGATTCACGAGCGCATCAGCGAGGTGCTGAGGGAGAACTCGCAACTCCTTCTCGGCGCCGAAGCGGCACCCAGCGCATCTGAGGCGGCGGCGGGCGTGAGGGAGGCCCATCGGCAACTGGCCGACGCCTTCAGTGACCTGCACAAGACGGAGGACGTGCCGCCGCACCCGTACCTGCGCCGCCACCTGATCCAGCACGCAGCAGCCGGAGGTGTGCTGAACGACCGGGTCATCAAAGGGAATTTCCTGCCCTACGAGACAAGCGGGAACGTGCGGGGCACTCTCGGACTTCTCTCGGAGCACGCCGAGGACAGGACGCGCCTGTCCGCGTGGAGCCGGATCGAACCCTTCCTTGCCGACGCGCCGCCCCTCGCGCGTGCGGAAAGCCTGCGCTTCGCCCTGTGGGAGTCGGAGACTGTCGCTCCTTCGAGCACCCGCGGCACGGGCAGCCCGACCGTCGAGCATCTCGTGCCGAGGTGGAAGGACCTCACGGTGCCGGGCAACGTCTTGGCGCGAGAAGACGCGGACGTCTGCTCCCTGGTGTCCTTCGCCCTGCGGGACGGGACCTCGCTGATCGCGGTGGGCGTCGCCGACGGCACCGTTCGGGTGTGGGATCCGTCCACCGTGACTCCGGTCGGCCCGCCGATTCCGGGGCACGGCCCCTTCGCGAGGACACTGGCTGTCGTGCTCCGTCCGCAGGGAGACCCCCTGTTGGCAGTCGGCTGCGACAGCGGTGCGTGGACGTGCGATCCGCTGAGCGGCCAGCACGTACGACTGCCTGTCACCGCGTCCGTTCACGACATGGTGTCCTTCAACGACGGGGAGGGGATGGTTCGGCTGGCCATCGGTACGTCCGACGGTCTTGTCCTGTGCGATCCGCTCACCGGGACCGTTCTCGCCGTCGGCGCGGCGGACGCCTACGCCCCGGTGGGTCCGGTGAATGTGCTCGCCGCCTTGAGCCTGCCCGGCGACCGCGCACTCCTGGCCGTTCCCAGAGCGGACTCCGTCGACATCCTCGACGGCGCATCCCTCGAACCGGTGTGCACTGTGCCGGTCCCGGAAGAGCGAATCTCCGCGCTTGCCTTGCTCAACACGCGGAACGGCAGTCCCATGCTGGCCGTGGCCTCGCGGGCCTCGAAAACGGTCAGATTCTGGGACGCCCTGACAGGTACTGAACGCCGGCACTGCACGATCAGGCAGTCCGCGGCCGTGCTGACGCCGTACCCCCAGCCGGACGCGGATACCCTGCTCGCGCTTGGCGCCGACGACGGCGCCGTACAGCTGCGGGATCCCGAAACCGGCGAGGAGGTCTGCCGGTTTCCCGCCGACCACACAAGTGCCGTAACGGGGCTCGCCGTTGTGCGCGGCCTCGGCGGGGTCTCCGTGCTTGTCTCCGGCTCGCTCGATCGGACCGTCCGTGTCTGGAATCCCGAGGTGTGGCCCCGCCGCACGGTGTCGTCCTCCCGGTCTGTCGATGGAACGCTGTTCGCGGTGTTGCCGGGGAGCTCCGGTCCTGACGAGCTGGTCTCGGTTGGCCCCGACCGGAACCTCGTCGTGAGGTCGGCCGATTCGGGCGAGGTCACGGCCTCGATCGCCTTTCCCCAGGCAGGGGTTGACGGCCCGGTGACGGCCCTCGCCACGCACACGGCGGCGGACGGTTCCGCGATGGTCTTCGTCGGGCTGCCGGACAAGACGGTCGGCTGCTGGAGTGGCGACTGGCAGTTGATGAAGGCCTGGACCTCGGAAGAGGACCATGCGACCGCGTTCACCGCCTTCGCCGACGGTGCACGAACCGTCCTGGCCGTGGGGACGAGCCGCGGGGCGGTCGCGTACTGCGACCCGGCGACCGGCGAGGTGCTGGGGTGGCTCCATGGCGGCGGCGACATCGGCCGACCTGTCCGCGCGCTGGCTTACCTGCCCCTGCCATCGGGCGGTGTTCTCGCCGTCGCCTCCGATCAGGGCGTACTGCTGTGTCGCCCGTTTCAGCCACCGCACGACGCTTGGCCGGGACTTATCGGCCCTGTGGAGTCTCTGGCCGTCTGTCCCGGGGACGAAGAGGACGAGTGGCTGCTGGCAGCCGGGGGATTCGACGGCAGCGTACGCCTGTGGGCTCCGGATGCTCCGGAGCAAGAGCCGTTCACGCTGCCGACCCGTCACGAGGGCCCCGTATCCGCCCTCGACGTCGTCCGGCCGTCCGGTTCCCGCCCTCTGATCGTGAGCGCGGGCCTCAAGGACACGACCATGCGGCTGTGGGATGCCCGCACAGGCGAAGAGGTTCTGCGGCTGGTCACCGCCACGTCCTTGACGTCCCTCGGTGTCCCGCCGCTCCACCGCGTCCCGGCCGCTGAGCAGCCCTTGATCGCCTTCGGCGGCTCAGCCGGGATCGCCGCAGTGACGCTGCGTCCGGAGCAGTCCCGGGAGTAGCCTGCAGGGCAGGGCGGACGTCGCTGGTCACCCGGTGCCAGGCCCACTACGATCGGCTCGCCGCCATCGGGCGGATTGTTCTGCTCCGCATCGCGGAGATGGCCCTTGTGGCGACTGAAGAGGCATCAGCCCCGCAGAGCGGGGATCGCGGCTGTCACCCGGTCACGCGCATCCGTGAGACCGCTTCCCGGGCGTGCAGCCGTGCTCGGTCGGACATCGCCTCCCGGGTGTCATGAGGCGACGCGAAGCCGCGAAGCGTGTCCCCGCGGGCAAGGCCGCTGCTCTGGGAGACCAGGCGGCCGAAGGCCGTCAGACGCAGGGGATCCGATGGCCGAATCAGGTGGGGAAGACTCCGTGCGTCGATGCCCACGTGGTGGGCGACGGCGTTCACCAACGCGGCCCGGACCGCATCCCAGGCGGGGCCGCCGGTCGCCCGATAGGCCTTGGCGACCGTGTCGGCGTGCAGGACGTCGGCGCCGTGCCGGTTGAGTGCGTAGGCGGCCACGTAGAGGCCGTGGTGGTCCTGATCGCGGCACCGCTCACCGTCGACGTACCCCTCGCAGTCGCAACCGGTCAGCCGCGGCAGCACCGCCGCCGTGATGTGCTCTGGATCCGCGTGACGAACCCGGGCCCCAACGGACGGCAGCGGAAGCCCTGCCCGCAGTGCCTGCTCCCGCCATGCCGTGCGCGCCTGGTCGAGTGCAGGGGAGGGCTGCTGCTCCTCCCCGAACGAAACCATGCACGTCGAGCTGGCGCGGCCGAGCCGGCTCACCCCTGCCAGAAACGCGGCCGCCACGCGGGCACTTTGCTCGTCCTCGGCCGCGAAACCGGCCGCGAGATCCGCCCGTTGCCGTGGGCTCAACGCCTGCGCCCACAGTTCGAGCATGACGGAACCAGCGGTGACCATTTCAGCGACGAGCGGATTCCATACGAGTCGGTCGGAGAGATCGATCGTCCCCCAACACCATCTGTACGCAGTGCTGTTGAGATCTTCCGGTTCGCTCATCTTGCCCTCATCCCCCGTGCTACGGTCCTGCCGC
Organism: Streptomyces sp. NPDC001858; assembly: GCF_053594615.1. Taxonomy (NCBI): domain Bacteria; kingdom Bacillati; phylum Actinomycetota; class Actinomycetes; order Kitasatosporales; family Streptomycetaceae; genus Streptomyces; species Streptomyces sp. NPDC001858. The sequence goes on from NZ_JBSFEV010000064.1 coordinate 12,522, forward strand.
ATCTCATCAGACAACTGTGGAGACTGAAGTAGAGGCATCAGATGCCAGTGTCCGAATTACATCCGCCTCCGGCGGAGGAGTCACGTCCCCGCTGGGATCCGCGACGACAAGCATGCGTCCCGGCACTGACAACCGCCGGGCAAAGTACCTCGGTCACCCTGGTCGATGCTCTGCGGCACGCGGACGAGTTGCTCGGCATCTCGGGAACGACCTCAGGTGAGACCGTCGCACTGCTGGAGTACCTCCTCGCTGTCTGCTACGCCTCCGGGACCTGCCCGGCGACGGTCGAGGACTGGCTGGACCAGGTGTACGGCAACAGCCCGCTGACCGACGCCGCCGACTGGCTGGACAGCCGCCCCGACGGGCACTGGAACCTCTTCCACCCCGTGGAGCCACTGGGGCAGAACGCTCTGCTCGCTCCCTACCTCGACGAGCACGGAGCGGGTCCCGCCCAGCTGGTGATCGAGCACGCCGGGGACTACAACCTGTTTTTCGACCATCACCACCTCGAACACCCGGTTCCGCTGCCCGCCGATGTCGCCTTCCGGGCGATGCTCACCCAGCACGTCTACGGACCGGGCGGCCGTGCCCGGATGTCCGGCAAGGACACCCTGGGCCCTACGATCACCAACCTGGCCGCTGGACGTCTCGGTGCACGCATTCGCGTGTTCGCGCTGGGCAAGACGCTCGGTGACACGCTGCGGCTCAACCTTGTGCCGAGCGATGGAGCCCCCGGCCGCTTCAACCGCACCTGGACGGTGGCTCCGCAGCCCCGCAGGGGATTTCTGGCCAAGCCGTCGGGGCGGCGGGTGGACGGGCCGGCGGACCTGCATACCGTTCTCGGACGCTCGATCCTGATGCGGCCGACCGTCACCGAGGACGGGCAGGCCGCCGTCGACCGTGTCCTGGTGGCGGCCGGTGAGCTGCTCGAACCGTTGGCCGCTCATCACCTGCAGGACGCGGTGTACACGACAGCGTCGGACGGTACGGTGAAGCCGCTGCGGCCCTCGGCCTCCCGGGCTCTGTGGCGCGAGGCGCATGCCCTGTACGCCGCGGTCGCGGACCGGGACCACGGACCCGACCTCTACGACCGCCTCGCCAGGCTCAGCGGCCGTCGGCTCACCCTCTGGACCGTCGGACTGATCGCCAAACAGACCACGGTCGTCACCTGGGTGTCGGACACGTTCCCCTTCGTGCCGGGCCGGGAGCGTGACCTGCGGTACGCGGCCGAGCGGGGTTCCCTCATCGCCGAGTACGTGGCCTCAAGCCTGTCCAGGGCTGCGTACGTCGCCTGGACCGTGACGTACCCCAACCCGAAACCGGCCGACAAGGACGACCAGATCGCGCGGTTCGACGCACGGCCGGAGCACTGGGCTCACACCGCGGAGCCCTTCCACATACTGCTGGACGACACGACGGCAGCCGAGAACGAGGACCAGGTCGACGAGGCGCTCGTCGAGTACGCGGCCGTGCTCGCGGAAGCCGCGGGGCGTTTCCTGCGCAATCGGCTCGACTCACTGCCCGCCAACTCACGCGGCTACCAGGCACAGGCACAGGCGGTCCGACGCCTGGAGAGCGACCTCACCGGGCCCAAGGCCCCTGACGAACTGAAGGGAGACCGAAAGTGATCGCCGACGCACCGGGCGCTGGAAAACGGAACGCACCCGCCGAAGAGACCGTCATGCGTGGGCCCACGCGCAGCGAACTGCTCACGCAGTGGCTCCTCGGCCTGGTAAACAGCCGCGACTACGGCAAACTTGCCGAACTGCGACGACCAACCATCAGCCAGAATGCCCACATCGAAGCGGGCTGGTTCGACCCGGGACGCCGCGAGGTGTTCGAGCAGGTGGCCTTCCTGTTCGCCATATACCACCGGGGAGCCGTCGAGCCGTCCCGAGGCTACGGGAGCCTCGGGTCCGCCGCCCGCCGGATCGGCACCAGCGTTGGGCGTGGCCCCGACGACGCCGGCGCCAGTCGGCTGATGGACCGCATCGTCGCCAGCCGCCGACCTCCCCTGAGACACCTTCAGCACGCCATCACCCGGCTGCGCTCGTGCGACCGGCCGCCGCCCTCCTGGTCGCAGCTCGCGGACGACCTCGCCCGCTGGACCGACCGTCAGGCCCGCGTCCGCTACCACTGGGCCGTCGACTTCCACGCGCCGCCACCGAGAACCACCGCCAGGAACAACAGGGCCACCACGACGACCACAACGAAGGGCACGCTGACGTGAGCACCCATGTTGCCCTGACCGGGCACCAGTTCCTCTCCCTCCACCTGCTGGAGACGCTCGCCGCTGTGCTCCCCGTCCGGGACGAGAACGGCGCCCCGAAGTCCATCGTCTACGGCGGCGTGGAGCGCCACATGATCACCAGTCAGGCGCGTCGCCGCGCCGAGCGCGTGTACTCGCGTGATCGGGCGAACGCCCAGAAGGGGCCGCTGGCCGGACACACCATGGGCGTCCGCACCCGTGAGTGGGCGTTGGAGACCGCTCGGGCTTTGGAATCCCGGCACGGCTGGACCGAGGAGCAGGCCCTGTCGACGGCGCGCGCGGTTCTGCAGGCCATCGGCCTCAAATTCGGCGACCCGGCGAAGCCCACGGTCGCCAACCTGACCAAGGTGCTGCTTTTCGCGCCGGCGGACGCGGGCGAGCGTATCGCCGACCACATCAACACCGAACAGGCGACGATCGGCGCGTGGGCAGAGCAGTACATCGCGCTGTCCGAGGCGGCAGCCGCCTCAGCGGCCGCAAAGAAGCTGAAGGGGCGGCGCAAGAGCAGCCCCCAGGAGGAGGACGCGAGCACGAACGAAGCGGACGCCGCCGACAGCGCCGATGCCAAGCTTCCCGCGCTGCCGAAGGCGAGCCGGAAGGCAGTTCTCACCGCGCTGGCACCCCGCGACGCGATCGACATCGCGCTCTACGGCCGCTTCCTCGCCGAGATCCCGGACTCGCCGAACGTCGACGGGGCGGTCCAGAGCAGCCACGCCTTCACCGTCCACGAGGCCGAGCACACGGACGACTTCTACGCCGCCGCCGACGACGCCAAACTCGCCCGCAAGAGCAACGCCCTCGACTTCCTCGACGCGGCCGACGATTCCGGAGCCGGCATGACCGGCTACCAGGCCCTCATCTCCGGCACCTTCTACCGCCACGCCGTCCTCGACCGCCGCAAACTGCGCCAGAACCTGCGCGCAGCGGGCATGTCCGAAGCGGACGCCGAGTCCGCCGCCGTCGCTGCCGAGGCGGAATTCGTCAGCTCCTTCGTCAACGCCTTCCCGGAAGCCAAGAAGAACTCGACCGCCTCGACCGGAGTGCTGCCCGCCCTCGTCCTCGCCTTCGACGGAGACCGCCCGTTCAACTACGCCGCCGCTTTCCAAAGGCCCATCGACGAGGTCGCTGACGGGGGCCCCGCCGGAGAACTCGCCGTACGCCGACTCCTCGCCCACCACGACTTCGTCTGCCGACGGCGCGACGACATCACGGCAGGCCGCGTCCTCACCTACGAACCCGCCATCCACGCCGTCCTCCAGGAGCTGAGCGTCAAGGACGTGGAGTCCGTCGAGGAGCTCACGGCGTGACCCAACACGTCCTGCTCATCAGGCTCGCCGCCCCGCTGCAGTCCTGGGGAACGGTCTCCCGGTTCTCCCGACGTGACACCCACAGCCGACCGACGAAGTCCGCGGTGATCGGTCTGTGCGCCGCCGCCCTCGGGCACGACCGGGCCGAGGAACTCGACGACGATCTCGCCGCAGCCCGCTTCGGCGTCCGCGCCGACCACCCCGGCACCCCGGTGCGCGACTACCACATCGTCGGGGCCGGCAGATACCCCGTCCGCCCGCGTGACATCATCACCGACCACCGCCTGGCGGCCGCGCTGGCCGCCGACATGGCGAACACCGACGGTACGGCGTTCGGTCACCACGAGCTCGCCGACTGGTACGGAGCGCCGAAATACGTCGTCACCCAGCCGGACTCGGGCGCTCTGGTCTCCAAGCAGCTCTCTCGGGGCGCGCTCGTCACCGAACGCTGGTATCTGGCCGATGCCGCGTTCGTGGCCGCGCTGCAGCACCCGGACCGGGCCTTCCTCGCAAGGGTCGCCGCGGCGCTGGAGAGCCCGAAACGCCTGCTGTGGCTGGGCCGCAAGTCGTGCCCACCCTCCGGAACGCTGGCCGGACCCGTGAGCAGCGGGACCATCGAAGACGCGTTCAAGTCCACCGCACTACTGCCCTCGCAGAGCGTCGGGCCACGGCCGTCACCCCGACCCTGGGCATGGGTCCAAACGGCACCGGGCACCCCAGCGGCAGCCCCCGTACAGGACCAGCCCGTCACCTTCGACGCGGACCGTCGCGCACACACCACGCGGTGGGAGACACGGACCCGGGTCACCATCGCCGAGAATGCCACCGAATGGGACGTCATCCCGTGACCAAGCCCCCCTCCGCCGCCCGTTTCGTTGCCACACACAGCGTTCTGACCATGGACGCCCGGCACCCGTACACCGCCAAGTCCCTCGTCGACGCCCAGGACATGCACCGCACCGTCATGAGCGGCTTCCGCGGCTGGGTCGCGGACGGTGACCCCGATGCCCGCGCCCAGATGGGGGTGCTGTCCACCTGGTCCGTCGACCTGAAGGCCGGCGCCCTCGTCCTGGTCGTGCAGTCCCGAGTCCCGGGAGACTGGGCGGGCATGCCCCGCGGCGCACTCACCGACAAACCCCACGTAATCACGGTCGACCGCACCTTCCGCACTGGCGACTCCCTGACCTTCCGCGCAGTCGTCAACCCCACGCACAGCCGCCTGTCCGGTCCGCCGGCTCCTGACCGCCCTCGCGGCCGACGAACCGCTCACACCCGCCCCGACCACGTGAAGAACTGGTTCGTACGCCGCCTCCAGCCCCCCGGCGAACCAAGCAAAGCACCCGACGGCCTCACCCGTATCGGCGCTACCGCCGAAGAAGAGTCCCTGGCCGTCCGGATGCTCCCCACGGTCACAAGTCCCGGTCCCCACAAGGGCCTGCGCATAGTCCGCGCGGAAATCCGGGGCACGCTCACGGTCACTGATCCTGCCGCCCTGGCCGACGCCATGACCCAGGGCATCGGGCATGCACGGGCGTACGGTTGCGGACTGCTGCTGACCCGGTGAGTGCCCGTGCCGGGATGGTCCCACCGCCAAGTGGCGCGTGAAATGGACCAACCGCTGCACCCCGCACCCGCGGGGATGATCCCCACGCTGCGCACTGTGTCGCCACGTACCAGGCCTGCTCCCCGCGCCCGCGGGGATGATCCCGGGTCCGGGAAGTCGGCGTCGCCCTGCTGCCGCTGTTCCCTGCGCCTGCGGGGATGATCCCAAGGCAGACGACTTCTTGGACGCGCTCAATGACTGCTCCCATTGCCCGTGGGGATGATCCCCTCCACAGGCAATGAACATGCGGCTGGATCCACTGTGCCCCGCGCCCGCGGGGATGATCCCCACTGGGGCGTCTGGGGCCTGACCTCCGAGGCCTGCTCCCCGCGCCCGCGGGGATGTTCCCAAGATCGTCTGAGGTGATGACGTGAACAAGAACTGCGTCCCGCGCCCGCGGGGATGGTCCCAACGGGTGCTGGTCGAACCTGTGTGACAACGGCTGCTCCCCTCCGTAGGGATGTCCCCCGCCCATACCGGAGTGCCACCGTGCCCTTTCTCTGCTCCCCGCGCCCGTGGGGATGACCCCGAGCCCTCCGCGCTGCTCGCCCACGAGGTCGGCTGCTCCCCGCGCCTGCGGGGATGGTCCCGGGTGCGGGGAGTCCTGCGGAGCGGAAGATGTCTGCTCCCCGCGCCTGCGGGGATGGTCCCGCCGCGCTGTACCGAATCGCGGCGCACGTACACTGCTCCCCGCGCCCGCGGGGATGATCCCCACGCCGGCCTGGGCGACCCGGACGTGCTGGCCTGCTCCCCGCGCCTGCGGGGATGATCCCCGTGGCCGCACCGCCCACCGTGCCGGTCCGACGCTGCTCCCCGCGCCCGCGGGGATGATCCCAGCGCCGCCTCCTGGACCAGCGGCTCGAGCAACTGCTCCCCGCGCCCGCGGGGATGATCCCCTGGCGGACCTCCCTCCCAAGCAGCACCGCCGCCTGCTCCCCGCGCCCGCGGGGATGATCCCCGCCGAGGTTGATGGTCGTCGTCTTGCCGCTGCTCCCCGCGCCCGCGGGGATGATCCCGCAGTACACCGACGACGGATACGGCTCGAACCCTGCTCCCCGCGCCCGCGGGGATAATCCCACCGCGGTCTGGCGCGACGGAACCGGCGCCGCCTGCTCCCCGCGCCCGCGGGAATGATCCCCTCGTCGGGCCGGTCTCCCCCGCCGTCCTCAACTGCTCCCCGTGCCCACGGGGATGGTCCCATGTTCGAGTTGGGCACGTACCGGAAGGTTCCCTGCTCCCCGCGCCCGCGGGGGATGATCCCGGCTGGGGGACGTCGACGTTGGGGACGGCCTGCTGCTCCCCGCGCCCGCGGGGATGATCCCGCCGAGGAAGGCATCGACTCCTCGCCCGAGACCTGCTCCCCGCGCCTGCGGGGATGATCCCCAGTACGAGAACAACGAGCCGACGCTCTCGGTCTGCTCCCCGCGCCCGCGGGGATGTTCCGTCCCGCCAAAGCGAGCTTGAGCGGAGGCTTTGATCTGCTCCGAGGTGAGCGCTGAAGGCGAGGTAGACCACAGCAGGATCATGCCGACGGCGACGGCAGCCATGCAGACGCCGGCCGCGGCGGCCGCTTTCCCCCTGATCGACATGGCCCGGAACGCCATCAGCCGAGGCCGATCGGGTGCCCCGGCTGGGCCGTTGGCTATATGGGGCCGTTTTCCGGGGGTTATCGGCGTCCGCCGAGGCGGTCGTCGTGGAGGTGTCCTGCGACGGCGGCGAGCTGGTCGGGGTCGGCGAGTTCCGTCAGGCCGTGGACCGCGGCGTCCATGCGGTCGGGGCTGTCCATGCCGACGACCCAGGTGACCATCTGGTCCCCCAGCGCTACGTGCGCCCCGACGTGGTGGACCAGGCCCTGCTCGTACAGCTGGGCGATCGGTTCGGCCCGCAGCCGCTTGCCCACCTTGGCGGTGACCTCGAGGACACAGGCATGAGAGCGAGATCGGTGGAGCCTTCGCCGCGCAGCTGCTCCCACGCCTTGGGCGAGGGCCTGCCGGGCCGTGTCTCCGCCGTAGTTCGACTCGACTACGATCGCGTCGGTTTTGAGGGCGAGCGCGGGGTAACAGGCTGCGTTTCCCCCATCGTTCGCGCCTATGCTTCCAAAGCGATCCTCAAGCACGTAGAGGTGCCCGTCGTAGCCGCGGGCGGCGCCGATAATGCCGGTCTCATCGCCGATGGCGAAGTCCCCGCCGGCTGGGTCGACGGCGACGATGACGCCGCCTCCGGCAACGGGCCGAGCGTCCTCGCGACAGCCTTCGGCCCGGCGAGGACAAACTGCCTGGGCAGCGGCCACTTCTGCCCCAGAACCCGGCTTCGGTGATCCAGGCCGCCGCATCCGGGGCCGCCGGGTGGGCCGGGTCGAAACCGAGGGCGGTGGCGTAGGCCGGGACGGTGGTGCGACTGGTGCCGCCCAGCAGAGCCGTCACCTTCACCCCGGCGGCGCGGGAGGCCAGGTCCCAGCAGGCCAGTTCGACGGCCGAGGCGGCCTGGCAGGCGTGCGGCCCGCTACGATGCCGCCCGGTCTCCTGCCCTGCCCCGGTGCCTTGGACGCGCTCGGCGCGGGCCAGAGCATACTCGGGGAAGCCGAGGTCGATCAGGAGATGCACCTCCTCGACCAGCACCGGGAGAGGCTCCCCGGTTCCGGGCCGGGCGCGGTGGAGCATCACCCATGCCAGGTCCTTGTATCCCAGCCGCCGCAGCAGTCCGGCACCCAGTACATGGGCCTGCACCCGTAGCCGGATTGTCTCCCCGCGCCCTGGCGGTGTAGCCGCGGTGACCGCGAGGTCGGCTGCGTCGATCAACTCGGGCAGCGCGAGGGCGAGACGGTGTTCGTCTCCTTCGGCCTCGGCCTGTGCAGCGTCTCGGACCCGTCCCGCCAATTCGTCGAGCAGAGGGCCGGCCGATGTCCCCCGGTCCGATTGCAGAACGCGGCGGCGCAGGTGAAACGCGACCGCCCGGACGGCCGCGTGCTCGGCTCCACGCGGCGGGTAGGGCTGCCCGGTCAGGTCCGAGACGTCCAAGTGCAGGGCTCCGGCCAGGGCGGCCAGTCGGCTGCGGCGGTCCATCCAGTCGCCGCCTGTCTCCAGGCCGGCGACATAGCCGAGCTCCAAGCCCGCCCGGGACGCCAAGTCCTCCCGGGAGAGTCCACGGCGAAGGCGCCAGACAGCCAGGCGCTCCCCGATCGGGCCGCCGCCAGTCGTCTCATCCCGCTCTAGCATCTCGCATACCTACTCGCCCCGGACCGTGTGCGCTGCAGAACAAGGCACCCGCCCCGCCGGCAGACAGGCGGATGCCCACGGCACGCCACATTAGTCACACTGCCGATCAGCTCTCGGAGCTCAGCGAGCGACGAAGCTGCAAAGTCGGAATCTTTCGGCCCCTTGAGGCCGGCCCGCGCTGCGAACGGTCGCCCCGTCGTGGATGTGGACACCCCTGACACATGGCCCGGGCCGCTGGCAGATCTCGGCCTCCGTGTCCCCCAGGCAAGACCAGGGGAAACGTAGGCCGGAAACGGACATCAGAACCGGAGCCTACGTGTGGGAACCCAAGAGGATTCCAACGAAGGTTCCAGCCAGGCGAAACGGTCCGAACGGGATCGTTGAATTACGCCCGGCACGGCGCGCGAGGATCAGGCCGACGCTGTACAGCGCACCGAACAGATATCCAGCGAAGGTACCGATCAGCAGGATCTTCCAGCCGTACCAGCCCAGAACGGCCCGAGCGCAGGGGCGAGTTTCACATCGCCGAAGCCGAAGCCCCTGGGGTTGATCAGGAACAACACGAGGTCACAGGTGCCGAGTGCAAGAGCGCCGAGCAGCGCAGTCCTCCAACTGCCGCCAGCAGCAGGCAGCAGGCAGCCCCTCCGAGCCCGACGAGCGCGGTCACCGCGAGCGGGAGAGTAGCCACGTCGGGCATCCGGTGCACCGCGAAGTCGATAGGGGCGAGCAGCACGGCGATCGGCGCGAGCAGTAGCCACACGAGCAGCTCGGGACGGTCGCCGTCGGCGGCGGCCAGGACGGCACAGGCCCCGGCCGTCACCAGGGCGATGGCAGGCGTGCTCGGCCCGAACGCATCCTTGTCGGCACAGCAGGCCCGTCCCAGCCAACCATCCGCGATTCCGGCGAGAGGGTGCCCTGCCGGGCACGCCGTTCGCCATGGTTCCTCCGGCGGCACGGAGAGCCGGTACGCGGCGCGCGGTATGAGCAAGCTCGTGCCGGTACCCCACAGGACAGCCATCGCGGTGATCCAGAGCCTCTCCACCGAACGGAGCCTAGCCTCAATACCGGTAACTTAGGGCTTTGGTATCCGTTTGACCCGTTTGGGTTTGGTGGCGCCAACGATGGTGACAGCCGCAGCACATGGGCGGTCTGCAACGCGGTGGGCGGCGCGTTTGAGGGGCCAGCTGGCGACTTTGCGTTTGATGACGCGGGGGTTGGCCCGGCGGCGTCGCCGTGGCAGGAGGCGTTCGAGGAGTTCAGCGTGGGTGGCTTTGACCGCGCGGGCGAGTCGGCCGGGGGGTAAATGCCGCCTGGTCTGTGACCTGGCGGCGCACGACGCGCAGTGAGCGGGTGAAGGAGATCCGGTCGGGGTCCCGGTCGGCTTGTCGTGCGGCCTGGTGCATCAGGTGCCGGATGGCGTGGTGGACGAGCAGGAAGCCGTAAAGTTCCTGCTCGGCGCCGTCAGGGTGCTGCGAACGCAGTACCAGGTGCGACCCGCCGAGGTGGGTCTTGATTTCGTCGAGGGTGGACTCGAACTCCCATCGCTGGGCGTAGAGGGCGGCCAGTTCCGCAGCCGGGGCCTGGTCCGGGTCGAGGATCGTGGTGATGAGCCGGTAGACGCCCTCATGGCCGGCGATGGTGTATTCCACCGCGCGTACTGGCACCCCACGACGGGTGTGGTGGATGTCGCTGCGATCAAAGATCTCGGTGCGATACGAGCCGTCCAACAACTGCTCGACCACCGGCAGCACGAGGTCTTTGCGGACTCGCCACAGCAGGTCCGCCCCCGTGGCCGTGGCTGTGCGCCACAGGTCCACGCCGCAGAAGCCACGGTCGGCCAGCAGCAGCATCCCCGGCCGCAGGGACACCAGGACCGCCCGGGCCAGAGCCTGCTCTCCGGTGCGCAGAGCTCCGATCGCAGCATCGAAGACGGCGTGGGTGCCGCACTCCACCAGGCCGACCATGCGCAACTGCGGGTAGCCGACGTCCTGTTCACCACGCCCGGAGCGGGGCGGACGGCCGAACGCCTCCACGTTCGCCTTCGTGTCGGGCAGGTCGAATGTGGTGCCGTCGATCGCGGTCAGCCGCCAGTCGCGGTAGAAGGCACCCTGAGTATCCGGTGTGGCAACCGGACGGCACACCCGCGCGAACAACTGCCGCAACGGCGCCACCCCCAGCCGGGACCTGGCTTTCCAGATCGCCGCCGTACTCGGCACCACCCACGACGTACGCCAGCGCCGCGAACCCTGCAGACCCGCAGTCAGCAGTCGGGCGACCTCCTCATAGCTCTGCCCGGAGAACAGGCACATCGCCAACACGAAGTAGACCACCAGCCGGGCCGGCAACAGCCGGTTGCGCTGCTGCACCCGACCCGTCTCCGCCAACACCTCGTCCACAAGCGACTGAGGAAACGCCTGCGTCAGCACCCCGACCGCGACCCGGTCCGACAACCGCTCACCAGATGACTTCGACTGACCCGCTCTTGCCACACCAACAACAACGACCGGATTGCCCCTAAGTTACCGGTATTGGGCCTAGCCTTGCCGTTTCGGTTGGTGTGATGAGACGTTGCTGATCGTCAGCTGTCGGGTGGGCGACTCGATTTGAGTGCTCGGGCATGGTGGAGGCCCGGCGCGATGGTCGGGTTCTCCAGGTCCTTCGGGTCGTGGCGGTCAGGTGGTGTTGCCGGTCAGCCGACCGGGCGGGGCAACGCGGCCAGACGATGGAAGGCCGCGGCAAGTTCGTTTTCTCCAGGGCCAGGTGGCTGATATCCGCAGGCGCAGACGGCGGCCGCCGCAGGTGAGGCGTGCGGCAACGTGCAGGAGCCGGTAGCGGAGCTTCTTCGGCTCGGCGGTGGCCAATTCCCCTTCCAGCAGCAGGACACGGGTCCAGGCCAGCAGGTCGATCGCGGTGAGGCTGAGTTCGAGCCAGGCGGCATTGACGTGGAAGTAGCGGGAAGGGAAGCGGCCGAAGCCGGTGGTCTTGCCGCACCGGATGTGGTCCTCGACGGTGGCATGCCCTCGGTGGCGGACTTCCAGGAACTGGGCGGAGCCGCCACCGGAGTAGGGAGTGTCGGTGAGAAACACCTGATGACGCCAGCCCTCGTCCTGGTCGAACAGGGACACTTGGGCTCCGGGGCGCGGCCGCTCCCGGCGCACGACGACGCGGGTGCCGTTCGGATAGCCGTCCAGATCGATCATGCCTGTCAGCTCGGCGACCTCGGCGCCCTCACGCAGCGTTCCGTCCTGGTCCAGGGCGGGATGCCACAGGTGGTCGGGCATGGCCCGGATGGCGCGGCGGACCGTTGCGGTGATGGCGTATCCGACCGAGAAAAAGGTGCGGATGCCTCGTTTCCGCAGGTCGCGGACGTGGGTGAGGAAGGCTTTCGCGGATCCGCCGCCGTCGGCGCGGATGAGGATGTCGGTGCCGTGCCGGTGGGCGTCGGGGATCTGGGCGAGTGCCTGATCGAGCACGGTGATGTGGTCGTGCAGGGATTCACACCTCGCAGGCTCGGGTCATCCGCCGTACCAGGTCCACCCAAGTGGCCTGGAGCCGTGCCACGGGGACTTCGCATCCGACGTGCAGGTAATCCGTCGTCTCGAAGGTCGTGAAGGCGAGCAGGGCGTGGGCGAGCATGTCGTGGTCCCCGTCAACTCCTGCTTTGTGCAGGAGAGTCGAGACGTGCTGGTGGAAGGCGCGGCCTGTGTCGGAGGCGTGGCGGCGATCATGGAGCACCTGGCGCCCGAGCACGGCACCCAGGTCCGCCTTGGCGACGATGCGCTCGATCAGCGCGCGGCCGAACGCCTCCAGCCGCTCCCTTGGGGGTGCACCCGGGCCCAGCGGCGGGGCGCCTTCGGTGTATGCCTGGTGGAACTCGGCCTCGGCCTCCCGCAGGAGGGCAAGCAGGAGTCCGTCGCGGTCGCCGAACCGGCGGAAGAGCGTGCCCTTGCCGACGCCGGCGGCCTCCGCGACCTCCCGCATCGTCACATGCTCGGCCCCGTGCTCGGCCACCAGCCGGGCTGCCGCCTCCAGCAGCCGGGCACGGTTGCGGGCGGCATCGGCCCGCTCGGCGGCGGTGCCGTCCGGTGCCTCCGTCACGGTGTTCCTGTCAGCTGTGCGTACACGCTTTCGTCCTCGATCCGCACCGGGTACACGGGCACAGGACGAGTCGCCGGCCGGCCGAGGGGACGGCCCGTGCGCAGGTCGAAACGGGAGGCGTGCAGCCAGCACTCGACGGTGAAGCCGTCCACCTCCCCCTCAGAGAGCGAGACGGCGCTGTGCGAGCACATGTCGTGGATCGCGAAGACCTCTCGCCCGGTCAGGACGAGCGAGACGGGCACGCCCTCCACCTCGAAGCGCTGCGGGATGCCCTCTTCCAACGCATCGAGCTTGCAGACGTACGTGTATCCGCTGCTGGGCATCGCTCTCCTCGGGTGCATCCTTGGCGCCGGTGGTGTGCCATCCGGTTCACAGGGGTGCATCGGGCGGGCTACGGCGTCCGGCCCGGAGCGGCACGTGTGAGTGGGGCTGATGACCGAGGCTAGCGACGTGGAAGCGGGCCGGGATCCGGCGCCGGTCCGAAGCGGCCTCGGCAGATGGACCTAAGCCTCATCACGGGGTGAGCTGCTGGTGGCCTATGACCGAGAGCAGTTCCAGCTTGCTGTGGCTGTCCGTGCCGGGGCGGGTGGTGAGCACCACCAGGGTCTGGGCGCGGTTCTCGGTGAACAGCACCTGGCCGTCGACGTCGATGCGGCCGAGCTCGGGATGGACGATGGTCTTGCTCTCGTCGTAGCGCTGGGCGACCTCCTGGAGTGCCCACAGGCGGACGAACTCGGGGCTGTGTTCCTGGAGTTCGGCCAGGATCCGGGCAGCTCGGGGGACGTCGCTGCCGGCTGTCAGCGCGACCCGCAGGCGGGCCGCCTGGGCGCGGCCGTGGCGTTCGTGGTCCTCCTGGGGATACACCAGGCGCTCGGCGGGGTCCATGAACCAGCGGTAGTAGGCGCTGCGGGCCAGGCCGGTGTGGCGGGTCTGGTCGCCGAGCAGGGCGATGGCCAGCGGGTTCATCGCGAGGGTGTCGGCCATGTCGGTCAGCACCAGGGCCGGGGAGTCGTCCAGCCGGTCCAGCACCCGCATCAGCGTCGGGCTGACGTGCTCGGAGCGGTGGAAGCGGGCCGGGGCGTTGTGGCCGATGAGGACGAAGAGATGGTCGCGCTCGTCCAGGGTCAGCCGCAGCGCCCGGGCAAGGGCGGTGGTGATCTGGACGGACGGCTGCGGGGCCCGCTGCTGCTCCAGGCGGGCGTAGTAGTCGGTGGACATGCCGGCGAGCTGAGCGACCTCCTCGCGGCGCAGCCCCCGGGTACGCCGACGCGCCCCCTCGACCAGCCCGACGTCACGCGGGCGCAGTGCCTCACGTCGGTGGCGCAGGAATTCCGCCAGTTCCTTCTTGTCCATGCCCACCATCCTCACCGCTTCCCGCCCGGCTATCCAGAGACCGCCGATCCATGGCTGAGCACCCGGCCCGGCGTGACCTGCGGAATGCCGACGATCGCAGGCAGGGACCGTCGATCCATGGATGAACCGTCTCTCCCACCCGTGCGAAGACGCTCATACGGTCGACACCAGCGCCTCCCCGACCGGACGGAAGAGCAGATGACCGTTTTCATCGACCACCGTATCGAGCTTTCGCAGCTGACTTTCCACTATCGCGAGGCGGGTGATCCGGATGCGCCGCCGGCGGTTCTTCTGCATGGCCTCATGTACGACGCGCGGGACTGGGACGAGATCGCGGGTTTCCTCGCCGAGCACTACCACGTTCTGTCCCTCACTCAGCGCGGCCATGGCGAAAGCGCCTGGCCCGGGGCATACTCCTTCGAGCTGGGGTGCGGCGACCTTGAAGCCTTCACCGATACGCTTTCCCTGGGCCGGTTCACACTGATCGGCCACTCGATGGGCGCGCGGGTCGGGTGCGTTTTCGCGGAACAGTTTCCCGAGCGGATCGAGCGGATGGTCTGGGAGGACACCGCACCCATCGACGTGGACTTCCCCGAGGGTTCGGAGGAAGTGCCTGGGGCTGCGCGTTTCGATTTTTTCGCGGCCACCTCGCTGGTGCACCAGATCCACAACCCCGATCCTTCCTGGTGGAACGGCCTTCCCGAGATCACCGCTCCGACGCTCATCATCGGCGGCGGATCGACCAGCTACACCCCCCAGGAGGGGCTGGCTGAAGCCGCTCGCCTCCTCCCTGGCGGCCGGCTGGAGACGATCGAGGGCGCCGGGCACCTGGTCCACCGCATTCGCCCGGAGGAGTACAAGGAGCTGCTGCGGAAGTTTTTGATGGAGAACGGAAGATAGCTTTCTCATGACTGCGAACCGCATCACTCTCGACCTGGGAAACACCCGGATCACCGGCATAGGGGAAGCGGGCCGTCCCGGGATGCCGTTGCTGGTCTGCCTTCCCGGAGGCGGTTACAACGCGTCGTACTTCGACGTGCCCGGGTATTCGCTGATAAAAGCCGCGCGGCGCGAGGGATTTCCTGTGGTGTCGCTCGACCGTCCGGGCTATGGCGGCAGCACCGCGCTGAAGGGGGAGATCTCGTTCCGCCGGAATGCTGAGGTGCTCCAGAGGGCCATCGCCGAACTCTGGCACCGTCACCTCTCGAACGCCCCGGGGATCGTCCTCGTCGGACACTCCGTAGGCGGTGCGATCGCCCTGCATCTGGCAGCCGGCGACCGCACCTGGCCGCTCCTCGGTGTCTCCGTCACCGGAATCCACGACGAATCGCAGCGGTCGAACGAAGCGCTGAAGTCCGCGGCGCCGGGCAGCTCGATGGAATTCAGCCGTGAGCACCTCCTGCGGTTCATGTACGGACCTCAGGACACGTACGATCCGAGCGTGCTCGGCCTCGCGGAGCACGCCGGATCGCCCGTTCCCGTGGCGGAGCTGGTGGAGGTGGCGGGCCGGTGGGGCACGGATTCCGCGGGGATCGCCGCGAAGATCGAGGTAGCCGTCCACTACGGACTGGCCGAGCACGAAGGGTTCTGGCACAGCAGCGACGAAACGGTCGCCGCCTTCGGGAATGCTTTCACCGCCGCACCCTCGGTGGCTGCTCGGCGCGTCCTGGGCAGTGGCCACAACATCGATCACCACTACGTCGGCGCGGCCTTCCACAAGGAGCAACTCGACTTCGCGAAGGGGCTGGTCTCCCACGCTCAGTAGTTCAGTGGGTCAGAACATGGTGTTGTCGTTCGCGGACGTTTCCGGGATGTCCTGGATGACGTCCCAGTGCTCGACGATCTTGCCGTTCTCGAACCGGAAGATGTCCATCACCGCGGCGCCGCGGTCGGCCGAGTCGTAGGTCCTCTTGTAGTGCACCGCCACCAGGTCCTTTTCGCCGAACACTCGCTTGAAGTCGAACGTGAGCTCCGGGGACAGGGTCGTCCGCCACGTCACGTACGCGACGAACGGCCCCGTTCCGTCGGCGGACAGCGGGTTGTGCTGGATGAACTTGGCGCCCACGTACCGGTCCGCGGCCTCCTGGGGCTGCTTCTTGTTGAAGGCCAGGTCCAGGAAGGCGACGGCGACACGCTTGTTGTGCTGCACCTGGCTCTCCGGCCGGTGGCTCCTGTCATCGGATTTCGGATGGGCAGAGGCAGTACCCGCGGTCGCGAGTGCGACCGCGGCAGACGCGCCGAGCGTCGCGGCGACGGCGGAGCGGCGAGAAACGGGGTTCTTCATGGTCATCTCCTGGGGTAAGGAACAGAACGGTTCGTGCAAGGCGGGGCCGAGGACGGACGCCGCCTCACCGGGTCTACGTGGCCGGCAGGGCAGGTGGGGCGACGTCTGCCTTCACCGGGGCGGCCGGCGCGAGGCCGCAAGAACACACGCGGACGACATTCCTGGGCACGACCAGGCCGTCGTCATACGCGCCCTCGGCTTACGCGAGAAAGGAGTCAGGGTCTCATCGGGGCCACGGCAGACGACCAGAGGCCGCAGCAGGTGGCCCTGACGGTCACTTGACCTGTATGACCCGCTTGGAAATGCGCCAGCCGTCGGCCGTGCGGCGCAGCTCGTCGGCGTAGACGGCGCTGACGACGGTGCCGCCGACGAGGCCCAGCGCCTTGGACCGGACCCGGGCTTCGTCGCCCGGCCCCTCCGACACGACGATGTTCGTCGTGTGATGAGCGCTCGCGTGCCCGTCGGCACTCAGGACGGAAGCGATCGCCTCCAGTCCGACGACCGGGGGGAAGCCGAAGACGCTGCCGTCCCATTCCGCGTCTTCGGTGAGGACCTCGCCTAGGACTTGTCCGGCCGATCATGTGACTGCTTCTTGCCCGAGTCGTTCCTGTGGCATGGGGCGGGGTGATCTGACGGATGCCGAGTGGGAA